>JAGQQG010000076.1 GCA_020426325.1 Planctomycetaceae bacterium | reverse complement strand
TGCTGGTGTGCATGTTGTCTGATGAACTATCTCTGGTGAGGGCCGGTGATGTCGACATCCATTCTTTCGATTTGTCCCCACTGTGAAGCACGACTGAAATTCAAGGATCCAAACTTCCTGGGCAAGAAGGCACGCTGCCCGTCCTGTTCGGAGCCATTTGTCGTTAAGCAATCGGGCATCTCCACAGTCGATCTTGCGGTGATGTCCGACACGCAACAGTTACCAGGCCACAAGTCGCCCTCACAAAAGCCGCTCGCACGCCGTACGAACAAAACACCGACAGCACCAGATCAAAAGACGGCACAGCCGGTCGGGCAAGGCCGCTCTCGACCTTCGTCAGCACTATCCCAAGAGAAACCTCGAAAACCGATTGCGAAACGTCAAAGACCGCACAAGGCACCTGCGTCGCTCCCGGAAGACGACTGGCTGTCCGACGATCTCGATACATACGAATCCAGAGAAATCCCCAAGCCGCCACCACGAAGCGTTGAACGGCAAGCGCCTGCATCTCCCCCGAAGAAAAAGCGAAAGAAAAAGAACCCATACGCTCAACAGCAGAGCACCGCTGTTTCCATCGTCTTCGCGTTGATGGGTGGAAGTGTCGCAGCTGTGATCGGCGCTGTCGCGTGGATCGGTATCGTGATCGCCACCGGTTATGAGCTTGGCATCCTGGCGTGGGGTATCGGTGGGCTCGTCGGCTTCGGGGTGCTCCTCAGTTCGCGCGACCACCTTGTCGGCGACCTGAGCGGCCTCTTGGCTGCGGTGATTGCACTACTTTCGATCACGCTTCCAAAGCTGCTGCTCTACCTGCTTGCTCGCGTTGTCGATGGCGGGGGACAGCTGGGGTTGGGTGACTTGTTTAGCCCCTTCGACCTCTTGTGGGGGTTCCTTGCGACGACCACTGCATACAAGGTCGGCAGCGGACAAGCGGGTGAAGATTGACATCCTGCATTCATTCAAGTGATTCATTTCTGATGTGAGACGTTTCATGTCCATGTGTTTGAGAGTTTGCCTGATTGGCTGCGTCGTCCTGTTGTTGCAACCCGCACTCACCAGCGCCGGCGATCCCATTGAAACGCTGCTCAAAGAGCCCATTCTGGACGTGAACACGACTCAGGGAGAAACGATCCGTTTCGTCGCTCCCCAGGTCCCGCCCATGCCAGCATGTTCGACACTGGCGGAATGGGAGGCTTACGCGGAGCAGATTCGCAGCGATGTACTCAACAACATCATGCTGCGAGGCGTGCCCGACTCCTGGGTTGAGGGGCCCGTCAACGTCGAGATGCTGGACGCCATCCCCGGTGAGACGGGCTATCGTATGCAGAAGCTGCGTTACGAAGCGGTTCCCGGCTTTTGGGTGCCTGCCATCCTCTATCTGCCAGAGAAGCTGGAGGGCAAAGTACCGGTCTTCATGAACGTCAATGGACATGACGGCAAAGGTAAACAGGCCAACTACAAACAGATCCGCTGCATCAATCAGGCCAGGCGGGGCATCATCGCTCTCAACGTCGAGTGGATTCGCATGGGCCAGCTCAACGTGCCCGGCAATGGACACGGACGCTTGAACCAACTCGACCTGTGCGGCATCAGCGGACTGGCACCTTTCTACCTCACCATGAAGCGGGGCCTCGACGTGCTCCTCTCGCTCGAAAACGCTGACCCCTCGCGTGTGGGTGTCGCAGGTCTGTCCGGCGGCGGCTGGCAGACGATCATCATTTCGTCTCTCGACACAAGAGTGACAATGGCGAATCCGGTTGCCGGTTACTCCAGTCTGTCCACTCGCCTCCAGACCTTTGCGGACCTGGGCGACTCGGAGCAGACGCCCTCCGACTTTGCACTCTATGCAGACTACAAGCAGCTGACGGGACTGCTCGCTCCGCGACCGGCACTACTCACGTACAACGCACAGGACAACTGTTGCTTCGTCTCCGCGACGGCTCTGCCTCCGCTGTTGGAAGCGGCCCAGCCGATCTATCGCCTCTACGGCAAGACTGATCTTCTCACTTCCCATGTGAACGCGGACCCGGGCACGCACAACTTCCTGCAAGAGAATCGCGAAGCGCTCTACGGTCTGATAGGACGTGCGTTCTTCCCCGACGACGACACCTACTCATCCGTCGAGATCCCTTGTGGAGACGACATCAAGACGCCCGAAGAGCTGCACGTACCACTGCCGGACGACAACGCGACGCTGAACTCACTTGCCATTGCCGCGATGCAGGGACTGCCCGAGACGTCCGCAGTCCCGTCTGATCCCGTTGATCTTGTGAAGTGGCAGAAGGACAGACGCAAGCTGTTAAGCGAACTTGTCCGTTACCGCGAGTATGCCGTCGAGGCCCAGGCGGAAGCGGGCGGGGAAGTCGACGGGACGAGTATCACAACTTGGCGTTTGAAGTGTGACAATGCATGGAGTGTTCCCGTTGTCGAACTCTCACGAGGCAAAGCCACGGAGGCGGTGATCCTGATCGCAGCGGATAGTCGAGCGTCACTCACTCAGGCCATCGAACAGCAGTTGTCGGACGGCAAGCGTGTCCTCGTCCCCGATCTCTGGTACTGCGGCGAGTGCCATCCGCGCGAGAGGGACTATCTCTTCGCGCTCATCCTGCAAACCGTCGGCGAACGCCCCGTCGGCGTGCAGGCCTCACAATTGGCCGCCATCGCCCGCTGGAGCCGCGAGCAATTCCGAGGAGCAGCTGTCAGTGTTCACGCTCACGGGACGTTTATGACGCAACCGGCCCTGATCGCAGCCGCCCTGGAACCCAAAGCCATCAAGTCGACACATCTCTTCGAGGCACAAGAGAGCCTGAAGCAACCCATCCGAGAAGACATCTCCTTCGAGAAAGGCGTCAACCAGTTCACCTTCGGTCTGCTGCAACACTTCGACATCCCCCAAATCGAAGCACTCGCGCCGAGTCACTCGATCGTAAGGCATTGATTAAACCGCAGAGGACGCGGAGAGCGCAGAGGTGGTCGACTCACGATTCTCCGCGCACTCCGCGTCCTCTGCGGTTATCCCTTCCGAAGTATCAGTGTAGGTCTGTCCGAGAACTTCCCGGCACTCTTGCTCAAAAGTCCCCCTCACGGCTGGTCGTACCAGAGGACATCGACGGACTTCCCTGGTGCGATCCCCTCTGACTCTGGTGGGAGAATCACAAAACCATCGGCTCGCGTTGTCGACGAGAGGATCGATGCCCCGCTGACTGCCAGTGGTACGATCCCCTCTGCCGTCTGACGGACGCGACAGTAATCCGTCCGTCCCACCACCGACACCAGTTTGCGGGCGAGCGTCTCGCTCGACCGGCGATACGGCCAGTCCGGCGAACGTCCTCCCAAATGGCGAATGGCACGACCAGCAAAGAAGTCGTACGCGCACAGACACGAGACCGGATTCCCCGGCAGCAGGAACACGATCGCTTCGCCGATGCGTCCGATCCCGGTAGGACTCGACGGCCGCATGGCAATCCCATGAATGACCAACTCGCCCGCTTCCGCTACCAGCGACGGCGCATGGTCCTCCGCGCCCACACTCGATCCGCCGGACACCAGCATCACATCAGCTCCCGGAGCCGTCAATGCCCTCAGGATCGCATCTCGCTGATCAGGAACATGCTCAATCGAAGTCAGGTGTCCACCGTCACGCGTGACGAGACCACTTAAAAGATACGAGTTCGCTTCGTAAATCTGATGCTCGGCACGTGCCTCACCTGGTCGCACAAGTTCGTTCCCGGTGACGATGATTCTCACTCGCGGCTGAGAAACGACCGGCACCTCTGTCGCGCCGATGGAGGCCAAGACAGCGACATCCTGCGGCCGCAGTCGTCGACCAGCTGACAGGACAGTCGTTCCGCTGCCGATGTCCTCTCCCACCCGACCGACATGCTTCCCCACGGCGACAGGCTCGGTCACCTCGACCTGTCCATTGCTCTCACGTGTCAACTCAACCGGCACGACCCCATTAGCACCAGCAGGCATCGGGGCTCCGGTCATGATGCGGACGACCGTGCCAGGCTCGACGGTCACGTCACACGCCCGCCCCGGCAGCGACTGGCCGATCAACTTGAATGACAACGGGTTGTACATCCCTGCTCCCGAAGTCTCCTCCGCATGGACCGCATAGCCGTCCATGGCCGACCGATCGAAAGCAGGCACATTCAATGCCGCAATCACGTCCTCAGCCAGCACCCGACCATGGGCACTCTCCAGCGGTTCTTTGACGGAAGCCAGCCTTGATACATGTGCATCAACCCAGTGGATGGCCTCCTCAACCGTCGAACGTGCCGCAAACCCTCGCATGCGGACATCGTGATGCCTTGTTATTGACGATGTCATTCGAATGTTCTCGAAAGGATCGGGAATTGCGTGCAACTTACAATCGGGCGGATTTGACTTCAGTCATGCATGGTCATCGAGGCCAGTAATGTGTGCTTGAGAATCTCATTTCTGGTTGCAGCGTCGCTGTTGGAACGGTGGTCAACATCAAGTCAGGGCTGGGCATCATGTCGCGATTCATCCAGAACGTCTCATCTCACTGAAATCTCTCCCACACGAACAGCCTTATCATGGGTGGAAACCACTCCGGTCTCCAATCATAATCGAACGTCGCTGACGGAGTTGCCAGTCTTCTCTGGCATGGTCCTGATAGACTCAGGCCACGTGGATCATTAGAGCAATTCAGCCTTTTGTTGGACCAGCCATTTCCGATACTTGTCGTCTCTCGGAATATCCAGTGATGCGAACCGCAGCAGACCTGATGCTGCCAACGGACAAATCCGCTCCTCCTGAACAGGGCACGACTCACTCCAAATCCGTTGTGGTATGCAGAACGATCGTTCCATGTCTGACATTCCTGCCGGCTATCATGGACGCTACCTGCAAGTCGATCTGACAACGCAGCAGAGTGTTGTGCGCCAACTGCCGCCGGACGTGTTGCGACAGTTCATCGGCGGCAGCGGCCTCGGGACGTGGCTCCTCTTGCATAATACGCCTGATGTTGTTGACCCGTTCTCGCCAGAAGCATCGCTCCTCTTCGTGTTCAGCCCTCTCGTCGGCAGTCCCTTGACGACGTCTGCCAAGTTCGCCGTTATGGCGAAGTCACCATTGACTCAACGTATCAACGACTCGCTCTCTTCTTCGCACTTCGCGATCGCCGGCAAGAAGACGGGCTACGACGCGATCGTGATCATGGGCCAATCGGCCTCGCCTACGTGTCTTGTTATCGAGCCGGATTCTGTCAGGTTTGAACCAGCAGGCAACCTTTGGGGGATCAGCAGTACGAAAGCCTCCGAACGTCTCCGAGAACGACTCGGCAAACAATACCACGTTGCTGCGATCGGACCAGCGGGGGAGAACCTCGTGCGTTACGCGACCATCTCGAACGATGGGCGGCATGCAGGGCGTGGCGGACTCGGGTCCGTTATGGGATCAAAGAACCTCAAAGCAATTGCAGTCACTGGTGATCGCCAGACGGAATACTCCCATCCCGATGCTCTCTTCGCCTACAGCAAAGACCTTTCCCGCAAGTCGTTCGGCCCAGCGACGGCCAAGTACCGCGAACTGGGGACCGTCAGCAATCTGTTGACCTTCAACCGACTCGGCACACTGCCAACTCGCAACTTTCAGCAGAGCGAGTTTGCAGAAGCCGAACGACTCGCGCCGGAGACTATCTCGGCCACTCACCAACGAACCCGCTCCAGTTGTGCCGCCTGCACTATCGGCTGCGAACACATTTTCCATGTGTCATCCGGTGAGCGAGGCGTGCGCATGGAGTACGAAAACCTGTTCGCTCTCGGCCCGCTGTGCGGCATCTCCGACCCAGACACGGTTCTGCGCGCTTCTGCACTCTGCGATGAACTCGGCCTCGACACAATCAGCGCCGGCGGCACGATCGCCTTCGCGATGGAGTGTGCAGAACGCGGACTCCTTGATGTACCAAATCTCTGCTTCGGCAACGGCGAAGCTCTCATACAGACTCTCGAACTCATCGCCCATCGCGAGGGTATTGGCGACCTACTCGCGGAGGGCTCACGTATCGCATCGCAACAAATCGGGCAGGGGAGTGAAGTCTTCGCCCCGCACGTCAAGGGGCTGGAGATCCCTGGATACGAACCTCGCGCGCTCCAAACGATGGCTCTCGGATTTGCCGTCAGCACGCGTGGTGCGGATCACAATCGGTCGGGCGCGTATCAGGTTGATTTCACTGACAAAGTCGACCGCCTGCATGCGACTCCCGATGACGTGCAATTGGCGATCGAGACCGAGAATGAAGCGGCCCTCATGGATTCACTCATTCTCTGCAAGTTCCTGCGAGGTGTGTTCGATGATCGACTCGCTGCCATGGCCGAGATGCTGCACCTCGTGACCGGCTGGGATATCGACACCGACGAACTTCAAGAGACTGCCAATCGTATCGTCACTGCCAAGAAACAATACAACATCCAGCAAGGTTGGACGCCTGATGAGGATACCCTGCCGAAGCGATTCTTGACCCAGGCGATCCCGGACGGCGACAGTGCAGGTGCGATCCTCACCGAGGAGACGCTCAAGCGTCAAATCATGGCCTATAACATCGCCCGAGGCTGGACGCCGGACGGGTACATCATCGACCATGAGTCCGACTCATGACGCGTGCATCAGGTCTCGTGTCGCTATCAACTGCTTTCGAGAGAACAGTCATGTCAGTTCGATGTTCACTTCTGCTGCCGATCCTGCTGGCATTGCCTTGCTCCGCAGCTGAAGTCTTTGACGAGCATGGCATCACCATCATGGACCCGGAGGTGTCGCGGGTTGACCTGCCGAAGCCGGAACCGGCTCTCCCGATCATCGTCGACAATCGGAAGAGGCTGTTCGTCGATGACTGGATGATTGGGGAGATGGACGGACTGTCCCGGACGCTGCATCCGATCGAGAAACATTCCGCAAACCCAGTCCTGAGCGCGGAGATGTCCTGGGAGAAGCCATGTGTGCTGTTGTATGGCAGCGTGATGTTCGACCCGGATCGTGAGGCTGATCGCTTCCGCATGTGGTATCTCTGCTTCACCCCGAAGTACAACGAAGACTACACAAAACAGCTGGAGAAATCGGGTCGCATCGCGTATGCAATCAGCCGAGATGGACTGCACTGGGAACGGCCGTCGCTCGGGTTGCATGAGTTCGAGGGCAGCACGGACAACAACATCGTGATCCCCGGTCCCTGGGGCGTCGCGAGTGTGCACTATGATCCGCTCGACCCCGATCCTCAGCGGCGGTACAAGGCACAAGTGAGATACAATGGGCACAGGGCTTACTTCTCGCCGGATGGCATCCGCTGGACTGATCAGGGGCGAATGTCCCTCACGGCGTACGACCGCTCAACCATCCATTGGCATCCGGTCGAACGGCACTGGTTCGCCAGCACCAAGAACTGGTACACAATTCCGGACGGCGAAAACCAGCGAGGCCGAGGCTATTCGGAGAGTGACGACTTTCTCAACTGGGGACCGGTCACCTACATGTGCGGCACCGGCAAAGACAGCGGCGAGATCGTCTACGGACTGGAACCGTTCTATTATGAGAGCCTGTTCCTCGGCCTGTGGGATCGATACCAGCACGAACCACTCGGGTTTCTCGATGTCCAGCTCGCTGTGAGCCACAACGGACGTCACTGGGAACGCCCCAGCGAGGGGGCATGGATTCCGCTGACACCTCTCCCTGATGACTTTGAACGCAAGAAGTCATCCCGCAGCCCGGAGACGGGCGTCGACCCGTTCGACTCCCGTGTGCCCTGGGATTACGCCAACAACAGCGCCAGCATGCTTGGGCCTCTCCGGGTAGGTGACGAGTTGTGGATGTATTACAGCGGCCGCTCAACCGATCACCGCAGTCGCCCGCACGTCGGCGCAATCGGACTTGGAACCTTGAGGCTGGACGGTTTTTTCTCCCTCGATGCCGGAGCAAACACAGGCACCCTGACGACAAAGCCTTTACAACTCGCGAACGATACACTCCGCGTGAATGCCAACGCAGCCGGGGGCGAACTGCGACTTGCCATCTTTGACGAGAGCGGTTCACCGATCGAACCATTCACGTTCGAGAACTGCGATCCCGTCACGACAGACAGCGTGCGGCATCGAATCACCTGGAGCGGTGTTGCGGACCTCTCATCACTCTCTGACCGGACGGTCCACTTGCAGTTTCAGTTGACCGATGCAGAACTCTACGCTTTCTGGACCGGCGATGAACGTCAATGGACGACACCGGAGACCTCGACATGGCTGTTTGACACAGTTTCAGAATGAACAAACGGCTCCACATAGACCTTGGCATTCTGATAACATGGGAGTCAGAACCAACAATTCTGTGGAGCTGTTATGCGTGGGATTCTCTCCGTCATCGCTGTGGCGACTTCGCTATTTGCAGGCTATCTCGATGCAAAAGAGATCGATTTCAATCGAGACATCCGTCCGTTGCTTTCCGACCGCTGCTTTGCGTGTCACGGACCGGATGAGGCGGATCGAGAAGCGGATCTGCGACTGGACGTGGAGGAGGTCGCCAAAGAATCCGCCATCGTGCCGGGCGATGTCCAGGCGAGCGAGTTGGTCGCCCGCATCACGATCGAAGATCCTGATCTGCGAATGCCGCCCGAGGAGTCAGGCAAGAGTCTGTCACCTGACGAAGTTGAGTTGCTGACACGCTGGGTTGCGGAGGGAGCACCTTACCAGCAGCACTGGGCTTATGTCCCACCGCAGAAACATGACATCCCTGAAGTCGAAGAGGCGTCCTGGCCAGTCAACTGGATTGATCCTTTCATCTTCGATCGGCTGACACGTGAGGGGTTGTCTCCGTCGCAGGGTGCGGATCGCGTCACGCTCATTCGCCGCTTGAGTTTTGATCTGCTCGGACTGCCGCCCACGCCGCAGGAGGTTACTGACTTCACTCACGATGAGACCGAGCAGGCCTATGAGCTTCTCGTCGACCGTCTGCTGGAATCACCCCACTACGGCGAGCGGATGGCCGTCTACTGGCTCGACCTCGTGCGGTATGCGGACACCGTTGGCTATCACGGCGACCAGGATCACAGCATCTCGCCGTATCGCGACTACGTCATCAACGCGTTCAACAGGAACTTGTCATTCGATCAGTTCACCCGTGAGCAACTGGCGGGAGATCTCATTGAAGGCTCAAACATCGAGCAGAAGCTCGCAACCGGATATAACCGCCTGCTTCAGACGTCACACGAAGGGGGCGTGCAGCCGAAGGAGTATCTGGCAATTTATGCGGCTGACCGGGTTCGCAACGTCTCTGCCGTCTGGCTCGGTGCGACGATGGGTTGTTGCCAGTGTCACGACCACAAGTTCGACCCCTTCACGATGAAGGACTTCTACTCGATGGAGGCATTCTTCGCAGACGTCGACGAGGCCCAGCACTTCAAGGTCGGTGGCAACTCACTCCCGACGAATCGTCCGCCCGAACTCGAACTGCCGACCGACGAACAGTCACAACAACTGGAGGAGTTGAACAATGCGATTACAGCTTGCGAGGCTCAACTCAAAGACGCGAATGAAGAAACGAAAGCCCCTCTTGAAGAACGGTTGAAGGAGCTGAAAAGCCGGCGGGACGATGTTAAGCGGTCGGTGAGGCGGTCCATGATCACCGTCGCCCTCGCGGAGCCAAGGACGGTCCGAGTGTTGCCGCGAGGCAATTGGTTGGACGACAGCGGCCCCGTCGTCGGACCGTCCGTCCCGGAGTTCATGGGCCGGCTCGATAGCGAGCGGCCCACGCGTCTCGACTTGGCAAACTGGCTGACCAACGCTGAGGAGGGAGCCGGCCTGCTGACGGCACGTGTGATGGTGAACCGTTTGTGGTATCTGTGCTTCGGCTCGGGACTGGCCAGCGATCTGGATGACTTCGGCGGGCAGGGACATCCGCCCGTACATCCGGAGTTGCTGGACAATCTGGCGATCGAATTCGTCGAGAGTGGCTGGGACATCAAGTACATTCTGAAGTTGATCATGATGAGCCGCACTTATCGACAGTCGTCACTCGATACGGCGGAATTACGTGAGCATGACCCACTGAATTGGCTCTACGGACGACAGTCACGTTTCCGCCTGCCGGCTGAGATGGTGCGGGATACGGCACTCGCTATCAGTGGGTTGCTTGTGACCAAAATCGACGGTGACAGCATCAGACCCTATCAACCAGAGGGTTATTACAGGCATCTCAACTTCCCGACGCGTACCTACACGGCTGATACTGACGAACGTCAATGGCGTCGCGGTGTGTACATGCACTGGCAGCGGCAGTTTCTGCATCCCATGCTCAAGGCGTTTGACGCTCCGTCCCGTGAGGAATGCACGGCACAACGCCCACGGTCGAACACACCCCTCGCGGCCCTCACCCTGCTGAACGACCCGACATTCGTCGAGGCTTCACGTGTCTTCGCCTCGCGGGTGCTTACCGAAGCGGGGGACACGACCGACGCACGCCTCGACTTTGTGTTTCAGCAGGCGCTCTCACGAAACCCCGATGAACTCGAACGATCCGTGTTGACCGAACTTCTGAACCGCAGTCGCGCAGATCTCCAGGAGCACCCCGATGCAGCGACAGCATTGCTCGACGTGGGCCTCGCACCACATCACGACGATCTCGATCCAATCGAGCTGGCCGCATGGACGAGTGTGACACGATCCGTGTTGAACCTCAACGAGACCATCACCCGGAATTGAAGCATCACAATACGTGCAGTCAATGGCACAGTCATTGGTTGGACGTATGAACAACGAACAACCATGAACGATCTCCAGACGATACTGAACCGTCGCACGTTTCTGTCAGGTACGGGAGTCGGACTCGGCTCCGTCGCTCTTTCATCGCTGATGAACAACGAGCTTGGGGCGGGGATGCTTCCTCATCATGCTGCGAAGGCCAAACGGGTCATCTTCCTCTGCATGGCAGGGGGGCCTTCCCATCTGGAGACGTTCGACTATCGGCCCAAGCTGGCGGAGATGGACGGTCAGCCGATGCCCGCATCGTTCACCGCCGGGCAGCCGATCGCTCAACTACAGGGGAAGGAACTGAAATGTCAGGGGCCGTTGACCAAGTTCGGCCGGTACGGCGAAAGTGATCAGGAAATGAGCGACTTCCTCCCCTGGCATCACAAGTTGGCCGATGACATCGCCATCATCCGCTCGATGGTGACGGAGCAGATCAATCACGACCCGGCCCACACCTTCATGAACACCGGCACCGCAATCAGTGGCCGGCCGTCGATGGGGGCATGGGTCAATTACGGCCTAGGTGATGAAAAGAGTGACCTTCCGGGCTTTGTGGTCATGACGAGTGTTGGAGGTCGCAACCCGCAGCCGATTGCCTCACGTCAATGGGACGCGGGCTTCCTGCCCAGTCGTTTCCAAGGGGTCGAATTGAACTCCAGCGGCGATCCGGTGCACTATGTGAGCAACCCGCCCGGTGTGACGATGTCCGAACAGCGTCGGCTGATCGACGCGGTCAATCGCCTCAATGCTCATCGCAATGAGCAGGTGCAGAACCCGGAAGTGGCGACACGGATCGCCGCCTACGAGATGGCCTTCCGCATGCAGTCATCGGTGCCTGAACTGGTCGACGTCTCGGATGAACCGCAGCACATTCTCGACATGTACGGTGCCCAGCCGGGTGACGGTTCGTATGCGTCCAACTGTCTGATGGCTCGGCGACTGGCGGAGCGCGGCGTGAAGTTCATTCATCTCTACCATCGTGGTTGGGACCATCATGGTGATCTGGTGCGGTATATGAACATTTGCTGCGGCCTGACCGACAAGCCGACGTGGGCCCTGTTGACCGACCTCAAACAGCGAGGGATGCTCGATGACACACTCGTCATCTGGGGCGGAGAATTCGGCCGCACGCCCATGTTCCAGGGCAAAGGAGGCATCGGCCGCGATCATCACATCAAGGGCTTCTCGATGTGGATGGCCGGCGGCGGCGTCAGAGGAGGCGTCACCCACGGCTCGACCGATGACCTCGGTTACAACGCGGTCGAAGACGTTGTCCATGTCCGCGACCTGCATGCTACAATGCTGCACCTGCTCGGCATCAATCACAAACGTTTCAGCGTCCCGTACCAAGGCCTCGACATGCGCCTCACCGGCGTCGAGGAGTCCCGGGTGTTGCAGAACATTCTCTCGTAGAGTAGCCGTCACGCTCCGCGTGACGAGCGAATGATGATTGGACGTTCATCGACAGATTGACCCCGATTCGACCAGCCGCACATCACGCGGAGCGTGATGGCTACTTTTCGGCGATGATCGCAATGCCGCTGAGAATGCCGTGGGGTGAGAGGGTCAGCTCCAGCTCGTCGTCGATCTCGACGCCGGTGATGTCGCGGATTGTTGCGTGTCCGCTGACTTCGACCTCGATCGTTGGCAGTTTGGTGAGGCCTTTGAGACTGAAGGTGATCGACTTTGCCTCTGCGGGCGGATCGGAATGTACGGCGAAGATCAGCCGGACGGTGTAGGTGCCGGGTTCGACGAGGTCTTCAAGATCCCACTCCAGTTCGGTGAGATCGGTTGTTCCCGATGAGGTGATCCAGCCGATCTGCTGATCCTGTGAGAGAAGCGAGTTCTGCAGGAACCACTCCGGCGACTCCGGCTTTGTGCCGACATGGAGGTCGGGTGACGGGCCGCCGGTCGCGGGATATTCAAACCACATCACGCCGTCAGCATCTCGTCGGTCGCCGGGGGCACCCAGGTTGAGTCCAACAGACTTCAATGGAGTCGAGACGGCTTGCTCAGGATTGAAGGTCCACATGTCGGCGTCTTCCATGTGCACGAAGGCCAACGATGTTTGCAGCTGATAGGCACAGACGCAGGTGCGGGTGTAGTCGGGGGCATTGAGTACGCCGTCTGCGGGGATGAGGTTACTCGTACAACTGGAACGGAAGCCGCCCAGGTTGCCGGTCCCGCTGTCGCCGGCCAGATCGAAAAACCCTGCGGCTCCCGAACGAAACGTGAGCATCGTCTGACAACCGACTGCCGTGTTGCAGCCGTACATGCGGGTATAACCCCAGCCGGTTTCTTCACCGGTGAGAAGATTCAGAGCAAACCCGCCTGCACCGTTGGTGATGATCCGATCCCTCAGCAGCAGACACGGTCCATTATACTTGAGGTCCAGCCGCTCCCAGAGCACTTCGCCATCCACACCCCGATAGGCGATCATGCCTTCGCCCACGTCGTCCTTCGCCCGGTCTCTCGCAGCACTGCCGGCTTGGATCAGCAGGTCATGTTCAGCCGAGTAGTTGAGGAATGTGCCGAACACGTTCTCCTCCGTCGACCAGCGAATATTGCCTGAGTGAAGGTCGAGCGCGAGAAGCTGAGGAACAGATGAAGTTGAGATCCCTCGACGCTTGAGAACGTCCAATGCCTGCGGACTCATGCCGTCGATACAGTAGACGGTGTCATCGGAGAGACAGACCGCATTGTGTCGAAAGCTGAAGGCCGCGTGTCGCCTCCAGAGTTCGCTACCGGTATTCCGATCAAAGGCGACCAGTTGTGTACTCGACGTCGAGTAACGCGTTGGTTCCAGCAAATCATCGACCTTTTTCGCGTCGACATCCTGAACGCTCACCGGATCAGCCGTCACGACGAGCACGTCACCCGACACGGCCAGTCCGCCCCAACGGGCGCCGCTTTCTTCACCTTTCAGAGTGAACGTCTTAGTCGTCTCACCGGTTCTTGCATCGAGTTCGAGCAGTTCGGTCCCGTAGACGATGTACACATGATCCTCGATGGAGACATAGTTACTGCCGATCTCACCTGCGCCAGGATGATGAGCCGTGTTGTCGTAGTAGGCGCCGAGTCCGGTCAGTTCTCGTTCCCACCGGACGCGGCCCGTGTACACATCGACGCACCTCATCATGTCTGGTCCCTCGATGAACAGCCGTCCGCCTGCCACCTGTGGGGAAGGGCCATGTCCGTGTCGTGGCAGGACTTTGTCGTTGGACGGGCCGCCGAACCAGAGCACACCCATCGGCGCCTTCACGCGACCTTCGGCTGAGACCACGCTGTTGGTCGCATCGCCGTATTGATGTGTCCATTGTCCCGAGTTGGGCAATGCACCCACCCGGCGGAGCACGCTCCATTCACCCACGCGAGTCAGTTCTGCGTTCTCCAGCGAGGCCTCTTCCACCACGGCAGCGAGTGCCTGATGCTGTTGATCCGTGGTCCGCAGACAGGCGGCTCCACCGTACGGTCGTAGCGAATGGAAGATCGCGTCGACCTGCTCTACGGAACACGCTGCCTCTTCAGTTCGCAGAATGAGATCCGCCAGATACTGCGGCAGATGGTACGACTCGACTGCCCCCCTGTGGGCGGAGAGCCGTGTGCCGTAGAGTTCGGCAGCATCCATCTCTCGTCGCAGCTTGTCGACAGCCCTCGCATCGTCATCGAGGACGATCACCTGGTAGTCAGACCTTCGCAGCAACTCGCTCAACAAAGCAGGATCGTTCGCATCGAGGGAGACAGCATAGCCTCCGGAAAATGGTGCCAGCTCAAGCAGTTCCCGAGTCTGCTGAATCGTCTCATCCGACTGGTCAGCATAGGGATTGGTTGCTTGTAGTTCGTAGGTCGGAGCCCTTTTTGGTTCCTCTAGTCCGTAACAGTGGATGCGGGCATCGTCAGTCACGATCAACAATCGACCATTCGCAGCGAGCATGGACGTCACGTTTCCGTCGACAGAAAAAGTGGTGATCGGTTGTGCATCGATCTTCTGAGCCAATGCCGCGTCAAGATCGTAGACAGTAATTTCCCCGTCTGCGGAAAGGTATGCATGGCCTCCTGCGATCAGGAAGAGGTCTCCCGGAACAGCCGGAGCGAAGCCGCCAGTCGCTGCGGGAGTAAACATGGTCCGGACGAACGGGTTACCGCGTCGGTCCTTGCCTTCAATGTCCTTGAATTCGCCGTCGACGGACGTCATGACGACCGACATGCCGCCTGCCTCCGTTCCGAAGAGTTTGCCGTCCGCGAGATGAGAAGCAAACATCGCACCGATCTCCGCGCCGTCCTCAATTCGGAACACTTGATGGCGAACGACATAGAACGGGCCGGCTGCCATCACCGCATGACCTCCGCTCCCCTTGCCGCCAAAGTCGAAATGCTTGAGTTTGCCGGTGTGACGATCAAATACGGCGGGCAGAGTCCGTCCGCCAGGGACCAGCAGGTTGTCGCCACTTATCAGCAGAGCTCCCTGCGGAGAGATCGAGCCGAATGAGTCAGCGCCGTGAGGATGTGTGACGAACCTGCTGCTCGTGTCGCTGTTGATCCAGATGCGTTCTCCGGTCGCGGCATCGACCGCATGTACGAACACCCCCATGGACGGCCAGATACCGGCTGCGAAGTAAGCGATGCCTCCGTCCACCACAACGCCTCCCCGGGCTGTCCATGTCGAGACGAGGCGACCATTGCCAAGGATCGGCCGATGCTGCGGAGCACCATCGTACTTCCATTGCAGTTCACCCGATGCTGCTTCAAGGCAGTAGAGGTATCCGTCATCGCTGACGGCATACACACGTCCGTCAACAACCGCTGGGGCAAAGCGGACCGGGCCATCCGTGTAGAACCGCCACAACTCTTTTCCGGAGTCTGTCGCATACGCTGTGATTGAATCGTTGACGTTCGAACTCACGAACATTCGGCCTGCTGCCACGACCGGTTCGTACGATGCGTCGAACTGCAACTTGAACTGCGATGTCGGCCAGGCCGGTCGTGGTGCAGGAAGCTCACGCGTCCACTGACGATGCAGTGTCGTCGCCAGTTGTTCGGACGTCGATCCGGAGCGGGCCATGTCATGTCGCCACATGGGCCAGTCCTCCGCTCGAAGTGGAGCGGACAGGAAGAGTAGGGCGAACGAACAGGTGAGAATCTCTTGCAACTTCATGAATCACCGACAACCTAAGTCGTGCATGGAACAAATCGAGCCGATCTGCACGGGCAAATCCCGTGGTTCGATTATCCCGGAAGGTGAGCGAAACACAACCGCCAGTCGCGAAGGATCATCCTTTCAGACTATGATGATTGGCCTTGTTTACGTTGTTGAAGGTCCGGAGGAATCATGTCTGAGAGTCCTGTGGCTGAATTGAGCCGTCGGCGGTTCCTGGCTCGTACATCGGCCGGTGCAGTGGCACTGCTGGCGACGGAAGTGTCGTCAGCACACGCAGAAGAGATGAATACGTTTCGGCCGACCATCTGTGCCTTCACGGAGAGTTTTCAGGACCTGCCGATCCCGGAGGTCTGCCGGCTCTATCGGGAAATGGGACTGGACGGCCTCGATCTGACCGTGCGTCCGGGCGGGCACATCGCCCCGGAAGATGCTCCGCGTCTGCTCCCCGAAGCGGCTCAGGCGGCCAAGGACCAGGGCATCTCGATCCCCATGCTGACCACCGGCATCACTGAGGTGAACGACACAAATGAGCGACTCGTTGCGACCGCTGGCACGCACGGCATCAAAAGGATCAAGTTGGGATACTTCCGTTACGGGAAGTTCGGCACGCTCCGTCAACAGTTGGACAGTATCCGCCAACAGCTCAGCGATATCTCGGAGATGACACAGAAGCACGGCGTCCTGCCCTGTGTGCATATCCACTCGGGTGACACGATTCCGTCGCACGGCACACAGCTCTACCTGTTGTTGAAAGATATGTCCCCCGACATGATTGGAGCGTACGTCGATCCGATGCACATGACCATCGAGGGCGGGCTCGGCGGCTGGAAACAGGGGCTCGATCTCCTTGCCCCCTGGATTCGTATCTCTTCGATCAAGAATTTCCAGTGGCGTGAAGCGAATGCAGATGAGTCGGAACAACATCGATTGCGGCCAATCAAAGTTCCCATCGTAGACGGGCAGGCTGACCTGTGCGCGTTCCTCGCGACACTCAAGACGCTCGGCAAGGGGGAAGTGCTCACGCTGCACAGTGAATACAAAGGAGGCAACAGTTTCAGGAATCTGAGCACGACTGAGTGCATCGAACAGACAAAGGCCGACCTTGCATCCTTGAAGGAGCTCCTAGCCTCGTTGTAGCCAACAATCTCAGATCTGAAATCTGAAATCTCCAATCCAAGGTCTCAGATGTCACATCTCGGATCTGAGATCCAGTGACCCGTTTACACTTTTCACCGTATCAATTCCCTCAACCTGAGGATGCTTCATCATGATTCCATGTGATCTCTTTCACCGCTCACTGCTCCTGGCGACTGCCAGCCTGCTGCTGACCGGGATAGCACTTGCTGAGCCGACGTATCACGAGGAATACATCTTCCCGCCCGCAGAGCCGAACGGCATGCATGTTCATGCGTCGTCGATCGTGGTCTGCCCCAACGGCGACCTGCTTGCCTGCTGGTATGCGAATGGTGAACCACTCGATGATCCCCGTTTTTACACCAAGGACCGCGACAAGCACGACAATGTCCGCATCATGGGCAGTCGCAAGGCCAAAGGGAGCGATGCGTGGGAAGAGCCGTTTGTCATGAACGACACGTTCGGCACCTCCGACAACAATCCCACGATGGCGATTGACCACGAAGGACGTTTATGGCTGTTCCACACCACGATGCTCGCAGCCCCGGAATGGACCTGGAGCGGGTCGATCATCCAGTACATGATTTCGACCAACTATGAACATCCGGGCCCGCCGGTCTGGAGCAAGTCGAGCCTGCTGATGCCCCGGCCATGGGGACTGGACAAAGTCCTCGACCGCGTCGAAGAGGCGCTCGAAGACTCACAGTTTGAGGAGAAATACGGTGCCACTGCCGAGGAGGCGAGACCCTTTCTGAAGGTCTTGCAAGCACGTATGAAGGAGGTTCGCTTTCAACGCATCGGCTGGATGCCTCGTGCCCATCCGCTCATCCGTCACGACGGGACACTTATTCTCCCCCTCTCAAATGAGAACTTTGACATCCCTATGATGGCTCTCACGTCCGACGGCGGCGAAACGTGGACGTACTCAGACCCCGTGCCGGCTATCGGGATGATTCAACCGAGCCTCGTGGAGTTCCCCGAAGGCCGAATCGATGCGTACTTCCGCAACAGCGACCGTCGGCAGCGGATCAAGCGAAGCACATCCACCGACGGAGGCCTGACATGGTCATTGCCGGAGCTCACCGACCGACTGCACCCGGGCGGAGGTGTTGAGGTGCTCCGTCTCCAGAGCGGCAACCTGGCACTCGTCTACAACAACAAAGAGAAGGGGCCGCGAGACAAGCTGGCCATCTCCCTCTCGACCGATGAGGGCAAGACGTGGAAGTGGACGAGGCAACTCGAAGACACAACGGGCGGACGCTTCGACTATCCGTCCATCGCTCAGGCCGACGATGGCACCATCCATGTAAGCTACTCGTGGGAACTCCGCACAATCAAGCACGCAGAGTTCAACGAGGACTGGGTTCAGCAGGGGAATTGATGACGATCATCCTTGTATCTGGATTCGCAAGAATACAGCCAGGTTGCAGTCTCGATCATCTGAACCCTTGGTCAAATCAGTTCTGCGATGGGCTGGTGACCATTGTCGACAAGGTAGCGAGGTCGTCCCTGAAAGTCCGTCACGGTTGTGGCATTCGCGTCGAGGCCCAGGTTGCGATACAGCGTTGCGAACACTTCCTGGACATGAATCGGACGGGAGATCGGACTGCCGCCGTGGCGATCCGTCTCGCCGAGGACGATGCCACCGCGCATCCCCCCGCCGGTGAGGAGCACCGACTGCGTTGCGGGCCAGTGATCGCGTCCCCCCTTGGCGTTGATACGAGGTGTCCGACCAAACTCCCCCCAGACGACGACGCTGGTGCGTTCGAGCAGTCCGCGTTGTTCGAGGTCAGTCAGCAGAACGGAGAGTGCGTGGTCGAGGACGGGGATGAACTTCTTTGAGAGATGTTCTAACGTTCCCCCTCGCTGACCATGCCAGTTCCATGCTCCGAAAGCGACCGTCACGCAGCGGACGCCCGCTTCGATCAGCCGTCGCGCGAGGAGCAGGTGCTGCGGGCTCTGGGGCGCACCGCCGAAACCCCGATCGGTCTCTTGTGATTCTCCATACCACGCACGCGTTTTGGCATCCTCACGTTCGACGTCCATCGCCTCCGCCATTCGGTTGGACGTGAGAATCCCGAACGCCTGTTGCTGATAGCCGTCCAGTCCGCCGAGATCGACCTGTTGCTGGGATTGACGAATCGACTCTAACAGTGTCCGGCGATCTCCCAGCCGATCCATGTCGATCCCGTTCAAGATAAGGTCCGCACGTCCCTCGCCTTCGAGTGCGAACGGGACGTGCTGCGGGCCAGTGATGCCGGGCCAGGAGATGCCCGGTGCATTGTCGTGCAGGCCAGTGTTGTTGTAAGGCCCGTATCCCATCTTCGGACCGACATCGACGTACGGGAGCATGCCATCACGACCGGGACCAAGCTTCTGCGAGACGACCGATCCCAGCGTGGGCCATCCGCCGGACGGTTCGCTGTCCCCCACCCGTCCTCCTTTGCGCCCGCTGTAACATTGGAATGACTCGTGTCGGTTCTCCATTCCGGTGAGCGTGCGGACGATCGAGAAGCGGTCTGCCATCTGCGAGAGCTTAGGCATCAACTCACAGAACTGAACACCGGGGAGCGACGTCGCAATTGGTCCAAACGCCCCACGAATCTCGACCGGTGCATCAGGTTTGGGGTCGAAGGTCTCATGTTGAGGCGGTCCCCCCGGCAGATAGATCATGATGATCGATGAATCACTCGCCGACCTGCCCGCGTCACTCTCTGCTCTCAGCAACGACGGCAGCGATAATCCGCCGACCCCCAGCGACCCCACGCGCAGAAAGCATCGCCGCGACAGTCGATCGCAAAACGCTGGTTGTCGTTGTCCAAGGATCGTGAGCATTGCCTTACGTCAGTTCTCCAGTTAACCGCGATGTTCATACCGAGGTGATTCCCCCATACACTTAATCCTTCCTGAGCGCCTCAGGAATCTGCGCTCCATCGGGAGCTTCGCCGATGATGACATCTGCATTGGCTGCGTTTCGGAAAATCTCTGGCAGAGCTTCTTTCATCATGTCATGGATTGGAATGCGAGTTTCTGTTCCATCTGACGTCGAGTAGGCGACAAGTTCAAAGTAAGGACGATTGTTGCGACGAGATTCGGTGATGATCATGTACGCAGTGTCTGAGAAGTCGATGTGATGAATCACCGGATCAGAAACCGTACCAACTTCTCGCGTGACCGAATCAGGCCCAATAGTCACTCGATGATTGTCAAAGCTGACGAAGAGGACCGTATAGCCCATCCAGACGCTAATGGCAAAGAGTGCAAGGCTTGCGAGACGAAACAACCCTTTTTGCATCCAGTATACCACCGAGCCGCCCAAACAAATGAGACCGAGACAACCGAAGAAGAATGTCGCGGGAAGGATTGACGTTGCTCTGTAGATGCTCGAACTTCCATCATGTTCGACGACTACATCATTCAGCTCAACGGTCTGCAGGATCACAAACAAGGCAATGCACGCCACAACCAAAAGACGCGCAATCCAAGCCTGTAGAGGAGTTCTGGGCAACTGGATCGGATCAGAATCAGGTTGTGACATGATCAGACTCCGAATCGGAAGTCATCAAAGTGGGACCATTTCAGGCTAACACGTCCTCGACCACTTTGCCGCGGACATCGGTCAGGCTCTCATTGCGGCCCTGGTGGAAGTAGGTCAGCAGCTCGTGGTCGAGGCCCATGAGGTGCAGGATGGTCGCGTGGAGGTCGCTGAGGTGAACCGGGTTGACGACCGCCTCGAAGCCAAACTCGTCAGTCTCGCCGTAGTTGATGCCCCCCTTGACGCCACCGCCAGCCAGCCACATTGAGAAGCCGTACGGGTTGTGATTGCGGCCGGGCGCGTCCTTGCCTTCGCTGAACGGCATGCGTCCGAACTCACCCCCCCAGATGATGAGCGTGCTTTCGAGCAGTCCGCGTTGATCGAGGTCTTCGAGCAGGGCTGCGATCGGCTGATCGACCTCGGCTCCGTGTCGACCGTGATTCTTTTCGATGCTCTCATGGGCATCCCATGTCTCTTCGAGGTGCCCGCCGCCGGAGTACAGTTGCACGAATCGTACGCCGCGCTCGACCAGCCGACGGGCGATGAGGCAGTTGCGACCATACTCATCCGTGGGCTGCTGGCCGATCCCATAGGCGTCCTGTGTCTGTTGCGTCTCCTGTGACAGGTCGACCGCTTCCGGAGCAGCGGCCTGCATACGATAGGCGAGTTCGTAGCTGTTGATCCTGTCAACGAGTTTTTGGCCTCCCTTACGTGAGGAGAGATGCTCGTGATTGAGCCTGGCCAATAGATCGAGTTGCTCGCGCTGCGCCTTTCGGTCAAGGTGCTCAGGACCGGCGAGGTCGAGAATGGGGGTACCCGTCGGTCGGAACAGGGTGCCCGCATAGGCGGCTGACATGAACCCGCTCGACCAGTTCGGCTGCCCGCTGATCGGTCCCCCCCGTTTGTCGAGAATCACGACATACCCCGGCAGGTCCTGATTCTCCGTGCCGAGTCCATACACGGCCCAACTGCCGAGCGATGGTCGACCGATGAACGTCTTGCCCGTGTTCATCGCGACCAGGGCTGATCCGTGCGCGTGACTGTCCGTGTGACACGAGTTGACGACGGCCAGTTTGTCAGCATGTTTGCGAACATTCGGAAAGTAATCGGAGATGAGGAGCCCACTCTCGCCGCCCGGACGAAACGGTCGCCACGCAGGGGTGAGAAACCCCTTCTTGCGACCGCCCGAGTTGATGAACTCCTTGTCCGGCGGCAGATCCTTGCCAGCATACTTCTCCAGCTCGGGCTTGTAGTCGAACGTGTCGACCTGAGACGGAGCACCGTTCATCATCAAAAAGATCACACTCTTGATGGGCGACGGATGATGAGACTTCTTGGGCATCAACCCCTCAGAGCCGCTTCCGTCAGGCAGCGGCCGCTCACCCGCATGCGCCTGCGAGAAGAACCCGTCGCCCGCGAGAAGTGCCGTCAGAGCCGTTCCGGCGAACCCGGCACCCATCTCCCACACGAACTCACGCCGCGTCTGACCACAAGGAAAATGAGTTTGTTGTGACATGATTCTCTCCGAAGTCGCCATCACGCTCCGCGTGATCGGCGGAACGGTGCTTCGTCGTTCAATCCGAGGATGGAGGTTTTATTCTCACTCCGTTCGTCACGCGGAGCGTGACGGCTACTTTCAATCAACATACAAGAATTCGTTGGTGTTCATTAGCACGTGACACAGGGAGGCGAGGGCGAGCTGTGCCGGGTCGGCAGGGAAAACAACTTCCCGTTCAATGCCGTGTTCTCGCATCAGCCACTGTTCGACTTGCTGAAGTTCGGTGTCGGACAGGGCTCGGTCGTACGCCACGATTGCGATGATGTCACCCTGCCAGTATTCGCCGTTGATGTTTCCCTGCTGGCCGATGACCCAGGGCGTTGTCAGATTACGTTCCGGGATTGTTGATTGAGAGCCAATCAACTCGCCGTTCTGCTGGACCGTCGACTGATACGGTCCGGACACCGCTGAGAGCAGAAACGGTTGGTTGCGATTCGTCACACTCCCTGCATTGCCGAAAGCATCAGTGAAGCGAACGGTCGATTCGCCCGAGAGGCCGAGGAAGACGGATAAGGTCGAATTGCCGGCGGCTCCGTTCCAGTTGGAGAGGATACCGCGATGCCCGCCGGTGCCGTGATCGGTGACGACGGCGAGCAGTGTGTACTGCTGCGAGGTGAGCAGTTGCCCGTCGAGTGCAAACCAGTTTCTGCCTTCAAAGCGGAGTCGGTCATCGACGAACAACGGTCGCGACTCAGCATTCGGTTGTGAGGCATGATGTCCTGCAGGAGACAGGTCGCTCCAGCTCTCGCCACGACCCTGATCGTCCGTGGTGATTCCGTCTCTGACAGAGAGATGCAGTGTCAGACCTTCGGTCAACAGTTGAGGTGCGAGGTCCGGATCTCTCGGCTGCTTCGGAGCTTCCAATTGTTCTTCGAATCTCTGTTGCTGCGACTCCAGATGGGCGACAGCAGCCCGACGTTCTTCGGCTGTCGGACCACGACTGAGGATGGCTTGCCACGCGGCTTCGATCTGTGTGTCGACTGAGTCGGACTCTTCCATGAGACGCGCCGCGAGCGTTTCGCTCCTCTCGTGCACGAACGGATTATTCATGAGGGCCAGGGCCTGAGGAGCGACGGTGGTGACATCGCGCTGGCCACAGGGCAGTGTGGTGTCAGGCTGGTCGAAGACAGTAAGCGTGGGGGGCAGCAGTGACCGTTGGAGGTACGTGTAGATGCTGCGACGGAGTTGCTGCTCGGGTGGGGATGCCTGCCAGGCACCACTCTTCTTGGAGAGACCTTCCAAGGCTTCCGGATCAATCGTCGGTTTGAAACCCGGTCCGCCTGGAGTGAGATCGAGTTGACCACTGGCGACCAGCAAAGAGTCACGCAAGGCGTCTGCGTCCAACCTTCGCCGTTCAGACCGCGACCAGAGCTGATTACCCGGGTCGCTCGCAGAGTACTCGTCATACAGGGGATGATCAGCCGACTGCCGATACGTCTCCGACATCACGATCAATTTGTGCAGCCGCTTCAGGGTCCAAGGTCGTTGGCTGATGGCTGATGGCTCTTGACTGATCGGGTGCATCAATTCGTCGGCCAGCCAGTCGAGCAGCTCGGGGTGCGTGGGCTTGTTGCCGTTGAATCCGAAGTTGTTCGGCGTGCGAACGAGTCCTTCGCCGAAATGATGCTGCCACAAGCGGTTGACCAGCACGCGAGCAGTGAGCGGGTTTTGCTCGTTAACGATCCACTCAGCAATTTGCAGACGTCGTTGCGTCGTTGACGCATCTTCTGGTGGGGGCGAGATTGAATCATCGAGAAAGGTGACAGCCGTCAGCTGTCCCGGTTCTACGACGTCCAGCGGGTGTTTGGGGTCGCCACTCTTGAGCAAGTGCAACGGCGGTACATCACGACCCCGGTCGGTCCAGCCGAACACGTCGTATCCCAACGCATCCGCAGTCGGCCCCCCCAGGAATTGGCGATCTCCCGGTTCGATCGGGCCGGCCCAGAAGGCAGACGCCATCCGGTAGTAGTCAGTCTGTGGGATAGGGTCAAACTTGTGATCGTGGCAGCGGGCACACTTGACGGTCAGTCCGAGGAACGCGGTGCTCGTCGCATGCACCATGTCTTCGAGTCGTTCGTACTTGTACTCCTGCGGATCATTCGGTTCGTCATTCCATGTCCCAAGGCGTAAGAATCCCGTCGCGATGACCGTACTCTCGTCCCGATTCGGGAGTTCATCACCGGCAACCTGTGCGAGGACGAACTGGTCGTATGGCATATCATCATTGATGGCCGCGATGACCCAATCGCGATACTTCCATGCCCCGATTTTTTCCTGATCCCGTTCGTATCCGCAGGTGTCGGCGTACCTCACGAGGTCGAGCCAGTAGCGACCCCAGCGTTCTCCAAACTGGGGCGACGCGAGCAGACGATCGACGACTTGTTGATAAGCATCGGGCGACTCATCCCGCTCGAAAGCAGCGTACTCCTCAGGTGTCGGCGGAAGGCCAATGAGATCGTAGGTCACACGACGCAGCAGTGTCCGCCGGTCAGCGGGAGGAGCCGGTTGCCAGCCCCGTTCGCTCAGCGGACGACGGATAAATGCATCAATCGGGTTCGTTGATGAATCGGCTTCTCCAAACGATGGCACCTCCGGTCGCTCAATCGGCTGCAACGACCACCAGTCCCTTCCGGCTCGGGCCTCAGTCGTCCTCTCATACGGATCGAGCACTCGACCCTCCGGCCAGTGTGCACCGGCAGCGACCCATCGCTTGAGCAGGTCAATCTCTTCGGAGGTGATGGTCTGAGGTTTGTTCTCCTTCGGCGGCGGCATTTCACCGTCGAGCACGCGTTGGAGCAGTGGGCTGTCGCCGAGCGGTTCCTTGTTGAGGGCCGGTCCGCTCTCGCCTCCTTGCATCAATCGCCCATGGCTCGTCAGGGACAGACCGCCAGTCTCAGCCGTATCGTTATGACATTCGAGACAATGTCGAACGAACAGCGGTGCGATGTCTCTTTCAAAGTCGAGGGACTCAGCTGCGATAGCAGAGGTCGAGAGCAGAAGGACCACTAATCCGTAGACCAGGTTCATGGCAGGCCGAGGAACGGGGAAGGGCATCCGCCAACTGGTGCTCCGTACCATCATGGAACGAGTCAATCATTGAGGAAGGGGCAGGGAATCGCAGCACTCCAGAGGTCGACAACATTCAGCAAGAATGTCGTCAGTCTGTGAGGAGGCGTTCACGACCCTTCTATCTTGACCTGCGGCGACGGCCGCGCCAACGCGGAACGTCGATTTTCACTCACGATCGTGTGACAATCGGCTCGTTAGACGGAGGCACACGTCGGCTCGATGGTCGTGTGGGCGAACGCCATGACCTCGCGGACACTGAAAGGCTTCTCGAAGACACGGGCGATTCCGAGTTCGGCACGGAGTTCGTCGATGTCGAACTCATAAGCCTTGGCTGTGCAAAGGGCGATGGGGACGTTGGCATGTCGTTCGCTGGCACGAATGTGTCGGCAAAGTTCATCGCCGTTCAAGCCGGGCATCTGAAAATCGGAAATCACCAGATCAAACAGTTCCGTGCTCAGTGCTTCAAGAGCATCGTTGCCATTCCGGGCGACGACAACTTCAAAGCCTTCCTGCTCCAAATTACGTTGCAGGACCTGCCCAATGACCTGGGCGTCTTCAGCGATGAGAATTCTTCGTGCGGTGGTTTGCATCAGCAACGTCTCGTCATGACGGCGACCCGCGATACCATCATCGTTAGTTTGTCGGTGATTCGGCAGATGAAACCTAGGTCATATCTTTCCTTAGGGCAAACGCTTTTTCTTGATGAGTCGGATTGTTTTGATCGTGAGGGATCGACCGTCTCGAACAACCGGTCAAGTCAGTCGTCTGGCCACTTCCGTGGGAGTGATGGCCCCATCATGGAGAGCAGAGGCCACAAGCAGACCGTCGATTCCCGTCTCCGATGCACATTGAACGTCCTCATCATCTCGGACACCGCCCCCGGTGATCAGCCGCAGGTCCGGATGTGCCGCCGCCAACTGTCGACACAGACCCAGCGTTGGCACACCCTGACCGACTCCGACTCCAGACAGATCGAGCACGATCACCGATGTGACTCCTGTCGCAACTGCCCAATCGAAGACGCTGAGGGGATCTTCGGCTTCCCATCCGTGCAGGTTTCCCATGGGCTTTCCCTGCATGAGATCGAGACTGAAAACGACTCGCTCTGCGCCGACATGGCGAACGATTTCGAAAAGTGCCATGCAATCGGGGAGTGTCTCAAGTGCGGCAATGACTTGAGTCACGCCTCGGTCGACCAGTTGCCGGGCTCGTTTGGGCTCTCTCAACCCAGCATCCACCATCAGTTGAAAGCCGTCCTCGATCAACTCGTCAAAGGTCTGCCATTGAGGCGCATCTTGCAGGATCGCGTTGAGATCGGCGATGTACAGGCGATGCAGTCCAAACGTGTCGCGAATGCCACGAGCTACATCAAGCGGCTCAGCGGTTCGGGAGAGAAAGCTCTCGATCGGAGCATACGACTCTCGACGTCCAGCGACTCCGCGGACCACATGCCCATCGAGGAGATCGATAACCGGGATGATTTGCATAGGACACGGCAAGACAGTTGTGACAGCGGCTTTCGATCTGATGAACTTTCACGCTCGGTTGCTAAGATAATGATGTTCGCTCAGGAGTTCATTGGCTGACCGCGCTATGATCACCCGCATTCAACGCAAGCTGATGTATCGCCCGTTGCGAGAGAAGGTCAAACGCAACGACCGGCTGCTTATCTCGGGCGAGATCAAGGATGTGCTTGTTCCGACCGATGATGGTTTGCGACTCCATGGGTGGCATTCTGTCGCTCACGAAGGTCCTCAGGACCGGCCACTGTGTCTGTTCTTTCCGGGGAATTCGGGACACCGCGGGTGTCGGGTGCGAGACCTCGAACTGTTCAATCGGTTGGGCTGTGATGCCCTGCTGGTCGACTATCGTGGCTATGGTGAAAATCCCGGAAGTCCGTGCGAACCAACAATCGCGGCGGATGCGCATGCGATTTGGAGATACGTCATTGAAAAGCTACATACCCCGTCAGATCGGATCATCATTTTGGGAAATTCGCTCGGTGGGGGAGTCGCAACGCGGCTGGTTATGGAACTTTGTGAACAGGGAACGCCGCCAGCGGGGCTTGTGCTGCGAGGAACCTTTTCCTCGATGACAGACGCGGCCAAGGCGCACTATCCCTGGTTACCGGTTCAACGATTTCTGGTGGACCGGTATCCATCGATCGAGCGGGTCCCTCACATCACGTGCCCGATCATGTTGATCCACGGTTCGCTCGATCGAGTGTTGCCGATCGAACAGGGGCGGCGACTCTTCGAAGCAGCTCCCGCAAGATCCGCCAGCGGAATTGAGAAACGCTTTGTCGAACTACCTCACGCAGGTCATAACGACATGGTCCATATTGCCGCTGAGGAGATGGCAGAAGCTCTGGGTGAGTTCATTTGGACCATCTTTCCTGAAGACCGCATCGCCGCCAGCGACACTCCGGAGTCGATGTCATGAGTTTCGACCCCAAGGTGGTGCGAAAGGCCGTCACTCATCTGCGGACGACCGACCCGATCATGCGGGACGTGATCGACCGTCTGGGACCGTTCCAGATGAAGCGAAGCCGTCGCTACTTTCAGTCACTGACACGGGCAATTGTCGCACAGCAAATCTCCAGCAAGGCGGCGCTGTCCATTTGGGGACGGCTTCGAGAGTCAGCCCGTCCGGGATCGATTACTCCGGAGACAATCGCGCAGATGAGCGTCGAAGAGTTGCGGGCCGTGGGCATTTCTCCACAGAAGGCATCTTACCTGCATGATCTCGCACAACACGTCCAGGGTGGGACGCTGAGACTGAATCGACTTTCTCGTCATTCGGACGAACGGGTGATCGAGCAACTCGTCGCAGTGAAGGGCATTGGAGTGTGGACTGCTCAGATGTTCTTGATGTTCTCTCTAGGGCGACTGGATGTGTTCCCACACGGCGACCTCGGCATCCGCACGGCGATCAGAAATCTTTACGGTCTGTCCGAGCTTCCTGACTTAAAGACCTGCGAGCCGATCGTCGATCCGTGGCGACCTTACGCGACGGTTGCGTGCTGGTACCTGTGGAGGAGCACGGATGAAGATGACAGCTGGTAAGCACATGCTTTCCGCAGCGATGTGTCAGGCGGTTGGCCTATTCTCTCAAAGTCTCAGATGGAGAAACGTCATGATCAGTCGCGTTGCGATTGCTGTTCTGGTTTCCTGGAGTTGCGCTCATCTCATCAATGCCGATGACTGGCCACAGTGGGGGGGACCGCACCGGGATCTCGTCTGGCGAGAGTCGGGGCTGGTCACGACGTTGCCCAAAGGAACGCTGCCACGAGTGTGGTCCACACCCATCGGCGAAGGCTATGCCGGCCCAGCTGTTTCAGGTGGGAAGGTCTATGTCACCGACCGCATCCATGGGGAGGGAGCGGATGGAACAGAACGCGTGCTGTGTCTGGATGCAGAGACTGGCGAGATTCTCTGGATGCATGAATACGAATGCCAGTACACGGTGAGTTATCCGGCCGGACCACGAGCAACGCCTGTGATCGATGAGGGGCGAGTCTACACGATTGGAGCCGTCGGTCACCTGTTCTGTCTGGATGCGGAGACGGGTGACGTCATCTGGCAAAAACATTTCCCGACGGACTTCGGAACGAAGTTGCCTGCCTGGGGCATGGCGGCATCACCCTTGGTCGACGGTGATCAGTTGATCACACTCGTTGGTGGACCAGACGCATTGGTTGTCAGCATGAATAAGCAAACCGGAGCAGAACTCTGGCGGGCACTCGATGATGGCGATGTGGGATATTGCCCGCCGGTCATGTTTGATTTTGGCGGTCCTCGGCAGCTCATTCAATGGCATCCCACCGCAATCAGCTCACTTGATCCAGCGACTGGGCAGGTCAACTGGGAAGTTCCGTTCGCAGTTCAGGCTGGGCTGACAATCTCGACACCTCGTCAGCACGAAGACAGGCTTTTCGTCACTGCGTTCTACAACGGGCCCATGATGCTCAAGGTTAATCCGGATGCTTCGGGGGCAGAGGTCCTCTGGAAAGGGAAAAGTGAAAGCGAGGTCGATACGGATGGGCTGCACTCGATCATGAGCACACCGATCTTCGACGGCACTCACATCTATGGTGTCTGCAGCTACGGACAGTTGCGATGTCTCGATTCAACTTCAGGCGAGCGACGTTGGGAAACGTTTCAGGCAACCGGCGAAGGGCGCTGGTGGAATGCATTTCTGATCCCATATGAGCCCAATGACGAAAATCCCGAAGCCGGGCACCGGGTTTTTCTGCACAATGAACAGGGAGAGTTGATCATCGCACGCCTCTCGCCTGAAGGATACGAGGAGCAGAGTCGATCGCTCCTGATTGAGCCGACCCGGCCGTTACAGCGGCGACGCGTGATCGTCTGGTCTCACCCCGCGTTTGCAAACAAAAGTGTCTACGCGCGGAATGACAAGGAGATCGTGCGTGTCAGCCTGGCGGCGGGAAGATGAATCAAGATGAAGACATACGATGCGATTGTGTTGGGACTGGGCGGTTTCGGCAGCGCGACCTTGTGTCATCTTGCCCAGAGGGGACTGAACGTCCTGGGTATCGACCGTTTCGGAATCGCCCATGATCGCGGCAGTTCGCACGGTGAAACTCGCATCATTCGCAAGGCCTATTTCGAGCATCCTGACTACGTGCCTCTTCTGCTGCGAGCTTATGAGTTGTGGGCCGAGTTGGAGATCCAGACTGCACAATCGCTGTACAAAGAATGCGGGTTGTTTCTGGCGGGACCTCCTCAAGGCGAAGTGATTAGCGGAGCCCGCGAGTCGGCCAGTCGATACGGCGTACCTGTCGAAGAGCTCTCAGTTCATGATGCTGGTGAGCGGTTCCCTCTCTTTCACTTCGATGAGAGTGACGCAATCGTGTTTGAACCGGAAGCCGGCTATCTGCGGGTCGAAGTATGCGTGTCAGCGTATGTGAATCAGGCGGTCGAATTGGGGGCGACGATTATCACAGATGACCCGGTGGTGTCCTGGTCAGCGAATGGGCAAACTGTCTGCGTGATTACCGAAAATGAGATTTATGAGGCAGCCCAACTAGTCATCGCTGCGGGGGCCTGGAGCGGACAGCTTCTGAGCGACTTGGGCTTACCGCTCAGCGTGTTACGGAAGCCATTGATGTGGCATGAGATCAATTCGCCCGAGTGGACCCAGGCCACAACGTTTTTCTTTGAGAAACCGCACGGCTGTTTCTACGGATTTCCGTCGATCGATGGTCAGACGGTCAAGCTGGCGGAACATACAGGGGGTGAGCTGGTCAAGGACCCCCTCTTTGTTGATCGTGGGATTTCTCCAGCTGATTGCGAACCTGTGAGCGAGTTCGTGCGTCACACCATGAAGGACGTGTCGATGCAGCCTCAACGACATGCCGTCTGCATGTACACGATGACGCCGGACGGTCACTTCATTGTCGACAGGTATCCCGAACATGAGAATGTCGTTCTCGCAGCCGGGTTTTCCGGACATG
>JAGQQG010000075.1 GCA_020426325.1 Planctomycetaceae bacterium | reverse complement strand
ATACGACGGTGGCCGTCGATCAGGAGTTCGAGATCCCGCCGGGTGACCCTGCGTTCTCGGTCGATGCGGAGGTTGGCTTCATTCCTTCGCAAGGAGAGCTGCTCGCATTCTCACCCCACATGCACCTGCGCGGTTCAGCGATGCAGATCTACGGCGTCAAGGATGGGAAACGAGAGACACTCCTGGACGTGCCTCAGTACGATTTCAACTGGCAACACATCTACGAACTGGAAAAGCCACTCAGTCTGGCCAACTTCGATGAAGTTGAGATCACGGCGACCTTCGATAACTCAAAGGAGAACCCAGTCAATCCCGACCCCGGTGCTCACGTCACCTGGGGTGAGCAGTCCTGGGAGGAGATGACGCTGTGCTTCTTCGAGATCGCCGTGCCGCTGGATGCGGAACCGGCCAAAGCCGAGTTGACCGAAGACGAACAAGCAAAACGGCAGGTCAAGATCGACGCATTCGTTCAGGAGTTCATTGAGAAGTTTGATCTCAATGGCGACGGGGAAGTAGAACGTGATGAGACCCCGTTGGCGTTAGAGAAGTTCGGGTTCTGGCGGCTCGACAAGGATCACGACCGTCGACTGACGAAATCCGAGTTGGAAGACTTGGCTCGCCATAAGTTGGATTTCGAGACCGAATGAAAACCTGAGTCGCTGGACTCGCCAGAGTTCAGCCGTGTTTGACTTCCGCCTGAATCTGAACTCTGGCGAGTTCAGCGACAAAATGGCGACACGCGTGATCCGAGCATCACGTCCCCCCCCCATCTGAAAAGTTATCAACCCCGTGTACCGCACCTTTGATCGCTTTGCTGGTCTGGTCGCCGAGGCTCCCTGGACTGTCTTTCTGTTCATCCTGTTAATCACGGGTGTGGCACTGGTTGGCTATTACGATGCCGATCGAGTCCGCAGCTTTGTGCTGAGCATGTTTCAGGAAGAGGTCGAGCAAAAGACGGATGATGATGACATCAAGTCACCAGACGTCGAGAGTGTGAGTCTGGCAGACTCAGACGCCACGCTGGTGATCGAGTCACCGGGGGAATTGTTCTTCACCCAGGACGGCTCGGACGCACTGCGAAAAATCGCGGAGAACCTCGACGATCTCCCTCAAGTCGAGAGCGTGTTGTGGATGGACCGGCTCCCCATTCTCAACATGTTCGGCTTTCCTCGCCCGCTGCTTCCGCGTGCTGAATCGTCAGAGGCACGGTTTAAGAGTGCCGCCGAACTGGCACATACCCATCCACTCGTCGGGGGGCAGATGCTCTCCAAGGACGGCAAGACTCTGCTGATGTTGATCAAGTTCGAGTGGCTGTTCGTTGATGGAGACGAGGACGTCACGACCGAACTGCGTCGGGTGGCGGAGGAGACGGTCGCCGAGTTTCCCGGCCTCGATTACAAGTTTTACGTCACCGGCCGGGTCCCCTACATCCTCAAGGCGATCCAGACGCAGACGGCCAACTCGTCTCTGTTTCTCAAATTGGGATACGGCATGATCGCTGTCATGGCCATGGTCCTGTTTCGTGGACCAACTGCGGTTTTCATCGTGGCGTTGGCGCCCGCGCTGGGGGTCTTCTGGACACAGGGATTCGTTCGTTTTTTCGACCTGCAGCACAACCCGTTCAACGAGATCGTTCTGCCCGTGCTGATCAGCCTGATCGGGTTGACCGACGGTGTGCATCTGATGGTACAGATTCGCAAGCTGCGTGCATCGGGATTAAGTGGGCGTGAAGCTGCCCGAAGAGGGCTCAGCGAAGTCGGGCTTGCCTGCTTTCTGACGTCGCTGACGACCGCGATCGGCTTCGGATCGCTGTCACTCGCAACAAGTAAGATCGTTCAGGAGTTCGGCCAGTCATGTGTGATCGGCGTGATCCTGACCTTCGTGTCAGTGATCTGTGTGATTCCGTTGGCCTGTACGACCGTCCTGGGGCGGACTGTACATATTGGTCATGAGAAAGGGCTCATCGACCGCAATCTTGGGAAAATCTCCGGCGTGATCGACTTCGTGCTCCCACGGGCGCGCGGGCTGAGTTGGCTGGCCATTGTCTCTACGGTCGTACTGACTGCGATTTCGCTCTTTCTGCCCCCGGACGACAAGGGAGAATCGAACGTGCCCCGGAGTGCGGAGGCTGCTGTGGGTATGGATCACATGGACAAGGCCTTCGGCGGGCTCAACTTCTGTTCCGTCGACGTCCGCTGGTCAAAACAGGTGGAATCGGACTCGGCTGAGGTCCTGCAGGTCGTCACAGAAGTCAGTGATCTGCTGGAAACCGAGGAGATGATCGGACAGCCGCTTTCGATCCAGAACTTCGTCGATTACTTTCCCGGCGACGGAAAACCGTCCGAACGGATGTCAATGCTGGAGTTGCTTCCGCCTCCACTCAAACGGGCCTTCTATCGTCCGGAACGTCGTCTGGCCAATGTGACATTCCGCGTGCAAGAACTGGGCATCGCCGCTTATGACCCCGTCTTCAAACGGCTGGAGGCCGGTCTGGAGAAGATCGATGCCGCTCATCCCGAATTCACCCTGCACATGACGGGGGGAACCGTTGAACGCTGGAGGACGATTTTCGAAATCGTGCTTGATCTGGCCGCCAGCCTCGGGAGCGCGCTGGTGATCATTTTCCTTGTATTGACGATCGTATATCGCTCACTGACGATCGGGCTGATTTCGATGCTGGCCAACATCTTTCCTCTTGCCTTAACAGGAACCGTTCTCGTCTGTGCGGGTCAGTCGCTGGAGGTCGTGACTGTGCTGGCATTCACGGTCTGTTTGGGCATCGCCGTTGACGATTCAATTCACTTCATCACGCGTTTTCAGGAAGAACGCCTCAAGGGGGGAAGCGACGCACAGGCAATTCGCCGTGCGTTTACCGCCGTGGGAACTGCCCTCGTGATGACGACGGCTGTGTTGATCACCGGCTTCTCTGTCGTGCTGTTCAGCGGTCTGCGTGACTATCAGCTCTTCGTAGCGATGGGCATCCTGACCATCGGCTCGGCCCTGTTCGCTGACATCATCTTTCTGCCTGCTCTTGTCTATCAGTTCTTCAGCGGCAACAGTCCGTCGGACATTGCGTACGCCGAAACCCAGGATGAGCCGCACCATCATCCCGGTCAGACGACTCCTGCCACGGAGGAAGAACAAGCCGCTCAGGCGAACATCTGACTGCCGCCGACGGCTTCAAATGCGTTCTCGTAGTGTTCAATGAGGGGTGAACGGCCGTCTCCCCAAGTGATCGCGATGACATCAAACCGGGCTCGGTGATCCAGCAATCCCCGTTGCTTGAGCCACGCGAGAGCAGCCTTCGTGAGTTGCTTACGTTTGGTCAGCGTGACTGCCTCGCTCGGATGACCTGCATGCGAACTCGAACGCGTCTTCACCTCCACGAAGACGATCGAGTCACCATCCTGGGCAATCAGGTCGATCTCTCCAAGTCGGCTGCGCGACTGTCGCGCCAGAATCCGATATCCTTTTTTCTTCAAGAACTTCGCCGCAGATCGCTCGCCGCGATCCCCCAGGAGGCGATTGAGAATACCACGCCGGGGCATTGAGAAGTCCCTAAAAAAGCCGCAACCAACGGGAGCGCTCCGGTCGGCCACGGCTTATGGAATGTGATCAGATTGTCAAATCAGCCGTGAGTTTCGGCTTCGCCCTTTCGGGGACGTCGTTCACGCAGACGTGTCGCCTTCCCGATGCGATCTCTCAGATAGTACAGCTTGGCACGTCGAACACGGCCGTGTCGCTTGACCTTCACTTCCGCCACTTTCGGCGAATGCACCGGAAAGATTCGCTCGACTCCTTCGCCGGCAACAATCCGACGAACGGTGAACGTCTCACGCGTGCCGGAACCTTTCATGGCGATCACGACACCGGTGAAGATCTGAATTCGCTCTTTGTCGCCTTCCAGGATTCGCGTGTGCACATCGACCGTATCGCCGATGGTGAAATTCAGCGGGTTCTCGCGGAGACTTGACTGTTCGGCCAGTTCAATCAGATTGGGCATCGCTCTTTTTCCTGAAAATGACAAGCTCAGCAGTATAGCGGCCCATTTGTCGACAACAAAGCATGAACGACGGATTTTGGGGCCTGAATCCGCCAATTTTCTGACCCTATTGCCCGGGAAACTCGTCCAACAAGTCTCTTCTCCGCTCTGCGGTCCGCTTTCGGCTCTGTTCCTCTCGCCAACGGGCGATTTCGGGGTGGTTGCCGCTGAGCAAGACCTCCGGAACCTCCATCCCCCGAAATTCTCGCGGACGGGTGTATTGGGGATACTCCAGCATGCGGGACTGCGAGAATGAGTCGTATTTGTGGCTGGTTTCGTCGCCCAGGACCTCGGGAACCAGACGTATGACTGCATCGATCAACAGCATGGCGGGGACTTCGCCCCCGTTACAAATGAAGTCCCCAACAGACACTTCCAGTGGCTCCAGACCTTGTGAGATCCGCTCATCGAAGCCTTCATACCGCCCGCAGAGCAGCAACAGACGTTCTTCCGCCGACAACTCCTCAACCAATGGTTGATCCAGTTTTTGACCGGCGGGGGTCAACATGATCAACCGTCCCAAGGCTTTTCCTTGCTGCTGCACATGCTCAACGCAGCTGAACACAGGCTCACACCGAATGAGCATACCCGGGCCGCCTCCATACGGCGTATCGTCGACGGACTTATGCCTGTCGGTGGCCCAGTCGCGAAAATCCCAGCGATGAATCTCAATCAAACCGGCATCAATCGCCTTCTTCAACAGTGACTGCTGTAAATAGCCATCGAACAGCCCGGGGAAGAGGGTGAGCAGATCGAATCGCATGTGACGTCATCGGATTTTACTGGGGACGGTTCGAACGGACTCACTCGCCATCGGAATTCGTTTCACCGGCCTGTGTGAGGGCTTCAAGTTGTGTGACCAGTTTCTCAACTTCGCGATGGGCAACTTCCCACACGATGTCGAAATCGATGTTCAAATAGTCATGCACAATTCGATGACGCATGCCCGTGATTTGATGCCAGGGGATCACATCGTGTTGATCGCGAAATCCGTCACTGACGAGCCTGGCGGCTTCACCAATGATTTGGATCAAATGCGTGACAGCCAGTTGGAGATTCTCATCCGCATCGAAGCCGGCTCGATCAAGCCCTGCCACCTTCGCCTGAATCTGCCGGGCGACATCGAGCATATGTGCGACATAGACCAGATCATCCTTCGCCGACATACTGATCCTCTGCCTCAGTGAGAATCCGGTCTCTCATGTGCCGGTTGAGGTACTTCGGATTAACGAACTGCACCTTCCGCCCACCGACAAGTTTGGAAAACTCCGCCTCCAATTCGACGATGCTCCATCCGGGATGGTGACCTTCACGGAACTCGACAAGACAATCGACGTCGCTCTCCGGGCCGAAATCATCTCTCACAACCGACCCGAAAAAGGCGAGTCGACGAATGGAGTGCGATCGACAGAAGTCCGCCAGTGAACTCTTCGAGACATTCAGATTCGTTGCAAGCATCATCAGATCCCAACGGGTGATTCTCAATCAAAGTATAGCATTCTATCAATCAATGCGTTGAGTCCCGAGCATGAAGTTGCACCTGTGAATGGGCAATCGCGGAAAACTCTTGGCGATGCTCAGGAGAGTCGAACCATTGATTGCGGACGAAGATGAATCCCGATGGTTTCAACCAAAACTCGATGCCCTCCGGTGGCTCGTCCATTGACTCGACCGCCGACCAGAGAAATGACATGCTGATCCCTGCTTGTTCAACATGGATGCAATCATCTGCCAACTCGATTGCAAACGAGAATGGACCCTCCCCACGATACTGTTCCGTGAGGTATTTCTGAAGATAGTCCTTCTCTGATGGTCTGCGGATGGCGACCCTCAAAAAGCCCGCCACGCTGCCTGCAATAAGGGCAGTGGTCAATCGATGTTGCGGTACAATCAAATAGGATCCTACTCCGGCAATCAGGCATGAACGAATCACTGAATACCATTGACGGGATCTGAGGACGCCAGACTTGTCCCAGATGCGTCGATGCGAATCGACGAGGTCGTCAATTGTGACTTCTCCGCAGATTCTCATGACTTCACAACGAGGTACGTTTCTTTACGCACGGGAGACGACCAATTTGAAAACATGCCCATTGAACCAACAAAAACGGCAGGCGTGATGCCTGCCGTAGTCGTTTCTCATTTGTCCTGAGTGGTTCAGTTCTCTTCCGAGGCAGATTCTTATGACGCCGTTTCCTCGGAGGCGGTTTTTTCTGCACTACTCTCTTCGGATGAAGCTTCAGGCTCAGGGGCTTTCGGCTCTTGTGGCTTCTGCATCGGCGGAAGCGCTTTTGTTTCACCCCAGCGGTTGTTTTTGAACTTGTCGATGAGGACAGCGACTTTTTCGCTCGGCTGAGCGCCGACGGAAAGCCAGTGTTCGACTCGATCCAGCTTGAGAGTCACTCGCTGGGACTTATCACGGACCATCGGGTCGTACGTACCGACCTCCTCGATTGCTTTGCCGTCACGCGGCTTGCGCTGGTCCATGATACAAATGCGGTAAAATGGACGATGCCTGCGTCCCAGGCGCTTCATGCGGATGCGTACTGCCATTGAACGATAGTTATCCGGTTTGAGAGTTTTCAGTTCAGTCAACGGTGAGAAGGGATCAACCACTCACTTCCGTCGTTTATTCTTTTTTCGAGCCTGTTTGGCTCGATGACGTTCCAGTTTTCGTTTGTCGCGGACGCTGTTTTTGTCCGCGGGACCACGTTTGCTGCGCTGCTTTTCGCGACGCATTTGTGCAGCCGGGTTCATCATTTCCGGCGCTAACTCGTTGACAGCCTTCATCTTGTCCTTCATGGACATACCGGCCATCTTTTGCATCATCCCCGACATGCCCTTGAAATTCTTGAGCACCTCGTTGATTTCCGCGGGATCGGTGCCGCTGCCTGCAGCGATCCGATTCCGACGGGAACGGTCGATTCTCTCAGGATTCTGCCGCTCGTCAAGTGTCATTGACTGAATCATGGCCTCCAAACGTCGGACTTCCTTGTCCGGGTCCATCTCATCCCCCATCTGCTCCATCGCCCCGGCGATCTGCCCCATCCCGGGAATCAGCTTGATGAGGGACTTCATTGACCCCATTTTCTTCATCTGCTGCATGGATTTAAGGAAGTCATCGAGCGTGAACTTCCCCTCCATCATTTTTTGCTGGTGCCGCTCCATCTCCTCGGCATCGAGGGTCCGGGCAGCCGTTTCCATGAGGGTCGCAAGATCGCCCTGCCCGAGAATCCGCTGGGCCATTCGCTCCGGATGGAAGCGTTCCAGCTTGTCGAGCCCTTCGCCGACTCCGATGTACTTGATCGGGACCCCGGTCACTCCTTTCACCGAAAGCGCCGCACCGCCACGGGTGTCGCCATCGAGCTTGGTGAGGATCACACCATCGATCTCGAGGGCCTCGTTGAACGCCTTGGCCGAGTTGACCGCGTCCTGACCGGTCATGGCGTCGCAAACGAGTAACACCTGATGGGGCATCAACTTATTGTCGATGGCCTCCAGCTCGCGCATCAGGTCATCATGAATATGTAATCGACCTGCCGTGTCGAGAATGAGGATGTCCCGACCCTGCTGATTGGCTGCCTTACGACCATTCTGACAGACCTGAATGGGCGAACTCTTGGCCGGATCTTCGAAGTAGACCGGGACATCGATCTGCTTGCCGATAATCTTCAACTGCTCAATGGCCGCAGGTCGCTGAAGGTCAGCTGCGACGAGCATCGGCTTGGCTCCTTCGTCGCGGAGCATGCGTGCCAGCTTGCCGCAGGTCGTCGTTTTGCCCGACCCCTGCAAGCCGCACATCATCAGGACGGCGACCTCGCCTCTCCGCAGGGTGATCTCATGATCGACCGGCCCCATCAGTTGGACGAGTTCGTTGTAGACGATCCCGACGATCTGCTCTTCCGGCTTGAGCGATTTGAGGACCTTGTCACCCACGGCCTGCTCGGTCACGCGGGCCATGAAGTCCTTGGTAATGTCGTAATTCACATCCGCTTCGAGCAGTGCCTGCCGGACCTTCTGCATCCCCTCACGGATGTTCCCCTCCGTCAGCCGCCCGCCCCGCAGACCGCCGAGCGCATCGCCCAGAGACTTTGTGATGCCTTCAAACATGGTGATTTCGCCGCTCTTTCACGTGGATTGAGTATTCGAGTGTACGGGGAGTCCACGAGGTCATCAACGCGGTTTCCTGATCATCGCCGATGTCGACCGTCTCTCGCGAACCAACGGCCTGTGCGATGCGTCCCCTCTGGAGGAATGATACAATTCACTGAATCCGTTTACGACACACTCACATTTGCACATATCAATGACATCCAACCTCTTCAACAAAGTCTGGGACCAACACACTGTCGGCACGTTGCCCTCCGGGCAGACGCAATTATTTATCGGGCTGCATCTGATTCACGAAGTCACAAGCCCGCAGGCGTTTGAGATGCTGCGGGAGCGAAAACTCAAGGTGATGTACCCAGAACGCACGTTTGCCACCGTCGACCACATCGTCCCGACTGACAATCAGGCTCGACCGTTCGCGGATGGCCTCGCTGAACAGATGATGTCAGCCATTGAGGTCAACTGCGACGAATTCGGCATCACGCTGTTCGACCTCAAAGACGATCGACAAGGCATCGTGCACATCGTCGGGCCGGAGGAAGGACTCACACAGCCGGGACTGACGATCGCCTGTGGCGACTCGCATACCTCGACGCACGGAGCGTTTGGGGCGATCGCGTTCGGAATCGGCACATCGCAGGTCGCTTACGTGCTGGCGACGCAGACTCTGGCGATGAACAAACCGAAAGTCCGCCGCATCGAGGTCACTGGCGAACTGGCCAGCGGCGTCTACGCCAAGGACGTCATCCTCTACATCATCCGTCAACTCGGCGTGAAGGGAGGCATAGGCTACGCCTATGAGTACGCAGGCGAAGTGTTCGACCGCATGAACATGGAAGAACGGATGACGGTCTGCAACATGAGTATCGAGGGGGGTGCCCGCTGCGGTTACGTCAACCCGGATGAGACGACAATCGAGTACCTCCGTGGCCGACCCCACGTGCCACAGGGCGATGCGTTCGACAAGGCCGCTGACAAATGGAGAGCGCTCGCCTCCGGGTCTGACGCGACGTTCGATGACGAAGTCCGCTTCTCCGCAGATCAGATCGAGCCGACCGTCACCTGGGGCATCAACCCGGCACAGTCTGTCGGCATCAGCGAGAACATTCCGCCCGTTGACGAGTTCCCTGCTGACGAACAGACCGGCGTGAAGGAAGCCCTCGAATACATGAGCCTCGAAGCGGGCAAACCAATTCGCGGTCAGAAGATTGACGTCGCCTTCATTGGCTCCTGCACCAACGGCCGTATCAGCGATCTGCGCGAAGCGGCCCGGATCGCTGAAGGCAACAAAGTCGCCAGCGGCGTGAAAGCCATCGTCGTGCCCGGTTCACAGAAGATTCTCAAACAGGCCGAGTCAGAAGGTCTGCACGAGATCTTCCAGGCCGCCGGCTTCGAGTGGCGAGCCGCAGGTTGCTCAATGTGCCTGGCGATGAACCCCGACAAACTTCAGGGCCGGGAAGTCTCCGCCTCCTCCTCGAACCGCAACTTCAAAGGCCGCCAGGGCAGCCCCACTGGTCGTACGCTGCTCATGTCCCCCGCCATGGTCACCGCCGCCGCGATTGAAGGGGCCGTGACCGACGTCCGGGAGATGTTGTCGCCTGTCACAGTTTGAACCCACTATTGCCAAGGTGATGTCATGTCAGTCGGACAAGCACTCGTCACAGCCGAAGAGTTCAAACAAATTGCCATCGATCGCGATGGTCTGGTGGAGTTGGTCCGAGGAGAGGTGATCGAGATGTCACGACCAGGGGTGAAACATGGAGGTGTCTGCGCGGAAATCACGCGGCACCTCGGAAATTGGGCTGCTCCGAAAAAACTCGGGCGTGTCATCGCAAATGATGCAGGTGTGCAAACCGAACATAACCCTGACTCTGTTCGCGGACCGGATGTATTCTTCATCCGTATGGAACGTCTGCCTAACGGCGGATACCCAGATGGCTGGTTGGAAGTACCTCCCGACCTGTGCGTCGAGGTCTTATCACCAAACGATCGCTGGTCGGAAGTGGTTGAGAAGATCAGCGAGTATTTTCGTCTGGGCGTCCCGGAAGTTTGGGTACTCGACCCGGCCCGCCATGAAGTTCAGGTTCATCTCAACACCAACGGTCTCCCCCGCACACTCCGCGATGGCGATGCGCTGACGAGCGAGCAGTTGCCGGGCTTCGAGTGTGCGGTCAGCAAATTGTTTGAAGGATGTTGAATGGAGGACAAGGTTTGGCTTATTTGTGACGACAGGAATGATCTCTACCCGGGTGTTCCGTGCGATACAGTTGAGCGACTCATGGCCACTTTCGATAGGCTAACGCTTAGACGAGAAACAGCGGACTTCTCGTTGACGGACCAGCATGGTGACGCTTGGCTTTGGGTGAGCTTCGACTCTGCAAATAGGCTCGGCTACTTCATCAACATTCGTGAACTAGGGGAGACCGAAGAGATGGTCCTCGTGGAGGACACCACGAGAACTCAGATTGTCTCAGGTCTGATTGGCGGACAGCGTGACGAAAGACCGCAATTCGTATTTGTGAAGGCTGACACAGCTATGCAGGCAACCAAATACTTCTTTAACACAGGGCAGCGTGATCCATCACTCGAATGGCTTCCGTTTCCTGAAACCACTTAAGCGCAGAAACAATGACTCGAATCACACAAATCACCGGCACCGGCATTCCTCTGCTTCTGGACGACATTGACACGGATCGCATCATCCCGGCTCGGTTCCTGCGTTGCGTCTCGTTTGAGGGGATCGGGGAGCATGCGTTTAAGGATGATCGGGAGCAACATGCAGCGCACCCGTTCAATCTGGAACATCATGCGGACGGGTCGATTCTGGTGGCCGGACGCAACTTCGGATGCGGGTCGAGCCGGGAGCATGCTCCGCAATCACTCATGCGGTGGGGTGTGAAGGCCATCATCGGCGAGTCGTTCGCGGAAATCTTCTTCGGCAACTGCACGTCGCTGGGTGTCCCCTGTGTCACCGCAGAACGACCGGCGCTCGAAGCACTCGCGAAGCTGATTCAGGCCGATCCGCCTCTGGAGATTAACCTCGACCTGCAAGCCAAGGAAGTCCGCTATGCCGACACAATTGTCCCGGTCGACATCGCCGCAAGTGCTCACGAGGCCCTGGTCAGCGGGCAGTGGGATTTCCTGAGTCAGCTGCTGGACAACAAGGACGCCATCCGCCAGACGGCGAGCCGACTGCCCTACATGAACGCCTCTGTCTGAAAACCTGAAGGACGTTCCACTCATCTCAGCCATGGGAGTCACCGATGGACTATTGCCGTGCGTGTGGGGCCGAGGTGAAGGATGGGGTCCAACGGTGTCCTCAGTGTGGTTCACCGATCGACTCGTTTGGTGATCCCGATTCGCCAGCGAGTGACGATGTGTTGCTGCATGAGATCTGGGATCTCGCGAAGAGCGGTGAGGTGATCGACGCCATCAAACGGTATCGGGAAGCGACCGGCAGCGATCTGCGGACGGCCAAGGACGCTGTTGATCGTATGCTCGCTTCCGGTGGCGTGTCTGGCCATGCTCTGCCGCAGCGCCCTCCCGTCGAACATCTCGAAGCGGAGATTTTGGACATCGCACAGAATCAGGGAAAGATCGCAGCGATCAAACGATACCGCGAAGCTCAACATTGCGGTTTGAAGGATGCTAAGGAGGCGGTCGAGGCGCTCCTCGATGAGCGCGGCGTCCAGGCGCGGGCGGGGGGCGGATGTGCGACTGTGCTGTTATTTGCCGTCGCTTTCGGAACTGGAGCCAGATGCTGCTGGGGCTGGTGATTCAGCCTCGGGTGGCGATTCGCGCGTGAGTTTGTCGAGCAGTCCCATCACCGTGCGACGATAGACCGTCTCCAACAAAGGGAACTTCTTGATAATCTGAAAGGTTTCATACAACTGCGGCCCATCGATCTCGTCCAACTTGGCTTCGGTTGACTGCCCTGAAGCATCGACCAGGATCGCGACGTAGGTCACGCTTCCCTCTGATTCGACCTTCTTGACATCCGAAATCTGTGCGGTCGTGGCATCAAACGGTGCTGCTTTTTTCTTGACGCGTGGATCAGCTTCGGTGGCGCGGTCTTCTGCTCCCAGCCATTTGTTGAGCGTGCCGGACAATTCCGCGACAGTCTCTTCACTGCCAACATTTTGCAACCGCCTGCCGAGTGTTTCCAAGTCTGCTTGCTGCTGTGCGGGGGATTGATCTTCCGCTTCTCTTCGAGCGAAGTCGAGTCGTCGACGTGCGTATTCAGCCAGTCCGGGTGCCGTTGCCGTCGGAGTCCGGTCTACCGCCACATCATGGGTCGAATGCTGTGATTCTTCCACGACCGGGGGACTTTCAATCTCATCGACCTGTGCCGCCAGACGCTCACCATCTTCGATCACCGGACGATCGGAAACGACAGTCCGCACCGATAGTGTGGATGTCTCTAAAGCCGGCCAGGCGGGAACCGACAGCACAATCGCGCCCACGATCAGGCTCAGATGCAGCATTGCCGACACCGTGTACCCGGTGACAATCTGTCGTTTTGGCAAGCTGTGTTTCACCAGTGACCCCACTGAGTTCCTGACCCGTGTATTATACGCGGATCATGCAGGAAGGTGCAGCGGGCGTTGGTTGAATCGAAATCAGGAACGAATCGACACCGGGACGCCGACGTCTGAATCGACTGCTGCTCGTGCACACCCCGCAGCACCAATGAACCCGGCATCAGAGCCCAGCGTGGCGTAGTCGATGATGGTGCGTTCTGCGAGGATCGGGAAAGCATGCGCCTTGACGACACCTTTCAAGTGAGCCAGGAATCGTCGGCCCAACTCGGTCTCGTTCTGCCCGAATGTCATCGCTCCACCCAGCACGACCATCTCAGGATTGATCGTGTGCATCATGTTGATGGTGCCGATGGCCAGATAACGGGCCGTGTCCATGATGAGATCATCGGCCAGCTGGTCGCCCTCTTCCGCGGCTGCTGCGATGAGCTTGGGTGTCAACTCCTCGCCCGTCTTCAGCCATTCTGCGAGGAGAGATTTATTCCCTGCGTCCAACTCCTCGTGGCAGCGTCTGACCAACGCCTTCGCGCTGGCATAGAGTTCGAGCGCCCCGTGAATGCCGTGAGGTGACCGTTGTCCTCCGTCCATCTGAATGATCATGTGTCCGCATTCACCACCATGCGAGTGTGCTCCGGTAAGGAGGTGTCCGTCGATGACGATCCCGCCGCCGATTCCAGTGCCGAGCGTCCAGAACATCAGGCTGCGTGCATGACGGCCCGTTCCCACCCAGTACTCGCCATAGGCGGCTGCATTCGCATCATTGTGGAGAACCGTCGGTTTACCGAACCAGTCGGCCAGCCGATCACGCAGCGGCAGGTCTTCCCAACCCGGCAGGTTGAAGGGCTGAAAGATCACACCCGTATGAATATCCATCGTGCCGGGAGCGGCAGCACCGATCGCCTGAATTCTGTCCCAGCCGATTCCGCTTTCACTGACAGTCTGCTCGACAGCGTCATACACACGACGCAGTCCTGCCTCGAGCCCGTCGTTGAGCACCGAGGGACGACTCTGCTTGGCGAGCGTTACGCCCGTGTCGTCGACGACCCCGACGTTGACCGAGGTCCCGCCAATATCAATGCCGATGTAATGGTTCAAAGTTCACACCAATCCGCAGATCTGAGTTGATGAATCTCCCCGCACATTCGACGACTTTCGTAGCCAGATCTTCACCGGTTCCGCTCGAAACGGGTTGCCCCACTATCTGATCGAGTTTCTCACGAGCGACATGGTTGCCGATGAAGTGGGTTTGTACTGACATCATAGCTCGGAGGCCAAGTCCAACGTGAAGCCATCGGGTCAGAAACTCAGCCAGACCCGGCCTATTCCATTCGCCACAAGGGCAACGTAAGCATCAATTACAAAAGACTTTGCAGATTCCTTCGCGACATTGGAACTGATCTATCATCAGGTCCCTGGAGACCTGTTGCCAAGCGTCAAATCGGCGGAATCTACAAATCTGGAAGGTTTATTCCGGTTGTCCTGTCCCAACCGGACCAGACCCGGGTTCGAATTCCGACTTCATGAACTCACGCAGGAGCGACGTCGCGTAGGTTCCACGATCCAGGCCGAATCGTAACCGCAATCCCTGTTGGGCTTCGGTGAGCCTCATGTCTTCGGCTGACATCATCAGCGGTCGGCGTGTCCCCGGGAGGAGTTTCTTCCATCCAGCGAAGTTTGCTGGCGACAGACCGAACAGGGCCAGAACGGCGTGCTCGCGGTCTGCGACTTCGCCCATTGGATGACGCATCTTCAGCCCGTACATCGGTCCACTGATGACGATTTCCCCCTGCTCGAAACGTGCCTGCTCTCGCGAGAGGTCTTCCGCGACAAATGGTCCGGACGTCGCCTTCACCTGCATCACATCTCCGGGCAACACCCGTGTCAGGAGCCGGTCCTCGATGCGACGCCGAAGCACTTCGTTGAAGATGGCTGACTGGACAGCCGAGAGCGAAAGTCGCAAGAGAAACTTGCGCCGATTCCGGGGGATGTCCCGCTCGGACTTCTTGCCTGTCAGCAGGTCGATTCCCAGGGAGAGCGTTTCCCCATCAAAACCAAATCGTTGTTCGCCGTAGTAATTCGGAAAACCTTGTGAGCGAATGATGTCCGCGATCGGCTCAGCACATTTGATCGGGTCAGTCGTCGTGTCTCGGATCAACACGTCAAATGAGTTGCCTCGCAGATGTCCTGTCTTGAGTTTGTTGCCGTGCCTCGCGACTTTCAGGACCCGGATGGCGTCGGATTCGACATCATTGAGGCGGTCTTCACATGCTGCCGGCACCGAGACAAACTGCCGAGTCACGGCCCGCCTGTCCTTCAGACCTGCGACACCGACCAGTTCCCGTCCGATCCGCAGGCTGCGAGCCAGATGTTGCACGAGGAGCTCGGCAGAGATGTCACGTTTTTCGACCCAGAGATAGAGATGCTCTCCCTCGCCGCACGGCTCGTACAGCGGCTGTTCTTCGACGACGAAATCTTCCGGCTCGTGTTTCATGACACCTCCCACTCCGAGGAGGTCTGCTGTGAGATAGGGGAGCGGCGAGAAGGAAACCGGTGGCATCAGATCCGCTCAATCTGCAGGGACTGATGGGGCTCGGTCGCACGAACGGTGCGGTAGTCCGGCTCGACTGCCCAATTCCTGGAGATCTCCCCTGCTCTGGCCAGATCGGCAGGTCCGTGGTGAATGTGCAGTCGATACCGCAATCTCAGGGGGTCCTCTCTTGTTGTGATGATCGCCTGATCTCGGCAGGCGGAGGCCCCCATCCATCCATCTTCCCGTACGTGCCACTTCGACGGATACGAGACGTTTCGGGGATGATCGAAGTACGTGATTCCCTCGGTCAACAGCGACCGATCGGAATTCCCGGTGACTGCGACCATGCCGCTGTAGTCGATCCATGCGGACGGCTGACCGAACAGATCGGCTTCTCCGGTCGTGCCTTCACTCCCGGTTATCTTCCCATCTCCGAAGTGAACGGAGATCGACTTCGCCATCCGGACTGCCAGGAAACCGAAGTTGGTCTGTTGAAACTCAATCTGCTCGGCCCGAGGCACGAACGTCGAATGCAGATCGAGAGTGTACTCATCGTTCTCCAGCGGACGCAGAATGGCGATGAGTTCCTGATCAAGTAACGGCTGTGTGTCATGCCCGTCGTACCAGCCAAGTTTGACCGCCATCGCTGCTTCCGCGTCGCCATCCTGATAGACCAGCCACTCCTGCTGACGAATTCGGGCCTCCGTCTGATCGCTCCAGAAGTCGATTCCCAGGAGTTGTTGATGCGCGAACCAGACCGAACGGTGATGATCGTGATTCGGAGCACCCGGATGCCCCATGCGCGTCAGAGAGGCGCCCGACCTCGGCCCCCGAATGGGATAAAAGTAGGGTCTGGGTGCCTGCGGTCCGAAATGCCAGCACGTGACTTCCTGCCCATCAACCTGAAACGAGACTTGATGGTCCGGCAGGGGCACGACCTCGCAACGAGTGAGTGCAGCCATCAGCGTTTCTCGATGGGCACTAGCGTCCTTTCACGCTGCCCCAGATAGATCTGCCGTGGGCGTTGAATGCGTCGCTCCTCGTCTTCCATCATCTCCTGCCACTGGGCCAGCCAACCCACCGCGCGGGGAATCGCAAACATGACCGGGAACATCGTGACCGGCAGACCGATCGCCTGGTAAATGAGGCCTGAGTAGAAATCGACGTTGGGATACAACTTGCGTTTGACGAAGTACTCATCCTCCAAAGCAATCTTTTCCAGTTCCAGTGCGATGTCCAGCAGCGGGTTTCGCCCGGTCACCTGAAAGACTTCGTCAGCACACTGTTTGACGATGCGGGCTCGTGGATCATAGTTTTTGTAGACCCGGTGCCCGAATCCCATCAGGCGGTGTTCGCCGTCCTTGCACTTGGCAACGTAGTCCCGAACGTTTTTGACGTCCCCGATTTCATTCAGCATGTTCAAGACGGCTTCGTTCGCTCCACCGTGCAAGGGGCCGTACAGTGCACCCGCTGCACCGGAGAGGGCGGAGTACGGGTCCGCATCGGAAGAGCCAATGGCCCGCATCACACTCGTGGAGCAATTCTGCTCGTGATCAGCATGGAGGATAAAGAGCACATCGAGTGCCCGCACCAGTGCCGGATCCGGATGGTAGGGGTTGTCCGACATCTTGAACATCATGTGCAGGAAGTTCTCGGTATAACTCAGGTCGTTCTTGGGGTAGTTGTAAGGCTGCCCCTGAGAGTGTCGATAGGCATAGGCCGCCAGTGTCGGCACCTTGGCAATCAGTCGCTGACATTGAAGCATGCGGTTCTCTGCACAGTGGACCTGTTTGGCCTCTGGATAGAACGTGGACAGCGACGCGACCGTGCTGGTGAACATGCCCATCGCGTGAGCGTCATACCGGAAGGCCGCCATCTGCTCCTTGATGTTTTCGTGAACCATGGTGTGCATCTTGAGCGAGTGCACCCATTCATCCAATTGCGACTGATTCGGCAACTCGCCGTACATCAGCAGATAGGCCACTTCCTGGAAGTCACACTTTTCTGCCAGCTGTTCAATCGGGTAGCCACGGTATTCGAGAATGCCTTTGTCCCCGTCGATATACGTCACTGTACTCTTACACAAAGTCGTATTCAGATACCCCGGGTCGTAGACCATCATCCCAAAGTCGTCGTCGTGGACCTTGATCTTTCTAAGGTCCATCGCGCGAATGGTGTCGTGTGTGATGTCGACTTCGTACGACTTCCCGGTGCGGTTATCAGTGATCGTCAGGGTGTCAGGCATCGGTGATCTTCAACTTTCAGAGAACAATAAGTCAGTCAGATGAAATACGGCATCGACGCGGATCAGTCTCCATTCATGTCCGATGATTGCCTTTTATTTTCCAGTAGGCTCCGTTCCAGGACGTCTTTCGCTTTGTCAAAGTAGGGTTGCCAGAGGATCTCCGGCTGTCCGTCCCGCAGGCAGTCACGGACTTTTTGCAGTGTGTTTCTGGCCATGTGTGGACAGCGGTTGCAGGCACAGGTCTCGCCCGTATCGGTCATGATGCCGGGCACGGGGATGTACTCATGTTGCGGTGCCGATTTTTTCAGAGCGTGAATCATCTCCGACTCAGTCGCCACGAGGATGACCTTCGGCTCCTGATGTTCCATGCAGAACTGACGAATCTTCTCGGTGCCGCCTACGAAATCACTCACTTCGAGAATGTTCTGTGGACACTCCGGGTGTGAGACGACCAGCGCCCCCGGATTGTTTCGCTTGGCCCGCATCAGATCCTGCAGACTGAACACTTCGTGCACCATGCAGGCACCGGGCCAGAGGATCATTTCGCGACCGGTCACCTCCATCAAATAGCGACCGAGGTGCTGATCCGGGACAAACAAAATCTCCTTGTCCTTCGGAACCCGTTCTTCGATCAGCTCACGGGCATTTCCACTGGTGACAATCCAGTCACACAGACTTTTCACAGCTGCGGACGTGTTGATGTAGGCGACCGTCTCAAAATCTCGCCCCTCTTCCCGCAACTCCTCCTGAAACGCATGGAGCCGATCTGGCGGACAGCTCTCGGCAAGGGAGCAGCCTGCGAGTAGATCCGGCAGGAGCACTTTCTTGTCGGGGTTCATGATCTTGGCCGACTCGGCCATGAAATGCACCCCGGCGAACACGATCGTTGACTGCTCGACCCTCGTGGCGTCTCGCGCCAGCTTGAGCGAGTCGCCCGTGTAATCAGCAATATCCTGAATCTCACCATCGACGTAGAAATGCGCAAGGATGGTCGCGTCCTTCTCGACCTTCAGACGATCTATCTCGTCCATCAGATCCAACGGATCTTCGTACGGCGGTTCGTCCCGTCCAATCACGGGTAACGGATTCAAATGGCTCATTCTGGGGATCTCCAACCGGGATTATAGCCTCTTCCGGAGACGTTTGCATGCTCGCTCGAACGGTTCCTGCGAAGGGCGAGCACCGCGCATTTTCGGACGTGTTGCATTAGAATCGCCGCACATCTTGCTGAGTTTACGCCACTTGCGAGGAATCGGATCAATGAAACTCGGGTTTGTGACGGCCATTCTGCCTGAATTGTCTCTGGAGGAGGTGCTGCGCTTCGCTGCGGAAACGGGATACGACTGCGTCGAGGTCATGTGCTGGCCCCCCAGCAAGGCCGAGCGCCGTTACGCCGGAATCACTCACATCGATTGTACGGACTTCTCCCCCTCCGACGCTGAACATGTCCACAAGCTCTGTCAGGAAACGGGCGTCTCGATCAGCGGGCTGGGTTATTACCCCAACCCACTTTCTCCCGATCGCACCGAGTCTGAAACCGCAATCGCCCACATTCGCAAAGTGATCGCTGCCTCAGCAACGCTGGGGATCAGGCAGATGAACACCTTCATCGGCCGTGACTGGACGAAGTCCGTCGATGATAACTGGCCCAGGTTCCTGGAAGTGTGGAAGCCTCTGATCGCCTTCGCCGAAAAGCAGGATGTCCTGGTCGGCATCGAGAACTGTCCCATGCTGTTCTCTGCAGACGAGTGGCCGGGCGGCAAGAATCTCGCCATGTCACCCGCGATCTGGCGTCGCATGTTTGCAGACATCCCCAGCGATTACTTCGGTCTCAACTACGACCCCTCCCATCCTGCGTGGCTGCAGATGAACCCGATCAAGCCGATCCGAGAGTTCGCGCACAAAATGTTCCACGTGCATGCCAAGGACGTGCGCGTGGATCAGCACCGCCTCGACGAAGTCGGCATTCTCGCTCATCCGCTGGAGTATCACTCTCCCAAACTCCCCGGCATGGGAGACGTCGACTGGGGCATGTTCTTCAGCGTCCTGACCGACTCCGGTTATGACGGCCCCGTGTGTGTGGAAGTGGAAGACCGTGCTTACGAAGGATCGCTGGAGTCCCGCAAGGCATCCCTGCGACAAAGTGCGACCTTCCTGCGAAATTACATTCCCGCCTCAGCATAGATTTGGCAACGAGATCGAACGGAGAAGCACCATGGACTACACGCTCGCCGACATCGCCAAGATGCTCGACCACTCGCTGCTTAAGCCGACGATGACCGTCGACGACCTCGAAGCCGGGTGCCGGCTCGCACTCGAATACGATGTCGCCAGTGTGTGTCTCATGCCGTACTACGTGAAACGGTGTGCGGAGATCCTCCGGGGAAGCACTGTCAAAACAAGCACCACGATCGGCTTCCCGCATGGAGGACATACGACCGCCATCAAACGGGCAGAAGCACTTCAGGCTCTCGAAGACGGCTGCCAGGAACTGGATATGGTGGTCAACATCTCTCAGGTTCTCAGCGGCAACTGGGATTACGTGCAAGCAGACATCGCAGCCGTGATCGACCCTGCTCACGTAGCTGGTCAAAAGGTGAAAGTCATCTTCGAGAACTGTTATCTCGACGATGCCCACAAAATTCGCCTCTGTGAGATTTGCACGAACCTCGGAGCCGACTGGGTGAAGACGTCCACCGGCTACGGGACCGGCGGGGCGACGATCCCCGATCTCAAGCTAATGTGCGAACACACACCCGACAGCGTGCAGGTCAAAGCCGCCGGCGGAGTCCGCGACTTCGCGACACTGCTTGAAGTCCGCGCTCTCGGTGTCACCCGGATCGGCACCAGTTCCTCAAAGATGCTCCTTGAACAGTGCGCAGCAGCACTCACTGGCGAAAGCATCCAATCATCGGGAACAGGCGAAAGTTACTGAAGTATTACCTCAGTGGTCACTTCAGCATGATGCACGACGGGCTGGTGATTGACAGCGGCTCTCCGGCACTCGCGAGGCTCCCCGTGTCCGGATCGATGCTAAAGAGCTGGACATTGTTGCCCGGCATGTTGGCGCAAAGCAGGAGAGAGCCATCTGAAGTGATGGCCAGGTTCTGAGGCCCCTTGCCACCGCTCGGGGTGATGTCCAGCAGAGTGAGTTGGCCATCCTCCGCAATGCGATAGCAGGCGATGCTGTCGTGGCCGCGATTGGTGCCGTAGAGGTAACGCCCGTTGGGCGTGATCTTCACGTCTGCACAGTAACTCTCGCCGGTGAAGTCCTCAGGGAGCGTGGAGAGGATCGCACGCTCAAACAGGAATCCCTCCTCAGAATCGTAGTCGAAATGAGTCACCGAGTTGGCCAGTTCGTTGATGACATAGACGTGCTGGCCGTTGGGGTGAAACGTCAGGTGACGCGGGCCGGCACCGGGAGGCATGCGGACAAACGCCTGACGATGAGGAGTGAGTTGAGAGTTTGATGCGTCAAGTTGATAACCGAGGATCTTGTCGATTCCCAGATCGGCTGCGAAGACGAATCGGTTGTCCGGACTGACGACGATACAGTGCGCATTCGGGCCGGTCTGCCGCTGCGGGTTCACGCTGGACCCGCTGTGCTGAATGAAGCTGACTGCTTCTCCCAGGGAACCATCATCGTTCACGGGAAGCGACGCCACACTGCCGGTCGAATAGTTGGCAACAACGACCGTCTTTCCCGTTGCATCAACATCGAGATAACAGGAAGCCGTGCCATGCGTCGACTGTCGATTCAGCAGTTCCAGCGACCCGGAAGCGTTGACAATCCGGTAGGCGGCCACCTGCTCGCTCGCTTTTCCGCCGAACTGATCAGCGTGAATGGAGTACAGGAACCGACGGTCGGGCGACAGTGCCAGAAAGAATGGGTGCTCGACATCACCGGTCTTCTCGCTGAGCGTCAGACGGCCTGATTGGGGATCCAGCCGATATGCGTGAATCGCTCCTCCCTCCCCCGATGCAAATGCTGAGATAAACACCAGTGGGTCATCGGCCTGGGCGAACGGCAAGGTGGAATCAGACATAAGACAGGTGACAGCGAGGAGGAGGGTCGTCAAGAGAGGTCTGGGCATATGTGACGGTCTACAGTTAAGGAAATACGGAGTGGACATCAGACGGGAACCGCTGAGATCGCTCAGCGCACGAAACTCCTCGCGAGACAACTCGTATTCAAGCCTCATCGGTGCAGCAGACATGGTCTCAGTCTCCCACGCGGTGACGGATAGACCCGCATCAGGACACAGTATCAGTTGCGAGTTTCGTTCGATACGGAAAGTGATCGTCGATTCTCTGCATCAATTGATCCCGCTGCGCAGACTGTTGAAGTGCTTTCCAGGGAATGATCAGACCGCTGATTTGGTGGTTGTCAAAGTTCAGCTCGATGCCGTATTGCGTTTCGACAACAGAAGACAATTTGGACCACCAGTATCGTTTCGAGCCGTTCTCTCGGGTGTATCGCAGCAACGCCCCAACTTTGTCGATATCGATCCGGACGTGCAATGTTCTTGGTATTCTAGTGGACCATGATGATGTCATGAACCATCCAGCGATGAGATGAGTCAGATTTGGAATCAAGAACACCCAAACGCCAATCGCAGCGAATAGAACCGAATCAAAGACTTTTCCGTACCTCCAGGCAAACGCTGCTATGAGGAGTGAACTGCCAACCGCTGCCCATCGCATTCCGGAAGCTGCTTGACCAAACGTCGTAAGGCGGAGTTGCTCCATCGCTCGTTTGTAGATCTTCTGCGCATCCTCGGCGGTATGTTCGTATTCGATAGTCAATGATTCGACATTCATGTCAGAGTGCCTGTGCAAGGTGACGCGGAGTTCCCTCGAATGTTACGATACAAATCGCTAGGGATGGAAGATTGACTCATATGACGGGATAAAGACCCCATGCACAAAGTGCTCATCATCATTGGCGATGCGACGGAAACGGTTGACACGCTTTACCCGTACTATCGATTGATCGAGGGGGGGTATCAGCCGGTCATTGCAGCACCGGAAAAACGGACCTTCCAGATGGTCATGCATCAGGTGAAACCCGGCTGGACGATCACCAAGGAGTGGGAGGGCTACTCCATCGACGCGGACGTGGCCTTCGCGGACATCAAGGAAAACGAGTACCTCGGCATCTTCTTCAGCGGCGGCCGTGCACCGGAGTACATCCGCTATGACGCGGACCTCGTCCGCGTAACGAAACACTTTTTCGAAACCAACAAGCCGATCGGCTGTGTCTGTCACGGTGTCGAGATCCCTGCATACGCTGACTGCGTGCGCGGCCGCAGGATGGCGACCGTCCCCAAATGTCAGTTCGACCTCGAAGTCTGTGGCGGCATCTTTGTGAACGAACCGTGTGTGATCGACGGGAACCTCGTCAGCGGCCGCACCTACCACGACCACGGCCACTACATCGGCCCGTGGATGAAACTACTGGACGAAGCGCGCGAGTCTGCCGGGGGCCGCTAATCCGCCAAGCGTTGCAGGAGGGGGCAGACATGGCGAAACGAACTCCGGTGATTGCGTACCATTTGATCTGGACAGGGTATGGTCACTGGTTGCCCAATGATCCGCGCGGGAGCGGGTCACACGTTGTTCGAGCGGACGTGTTGCGTGATCTCGGCGAACTCCATCATGGACGAAAACGCGTTCAACCACCGGGACGTGTGATTCGCAAGTTCTCTCAGCAGGCCGAACCCCGACTCCGTTTTCCCGTGCTGCGGTTTAACCGTGAACAGATCGACGTCATCGCGAATACTTTTGCAGAGGTGATGACCGAACAGCGATACACCTGTTTCGCCTGTGCGATCATGCCGGACCATGTGCACGTGTGCATTCGCAAACATCGCGACAAATGTGAACAGATGGTCGCAGCGTTGCAGGGCAAGAGTCGACTGCGACTGATTGAGCACTCAAACTTTGACCAGGACCACCCCGTCTGGACAGCAGGGAACGGCTGGAGTGTTTATCTGGAACGGCCGGAAGACGTGTACCGTACGATCCGGTACGTCAAACGAAACCCGCGCGTTCCACAGATTTGGCCATTCGTCACTGAATACGACAACTGGCCCTTTCATAAGAACTTCTGAACAACGCTTGCGGATTAGCGGAATCAGAATAGTCGCGAACTTGTGAAATCGCTAATCCGCCGAGCGTTCCATCGGGAGACGCAGGAGAATGGGCATGCCGAACCGATTGAGAACGTCTACAGTCCGGATTCCATCGACGTCCTGATCACCACATCTGACGTGACGGCTTTTTCGAGGTGTGAGAGCAGACTTGCCTCGGAAAAGGGACCGTCCAGGATGATCGGGTGCTGCGGATCGTTTGCGGGAAAGATCACCGTGAGCGGCACGCTGATGCTGTTGAACTTGTCCAGCCACTGCTTGATCTCAGCATCCTCACGTGTGTAATCCGCATACAGCGTCACAATCCCATGCTTGCGCACGAACTGCGATGTGTTCGGTGTGTTGAGAGCCAACTTTTCGTTCGTCTTGCAGATAGCGCACCAATTGGCTGTAAAATCGACGAGAACCGGTTTCCCTTCGCGAAGCAATTCCGCGAGTCGCTCACCGGAAAAAGGTTGCCAGGGAAGTTCGTGATCGTCTTCAGATGGTTCGCTTGCAACATCAGCAGGTACCTCACGAGTTGCCCCCGCCAGCAGTTCTTTGGCCGCTTCACGTCGGGCATCGGCCAGCTCGACCCCTGCCTGGTACTTCGACCATCCAAACGTGCCGCCGATGACCAGCACGACCATGGCCAATGCACGCACGAAAATCTTCCGTGAATTGGAGGACGCGTGGTCGTACAGCGTGCCGATCATCCAGAGTGCAAAAGCGAGTGACAGCAGCATGATGAGTGTCGCGATCAGAACCTCCTGCTCCAACGATGTCATCAGCCAGATGGCAGCAATCAGGAGTGCGAAGCCGGAGAACTCCTTGAATCGAACCATCCACATGCCGGGTCTGGGGAGAAACCGAATGGTATTCGGAAACATCCCGACCATCAGATACGGGGATGCCATGCCGAGGCCCATCACGCCCCAGACGAGATAGACAATAGGAGCGGTCTGTTTCACGGACCAGGCGAGGGTCGTCGTCATTAACGGGCCGCTGCAAGGCGTGGCTAACAGGGTGGCGAAGATGCCGGTCATGAATGCTCCCAGGAGTCCTTCACGATGTTGCCCACCGGCGGAACCCACCATTCCGGGAATCGGGATCTCGAACACGCCGAGCATGCTCAACCCCATCACGAACACGATGGCGGTCATGGCCAAATTGAACTCCGGCTTCTGGAACAGCCCGCCCCAGCCCATCTTGAGAGTCACGGCCAAAGTGGCCAAGACCAGGAAGACGCCCAGGACGCCCAGCGAATAGCAGATGTTGAGCAATAGCACTCGGCCTCGACTCTCGCCTGCCTGCTGCACGAAGCTCATGATCTTGATCGCCAGCACCGGCAACACACACGGCATGATGTTGAGAATGAGTCCACCAAAGAACGCGGAAATCAAATAGCCCAGCAGTGATCCGGACTGTGGTTTGGTTTCAAACTCAAAGTCGAGCGGGTTGCTGGCCACGAGACGAGGCGGCTCGCTGACTGCCTCCAGAGGCTGAGCGGCGGGGGCTTCTGCCTGCTTGGGGGGAGTGACGAAACTGGATGCAATCGGGGATGCTGTCGCGATTGTCTGCGGCTCCTGAAGACTGCCGAGCGAGAATGGGACTGCCTTCAACGGCATGCAACTGGTGTTGCAGATCTGGTACTCGATCTCGCCTGCGATGCCATAGCCGCCCTGTTCGACGACCTCGAACTTCTGTGTCCAGGTGACGGTGCCGTGATGAACGTGTTCGGTGATGTCGTCGAAGTCCTGCTTGAGTGTCTCCGGGGGATGCGTCGGCTCAAACTCTTCGGTGAGCGGGCGGAGATTGACGATCTCGTCGAGCATCAGCTCGGTCGGGTTACTGATCTGTTGCTCGTGTGGCATGAGGCCAAAAGTGTGCCAGCCATCTTCGAGGGACATCGTCACGGCCACCGTGACGGTATCACCTGGCTGTGCATCGACCGGCTGCATCTCGAACTGCAGGGTGAGAGGATCGGGCTTGCTGCCATTCGCTCGGGTCGGAGTGACGACGTAGGCATACTCCAGCGGGGGAGTGTCGGTCGAAGTCGATCCGCCAGTCATCGTCGCTTCATCAGCGGGAGGGGTTGTCAGCGGGTCGCCGGCCTCGATGACGACGTCAAATGATTCGGTGAGTGGCGTGCAGGATGACGCATCGCAGACCTGGAATTTCAGCTCACCTGCCACGTAGACCTGATCTACGGGCACTGCACCAGTCAGACGGAAGCGGAGGCTCCAGGTGACTTCGTGTGGGAACTTCTCAACTTCCTGACCCAGCACGTCCTCGAACTGGACCTTGGGTTTGCGATCGGCAGTGAAGCTGTCTGCCAGCGGCTCCAGGCCGGAGATCTCGGTCATGCCGATGACCGTTGCTCCGCCGAAACTGCGGCTTTGAGAGTAGGTGTAGGCATCGGCTGCCATATCGAGTCGCAGCGACAGCATGACCTCATCGCCAGCCTGGAGTGAGGACACATCGCCTCCCTTGACGGGAGACAGGGTCGCCGTGAGCGTTGCCTTGCTTTCGCCGGACGCCCCCTTGAGATCATTACCGAACCCGGAAAACAGGTCGTCGCCGAAGTTTTGACCGAATGCAGTGCTCGCGACGGCAAACAGACACATCAGGGACCAGAGGACAACGATCTTCCGGCGAAATGAATTCATTCTCAAACCAGAGGATGTGATGAATGATGGCTGCAACATACGTCACTCACACGAGCAGAAATCGCGAACAAGACGGAGGAACCAGAGAGGCTATGATTTGCCTCAACCCGAATCCAGCGAACGGTATCCGATGAGCCTGTCCTCAACAATACGAAGTATCGACCGTTCGTGTGGGAAAGTCTGTGTTCCGTCATACAGTTTACGAGAATTTCCCCCGGACGACGAGAACTCCCTGAACCGCCAAATCGATCTGGACACGATTCGGTGCATCAGTAGAATCCCGCCCCATTGCTCTACGACGCGGATGCTGTGTGCATGCATGTCCGGAGCGAACACCGGGCTGAATCCCCTCCTCGGCACGACGGGTTGTTCCCGCCTCCTGTCGCCTGCCTTCCAGATTCACCTCGTTTGAACGATCTTTCCCGCAGTCTGATTGTTCTGACGAGCTTCGATCAATCGACAAGGACCCAACCCATGCGATCGGCACGCCCTTGCGGCGTGGCATCCATCGGCCTGTTATTGGTGGCCGTCTCGGGATGCTACAGCCCGTATCAATCCTCACCGTACGGAATGCCGTATGGAGCTCCTGCTCAGTATCCGTCGGCCCCCATTCAAACGCTGACTCCCGGCGGGACTTACACCCCCGGCGGAACCTACTCACCCGGCGGACTTCAGCCCACGCCTTCCTACAATTCTGGCACTCCGTCTGGAACCTACAGTCAGCCGAATTCGACGCCCAGCACATTTGAACCACCGGCTTCATCGGGGGGGAATGGCAGTCCTTTCTTCACACCAAACTCAGGGGCGACAATCGAGCGTGACAACGGGTCTGTCCCGCAACCGTACGATCCGGGCGATGAAGTTCAATTCAACCCGACTTCCAATGATCCGGTCGCGGACGACCAGACGATTGACTTATTTGGTGCTACCGAAGCGAATGGTGCCACGAGTGGGAGTGTGGCGAAGGTCACCCCAGTGAGCGCGGAGTTTCTCGCTCCTATCCGTCGGGCACAGGCTCAGCCGGAACCGTCAACCATCGAAGTCGTAGAAGTATCACCGCTGATCCCCAGCCCGTATGCATGCGAGGCAGACGGCTATCGGTGGATTCGGGGAGTTGCTCGACACGATGAATCAACCAGTGAGTGGCATCTAATCTACGCAGTGAATCAGACAGAATCCGATCCTTACACCGGCTGGCTGACTCTCGCTGCAGGACCACAAGTCGACCAGCTGTCACCCAATGGCATGTACGTCGTTGAGGGCCAGCTTGACCACATCCACACCGATGCAGCCGGCAAGCCCACCTATCAGGTTGAGTCGATCTCTCCCTGGCAACCGAGAACGACTGCCCTGGCACAATGACGACTACCGGGTATCGCTGCTGAGAATTGTGTCAAGCGTGGCGATGGTGTCTTCGGTCGCAGGATAAGTCAGCGGCAGTTCCGACGGCTTCGGGGTCAGGACGATTTCGTACAATCGCTCTGCACTTCGCCGCAGTGGAATGAGCGTGGATTCTCCGGCGTTCAACCGCAACTCTGCCAAGCCATCGATCAGGAGAACCTCGTCTGTTGCCCGAGCGGGCCATGTTCGCTCGACGAGGAATGTCCCAGGTTTGGCAGGATCGATGGTTCCCTGCACGACTACATCCGCGCGGAGAATCTGATCACGATTCAGCGTGACTGGACCCGTCACGAAGACCGCCATCGTGACCAAACTGGTCGCCCAAGCAAGGAATACGACCAGCGCGATCACCAAGCGAGGGAAAGAAGCTGTTTCGTGGACCTTGCTCTGCAACCCCACCTGATGGTCCGTGAGAGGTGTGCCTCCCTCCGGGCTCATGGTCTCCTGAAGAGGCTGCTCGGATGAGTGACGAGACTTCCGCGCGGCCACGATCGGTTCCTTGACAGCTGACTGCGACAATCCGGCTCACTCAACGGGAAGCACGATGACAGCCGATTACTTCTTGGAGGCTGGAATCGTGGTTGAAGGTTCGTAGGCGCGATCAAACACCTCTGCGAAATCGTACACGTCGTAGAAATCGCTGATATCATCGCGGTCGGTTTTCCGCATCCGGCCTTCTTCAACCAACTCGAACACCATCCGACCGAAGTCATCCGTACTGGAAATTCCCCAAGTGGAAAAAACCGTGCTCGTCATCAATCCAAATTGATCGAGGGCGTACTTGCGGATTCCTTCGAGCAACTCTCGACCGGAAATGTGTGCGGATTCTTCATCGAACTCAACGTCCGTCTCTTCCGTCAGCCGATGCAGCATCCCCTGCGTGTAATGCAGGGCATCAAACACGAAATCATAGGCATCGGTGTGATACCGTAGTCGCGGAGCCGAAGTTTGAGTGAAAATGGGCATTGGCTGACCCTATCGCTCAATGGAAAACCGACTGAAGTCGGGGGTAATCAGTCATGGACGCGACTCCCGTGGGAAGTCGCGACACCTTACTTCCTCCAATATAGCTGAGGCCGTGAGGCAAGGGAATGCACGAATTTCCCGCAAATTCGATCGATACGACAACCTGGGGCAATGTCCGCGGACAATTCGTCAACCTTCAGCCTGACAAACGCAGCACGACCGAGTTCGTTCGTGACAGCATCATTTTGATCGACTCTCTGGTTATGATGGTCTTTGCAAGCCGCTGGACTCCTCATGCCGTTCAGAGTCCGTGACTTGGAAAGGCCTGCGTGTGAATGAGAGTTCGAGCGTAAAACTCTGAGAGAATCAATGGCAGAGGGGAAAGTCTATCTCGTTGGAGCAGGTCCGGGTGATCCGGGCTTACTTACCCTGCGCGGACGTGAGTGTTTGTTGCAGGCGGACGAAGTCGTGTATGACGGTCTCGTCAATCCGCTCCTGTTGCGACTGACGAAAGCCCACGCAACTCGAACCAGTCGGGTCGATGGGCCGACAGGACGGCGTCTCGACCAGGAGGAGATCAACACACTCCTGATCGCTCTCGCCCGGGAGGGGAAATGTGTCGTCCGGTTGAAAGGGGGCGATCCTTACATCTTTGGACGGGGAGCTGAAGAGGCCGAAGCACTTCTCAAAGCTGGGATTGAATTCGAGGTCGTCCCAGGGGTGACCGCTGCGACCGCAGTAACCGCTTACGCAGGCATCTCCCTCACGCATCGCGAGGATGCGTCGGCTGTGGCTTATGTGACGGGACACGAAGATCCGACCAAGCCGCACTCTGCTCTCGACTATGAGACCCTGGCTCGCTTCCCTGGAACACTCGTGTTTTACATGGGCCTGCATCGACTGCCCGAAATTACAGCGGCACTCATCTCAGCAGGCTTGTCCCCGTCCACACCAGCAGCGGTGATCTCGCGCGGGGCAACCTCCCGCCAGCGAACGGTGACGGCATCGCTGGAAAGTCTGCCGGAGAAAGTGACCGCAGCCCGGTTGAGACCACCGTCGCTGATTGTCATCGGCTCCTGCGTGATGCGACACGAACGACTCGCATGGTTTGAGGCAAAGCCCCTCCTGGGACAGCGGATCGGCATCACACGACCAGACGCACAGTCAGAGCCGCAGATCGCCCGTGCGATCGAACTGGGAGCGGAACCGGTGCTGATGCCTACGATTCGCATCGAGCCGATGCAGGATTGGACGACTGTTGATAAAACACTCGACCGGCTGACGGATTATGACTGGCTGGTTTTCACCAGCGTCAACGGCGTGCGATCTGTGTTAGATCGCTTGTGGCAGACCGGTCGTGATGCCCGCTCGCTGGCAACAATCAAGCTGGCAGGAATTGGACCGTCAACTGCAGAAGCGCTCAATGAGTATCAGCTGCGGGCAGACGTGGTGCCCGACGAGTATCGAGCCGAAGCCCTGGCAGAGGTTCTGCGGGATCAGGTCGCCGGAAAACGCGTACTTTGGGCAAGGGCCAGTCGTGGCCGCAACATACTCCCGCGCGAGTTGAGGTCGGCCGGGGCAGTTGTGGACGAACTGATCGTTTACCGGAACGAGGATGTAGAGTCGCTTCCGCCATCAGTCGTCGATGCTTTGAGAGCTGGCGACATGAACTGGATTGGTCTGAGTAGTCCATCCATCGCCCGTCAACTCGCGCAGTTGATCCCTGCGGATGCTCGGAGTCATCTGGGGAAGTCGACAAAGCTGGTCGCGATCAGTCCTGTCACTCAGGCTGCCGCGGAAGAGGCTGGCCTCCCCGTGAGCACGACCGCCACGAGCTTCACGTGGGACGGAATCTTTGAAGCCATTCTGGCTGCGGAAGAGCCCGGCAGCTCGACCTTCCATAAGCATTAGCGAAGGGTTAGCACGGTTTGTCCCAGAGGCCGTCCGGGAATTGGTTTGGTTTAACCGCAGGATTCTCAGCTGGTTATGTTGTCGGTGCGAACTGACAACCACAGGCGGAGAACCAAGCGATGCGTGTGAGTGCCGATGAGGGCACGTGCCTGGCCGAGTTGATTCGAGTGGCAAGCCCCTTGTGTCAAGTGGCTGAGCGGCAGTGCCCGCGAACGGGTTCGGGACGTCCGTCTGACATTCCTGATTGGGTACGTTCTGGCCGACGCCGGTTATGACAGCAACGATCTGGCAGACGCGGTCGAAATCGATCAGCAGCAGCAGAGAACGGGTCGTCGGTTGCTGTGTCCCTATC
>JAGQQG010000074.1 GCA_020426325.1 Planctomycetaceae bacterium | reverse complement strand
TTCGACGTCAGCAATCTGCTTGTCGCCGATCCAGGCCTGGATTTTGTCGTCGGTGACTTTGAGGCGGATTTTGTACCACTGGTCTTTGGTGAACTTGTAGAAGTCGGTCGTCTCGTTTTCGGAGGCGTCGTAGCCGTCGATGGTGGAGATGCCGATGATGGTGCCGCCCCAGCCGCCCAGAACCAGGGATGCGTAGTCTTCTTTCACCGGGAAGGTGAGAGCACAGAAGAAGTCGCTGCCGGTGACGCGGCGCCCTTCGAACTCGATCTCGTAGTTGACCTTGGGGAGCGGCTTGCCGGTCCAGGTGACGCCCGTCATGGGGCTGCCCTGGTCCATCACGAGTGCACCATCCTCCACGGACACCTCACCCTCGCCGCCGAACTCGGTCGGTTTCCAGTTGGTGAGGGTCTTGCCATCGAAGAGTGACTGCCACTCGCCTGCGGGGGGGGCTTTCGAGTCTTCCTCCGCGAAGGTGGTGAGGGCAAATGCGAGGACGAACAGACTCAGGATTGCAGCACGCATGATGCGGCCTCCGGATGATGAATCAGGGGTTGGAAGTCTCAGCTGAAACTGAAGACTCAGCATCGGCTTTTGACCGCGTGACGTCAACCAGTTGACGCGCGAATCGACCGACAGCACGTGCCCAGCCAGGCAGCGACCGACGGTAAAACACCAGCACGGGCAGACTCACGAGCATCAGCAGCGCGATGATCGGAGCGTAGCTGAGGGCAGACCACAACAACACAATCGCGAGGAGGATCGACTGGATGATCAGGACAGACGTCAATCGCTCGACTCGCTTTTCCAGAGTTGCCAGTCGAGTTGTGTCAGGATCGGTCATGTGTGAAGCGAAAGTTCGCGAAGCATGCGTTTAGCCGCACATTTGAAATGAGCGGCCAGACACGGCTTCCGTCAAATCATGAAGTCGGTCTTCTGGCCGAGGATGCGGTCGATGAGGTCCTGGGGGAGGTCGACGGAGGGCGAGGTGTCTTCATCAAGGTCAGTGGGATTGATGCCGCAGTATTGGGACCACGGACCGAGATGTCGCCAGCGACCGGCTCGCTTGGGTTCGCCCGGCATGACAGGGGTCGTGCAGCGGTTGCAGCCGATGGTTGAGTAACCCTGATCGTGGAGCGGATTGAGGATGACGTGGTTCTCTTTGATGTAGGTCTCCATCTGCTCGTCGGTGAAGGCGGCCAGTGGATTGATGCGGATGGCGTTCATCTCCTGATCGATCGCGAGGATGGGGCAGTCGCCGCGTCGTCCGCCGTCGGCTCGACGCAAGCTGCCGATGAGGGCATCGATGTCGTTTTTGATGGCGTTGAGCGGTTCCACCTTGCGCATGTGGCAGCACTTCTGCTGGCCGTCGACGGACAGATAAAGCACGCCATGCTCGGCCGTTTGCTGCTCCATTGTCAGTTTGGGTTTGAGGGTACGGACGGGAAGGCCGTACTCATCGCGAATGCGGTCACGGGTTTGCAGGGTCTCCTCGAACATCACACCCGTATCGACGAACACAATCGGGATGCGGAGTTGCAGATGGGCGAGCATGTGACAGACGACGCTTCCGGACTGTTGCATGGCCGAGATGGCTGCGACCCGGTTGCCGAAGATTTCATGTGCCCACCGCAGCAGGTCCTGCGGGCTGCTGTGTTCAAAGGTCTTGTTGAGGCCGGCGAGTTTGGCTTGAGAGAGTCTGGCCATAATTGTTGTGGGTGAATGTATGTGTCTCGATTCAGCACAAAGTCTAACAAGTGAGGCGTGCCGGTCGAGAGTTGAGGGTGGGGAAGTTCGTCTCGCCGCACATTTCAAATTTGCGGCTCAGCAAACAATCGCATAACAAGAAACACCCCGCTGACCGTGTGATGGTCAGCGGGGTGTTGGGGCAATGACGTCAAGTTGGTTACGGGCTGATCAGCTTGTCGATCTTCTTGTCGAGATCGTCCAAGTCTTTCTGGTTGATCCCCGCAAGGACGGCTGCGGTCACTGCGGCACCGAGTGTCACCAGGGTGATCACATCGAGACCGAAGAAAGCACCGCCGCCACATTCGCAGTAACCATCAGGGCAACCGTTGGGACATGACTGTCCTCGGACGACTTTTCCGACACCGAGGTCAGCCTGCACCTTGGCTGCAGGGGGAGCCGTCTCAGCGGACCAGACACGAATCGGGGCGCCTTGGTTCGCCACGACGACCTGATACATACCAGGTTTGAGTTGTGGGACTTCGTAGAGGCCCTTGTCATTCGTGTTGGTGCTGGTGACGACCTTGTCACCCTGAAGAATGGTGACGGTCGCTCCGTCAACCAGTTTGCCGTTGGGGGTAAAAACTCTCCCCACCAGCGCACCGGACGGGGTAAGGGCAACGTCAGTCGCTTTGATCTGCGGAGTCTGACTTTTCGCCGCAGTGACATCCGCCTGAACGGGGTTGTACGGCAAAAGCAGACCACAGCAGGCCAGCACGACGGCGGCGCCCTGCCAGTGGCGAAGTCTCATCATGAGGGATTCCTTTCTCATCACATTGAGCAGCCGGACGGGGGGCAGCAGAGGATCGACTCCGGCTGGTTGCCGAACCTCAATGTGAAGGCACTGCGAGACGCGGCGCGCACCTTCTTTCTGGCAGAGCAAGCGTGACTCGGACGATCCGATGGCGCCGTCGTTGCTCAACCGTTCAAACGGGATGACTCTCGCAACACTGCTCACGGTGCAAGACCGATGTGAGCTTTGTCTGAAGACAGTAGGAAATGGTGAAATCTGGAAGGGACTCCGCTACATCATGCGAGTGCGTCGACTCGCAATGTTGCAGACGGAACGATCAGGCATCGCCACGCTTCCGGGGAAGGAAGCGAAGAACGTACGAGTGCCGTGAATGTGGTTTCTCGAGAGTGGGGCGGGACTATTGTCGCTCTCCGATTAACGGTCAATGCGGTGCGGTGATTTCTGAGAATTATCTATCGTCAACGGCATTACGTGCCGGATTCGAGGCAAAAAAGGCCAAGAAAGGCAGGATCTGCCGGAACTTTTCAGGGCTGCTTGAGGGACTCAGAACAAGGTGCCCCAGCGTTGGGCATCTCGACAGTCGCGGAAGCGGCATCTATAGTTCTGGGAGAACTCTTATTCCATCTTCAGCATTCCATTGGTGTTACGCATGGTCTACTCACGTTTGAAGTCGCAGCTGATCGTTGTGGCTCTGCTGCTTTGCCTGTCCGCCTGCTCCGATGATCCTCAGCCGGGCGTGGGTACGGTGAATACACCGAATGCAAACTTTGACTCCGTCGCAACACCGGATGCTGCACCGGCTGACGATGAGCCTGCAAATTCTGAGGAGCCCGCAGGTGAGGAGTCGGCAGATCCATTGATCGCTGAGGCCAACGACCTTGAACCTCAAGCCAAATCTGGTGACCCGGAATCCGATGTCGAGAATGCCCCCCCGTCGGACGAGCCGGTCGCTGAGTTGAGAAGCACAACCGTAGGTCGCTGGGAGCTGGTCATCCACATGTTCGAATCTGAACTGACTGCCATGCTCGTTGACATTCAGAAGACCGATGACGGATATCAACTTGAGACCGTGGCCGAATCCCCGGTCGGTTGGACCGTCAATGAATCCACTGTCACCGAGGACGAGGTGCACTTGAAGATTGTGGACTCTCAAGGCCTCGAGGTCGATTACCAGGGACAGCTGCACGATGGGGTCATTCGGGGGAATATCGCCTTCTCGCAAGAGGGTTTGGACCTGGCGTCACTTCGCGCGACCACGCTTGAGACGATCGACCCCGAATCGGCTCGTAAGCAGGCAGCCGGGTATGAACAGATTGCCGACATGCAGCCTGATGAAAACCTGTTGCCAAACATGCGTGATGTTGCCAAGAGTCTGGGCGACCTCCCACTCGCCTACGAACTTTACGTGCGGCTGTTCAACTTTGTGCGAAATCAGCCTCCCGCGGACTGGGATTACTCAGAATTAGTGGACGAGTATGTTGCTGCAGGCCAGCAATGGGGCGAGCGAGTGCAGGCACGTGTCGACCTTGACGTCGCTTACACACTCGCAATCACCGAGAAGATTCCAGAGATCGCACTCGAGCATCTCGACAAAGCAGAACAGGAACTCAGCGACATCGATTCGGAGGTACTCGCGTCCCGAATGACCCTCACGCGAGGCTTACTCCTGATCAATAGCGAATCGGAAGAGGATCAGCAGTCAGGATATTCATTCTTGGAGCAGATCAAGGAAAAAGACCCGCTGAACCTTGTCACCGTCGTCAAAATGGCAAAGTACCAGGAAGATCAGGGGAGTACTGAGGAGGCGATCAAACTGTATGCGGGGCTGGTGACAATTCCGGGGATTCGGGGAGACATCAGCAAGATTGCGAATATGTGGAAAGAACTCGGACGTGATCCGCAGGAACTCGATCCGTATCTGGATGAAATTTATGAGCAGACAGTTTTCGGATTTTTGGAGTCGGATGTTGTTGAAGATGCTGCTGCGATTGAGAATCAGCAGGTTGTCCTCGGAGAGCTGTTTACCGGAACGGCCTGTCCTCCCTGTGTGGCAGCCGACATTGCCATCGGCGGCTTGGAGCGAACATATCCGTTATCGAAGCTGATTGTTCTGCGATACCACGAACATGTGCCCGCTCCCGATCCGATGATGATTGCTGATGGTGAGACGCGATTGCGGTTTTACGAAGCACCGGGAACGCCCAGCTTTTATCTCAACGGCACGCCGGTCCAGGGAGTAGGTGGGGCCATCTTCAATGCCAAGCCTCTTTATCAGCAGCTCTCCAATATCGTCAAACCGCTACTGGAACAAACGACGGACCTCTCCATCAAACTGTCGGCTGAGGGCCAGGGAGAGACACTGCACATTGCAGCGACGGTTGAGGGGGCAGAGGAGCCTCCCGAATCGTGGCGTCTCCGGCTTTGTCTGGTTGAGGAGTCGGTGCATTACCATGCTCCCAACGGGATCCGAATCCACGAGATGCTTGTTCGTTATATGCCGGGTGGGGCAGAAGGCATCCTTCCGCGCGAGGATGGATTTGCGTACGAAGCAGACGTCACTGCAGCGGACATCCATCAGACACTGCAAGCCACCATCGATGATGCACGGGAGCGATATCAGGTTGACCTGCCTGCAGTCTCCGATGACCTCGATTCGCTGAGACTGGTTGCCTTTGTGCAGGACGATTTGTCTCTGGAAATCAAGCAGGCGGCCAGCATTCCCATCACCGGTTTTGACGCCACAGCTCCGGTTGATGAGTCAACTGCCGAGGCAGAGGAGGCGGAAGAGACACCCGCGGAAACTCCGGCTTCCGATTCGGAAGAGAACTCAACGGACGCTCCCGAGTCGTCTGACTCGTCGAGCGAAACAGATTCCGAAGCGGAAGCGGCAACCGAGAAATAACAGATCTCTGGCTGTCGAGTATTCAATCGAGGTGGCTGATCCGTCATGGGCAGCCACCTCAGTTTGCTTTGGTCAGCAATCCGCTTGGCCACGCCACTCGAACTTATTCTGTCTTCCCCACCTGAAGTCGAGGCAGAAATCGATTCTATCGGATTTGGCGATTTCTCGTGTTGAATGGTTGCGTTGCCGAGATGCAACAATTAGCATGGGGCGTTACCTTTCTCTTCTCACGTGCTGACTTTATCGTTGATTCTCCGCATCTTTGTGTTGCGGTGTTTTCTCGTTCCCTGAGTTCATCACGAACTCGTTTGAAGAGTCCTTTTAAGGAGGTCTGTATGGTAAGTCTTCAGAGTCGGAAACGGGGGTTCACTCTCATCGAACTCCTGGTTGTGATTGCAATCATCGCAATTTTGATCGCCCTGCTTTTACCGGCCGTTCAGCAGGCTCGTGAAGCAGCCCGTCGGACCCAGTGCCGCAACAACCTCAAGCAGCTCGGCCTGGCGTTGCACAATTATCACGACGTGTTTCTGACATTCCCGCAGGGATTCATTGTCGACGCGACGTTCGGGGCAGGGATCACCGGAACGCCCAACATGTCCAGCTGGAGTTTCTCCATTCTGCCGTACATCGACCAGACAAACCTCTACAACACGATTGCTTCCAGTGGAGGCGGACTCACGGTCGTCGGTGGTGTCACCAACACTCAGGCCAAGACCACGGTTCCGGGCTTCATTTGCCCTTCAGTGCCGCGTTCTGGAAGCAGTTCAACAATAACTGGCTTTGCCGCAGGTCAACAGATCCCTGTTGCCCCAGCGGGCGGTGTGGCTGGGGCTGACCTTTATCTGGACGTCGCACCCTTGGATTACATCTCGTTCCGGGGCATCGGCGATGATATCGGCACAGCCGTGAGTGGTAGCACAAATATCAACAGTCAGGCCAATCAGGGTGTCCTGTTCGGTGGAGCGCTCGTCCTCAATGGTGGTGCGGGCATTGCCGGGATGTTCACTGGAAACCAGCAAACCGGCGGTAAGAACAGCATCGCTGAAGTCACCGATGGAACCTCCAACACGATCATGCTCGCCGAACATGCCTACCGTGAAGTGATTTATCGTGGTGGAAAGCCATCGACTGTCCACAACGATCTTGGTACGAATGCCCCCTCCTACAATCCCAATTCCTGGGGCATGTTCAGTGCAGGTTCGTCGTCTGTCCTCGGCGTACCGTTTGGAGGTCCCGGCGATGCGTTGCCTCCGTCAGCTACGAATCCCACGACCGACTTTGACTTCGGCGGGACCTGTACGGTCAATTGCACGAATGCCGTTGACCAGGGCTACGATGTGGCTGGCCCGTATTCCTTCCACGAAGGCGTGGCGTTGGTCCTCAATGCGGATGGTTCCGTGACGGCTGTCAATGAGAACATTGATCTGGTTGTCTTCGGCAGCCGAGTGACTCGTTCTGGCGGAGAAGCCGTCTCGACCGAATAGTCGGCTTCCTCTCTGCAGGAATGCCAGGATTTGCTGTTCCGTGAGCCAGCTGTCGTCAAACGCCGGCTGGCTCGCTTTATTCATTCTCTCATCGGGAATCAGAGTTGTGATACACAGAGCGATCAATCTTTTCGACGACGGGAGCTGGGGCCAGGATAATGTTTTGAGCCGATCACTTTTGATCTGCTTGGTCATGACCGGATCACTCCTGACAGTATCGGGATGTGGCCCGGATGGCCCCAAGCCTGTCAACCAGAAGGATGTTGTTCCAGTTATCGGAACGGTTCATGTTGACGGAGAGCCGAAGCGAGGAGTCAAGGTTCGCCTCGCTCCGAATCCCATGCCCGCCGATCGTCGTGTAGCACTTCCCTCAATCGGCAGGACCGACGACGAAGGGAAGTTTGCTTTTACAACCTACTATCAAGATGACGGTGTTCCAGTCGGTGAATATCATCTGCTCTTCGAACTGGATCTGAACCCCTCGGGAACTGCCCAGGATTACTTCCGAGGCAAGTATTCGGTTCCCGCCCAATCGACACATACACTCAGCGTGAAAGGCGATGAGGAGGGACCAATCGATCTGGGGGTCATTGAACTCACTGGTCCCTAGGGATCATCCGGTCGATTTGCTTGACCAGTCAATTCGGTCCGATCGACGCTGCCAATTGGACACTTTCCACGGTCCGGGGATGGAAATCACCGGACCGTTTCTATTGATTCTCACCTGTGTACGCTCATTCGCGGCTGACACCATTTCGCTCGGCCCGGTTGCGGATAGAATGGAGCCTTTCCGATCGCATTGACACTTAGACAACCTAAGCACGACAAATGACTCAGCTCAACAAATACTCCTCCCGCGTCACTCAGCCCGCTTCGCAGGGAGCCTCTCAGGCCATGCTGTATGCCACCGGCATGACCGATGAAGACATGCAGAAGGCCCAGGTCGGCATTGGCTCCGTCTGGTACGAGGGGAACTCCTGCAACATGCACCTGCTCGATCTGGCCGCCAAGGTCAAGGAAGGGGTCGAAGCAGCCGGTCTGTATGGCATGCGGTTCAACACCATTGGCGTCTCCGACGGCATCTCGATGGGGACCGACGGCATGAGTTACTCGCTTCAATCGCGAGACCTCATCGCTGACTCGATGGAAACCATCATGGGGGCTCAATGGTATGATGCCCTTATCGCGCTGCCGGGTTGCGACAAGAACATGCCCGGCTGTGTGATGGCCATGGGACGTCTCAACCGCCCATCGATCATGATCTATGGTGGCACTATCAAGCCTGGTTGCTCGGCAGCACTGCAGGGCGTCGCAGGTGTTGATGCAGACAAGCTCGATATTGTCTCCGCCTTCCAGTCCTACGGACAGTATGTCGCCGGGACCATCACCGAAGAACAGCGTAAGGAAATCGTGCGCAAGAGTTGTCCCGGAGCAGGAGCCTGCGGCGGGATGTACACAGCGAACACCATGGCCAGTGCCATCGAGGCGATGGGCATGTCACTCCCGTATTCCGCTTCGATCCCGGCTGAAGACCCGGACAAGCTCAAGGAATGCTTCAGCGCCGGCGAGGCCATCAAGCTCCTGCTCGAACGCGACATCAAACCAAGAGACATCATGACTCCCCAGGCCTTCGAGAATGCAATGACGATCGTCATCGCGCTCGGCGGCTCCACCAACGCAGTGCTGCATCTGATCGCGATCGCACGCAGCGTTGGCGTTGAACTGACGATCGATGACTTCCAGAAGGTCAGCGATAAGACGCCCTATCTCGCGGACCTCAAGCCGAGTGGGAAGTTCGTACAGGAAGACCTGCATTCGATCGGTGGCACCCCGGCAGTGATTAAATATCTGCTGGCGAACGGGTTCATGCATGGAGATTGTCTTACCTGCACAGGCAAGACGCTCGCCGAGAATGTCGCTGACCTGCCCGGTCTCAAGGAGGGTCAGACGATCGTCCGGCCGATCGACAAACCCATCAAGAAGACGGGCCACATCCGGATCATGCGAGGGAACGTTTCTCCCGAAGGAGCCGTCGCCAAGATCACCGGCAAGGAAGGACTCACCTTCACCGGCCCGGCTCTCTGCTACGACAGCGAAGAAGACATGCTCCGCGGTCTGGAGCAGGGGCAGATCAAGGGGGGCGAGGTCCTTGTCATTCGGTACGAAGGTCCGCAGGGCGGCCCCGGGATGCCCGAAATGCTGACCCCGACATCGGCCCTCATGGGTGCTGGGCTGGGGGATAAAGTTGCTCTCATCACCGATGGTCGATTTAGCGGCGGATCGCACGGATTCATCATCGGACACGTCACCCCTGAAGCTCAATTGGGCGGGCCCATCGCTTTGCTGCAGAACGGAGATCAAATCACGATCGACGCCGAAGCGAATGAGATCAATGTGGACCTCTCCGATGCAGAGCTGAAATCGCGGGCCGATGCGTGGCAGGCGCCTCCCTTCAAGTTCACGCGAGGCACGCTCTACAAGTACATCAAGACCGTCAAGACAGCGAGCGAAGGTTGCGTGACGGATGAATAACGGGAACTTGTTCGTGCGGTTTCATCGCCCAGCGAAATATGCCACACTGCCGCTGTCTTCGTAGTGCTTCTGTTATCGAGAAATTCGGATCGTTATGAGTAAGTCCAAACCTGCCTCCAGTCACACACACACGATTCCACCCGGCACGGCCGCAACCACTCTCCCGACGAGGGACCGTGTCCATTCACTCGATCAGTTTCGGGGGTATGCGGTCGCGGGAATGTTTGTTGTGAACTTTTGTGGCGGCTTGAATGCCATTCCGGATGTGTTCAAGCACCACAACACCTACTTCAGTTGGGCCGACTCGATCATGCCGGCCTTTATGTTTGCAGCCGGATTCTCCTACCGGCTGACGATGCTCAAACGCATCCCTCGTGACGGAGCCTGGCAAGCCTACTCCCATGCTTTCCGTCGTGGACTGGCTCTCGTGTTTGTCTCGCTGGCCATGTACGGGTTCAACAGCGAGCTGGCCAAGGCGTGGGAAGAGGTGAACGGGCACGAAGTCTGGGATTTTGTAGCCGGATTGATCAAGGGCAACCTCTGGGAGACTCTGGCCATCATCGGCGTGAGTCAGATCATCATTATGCCTTTCATCGCCAAGCGGACATCGGTCGTCGCGCTGGGATTGCTGGGGCTGCTCGTCGGTCACACGCTCTTCTCACATTTCTTCAACATCGATTTCATGAATGGCCAGCCCAACTGGCTTGATCAGTTTTGGGGAGCTGAGAAGCAGACAGCCTGGGATGGCGGCGTCTTCGGGAACATGACCTGGGGAGCCATCATGCTGGGTGGAGCGCTCGTCCATGATCTGATCATCGGTAAGGAACCGCACAAGTCGATGATGCTGCTATTTGGGTTCGGCACACTGGTGATGCTGATCGCCTATGGTTTGAGTTGCTTCTCGACGTATTACGATGTGACCCCTGATACCCCGATTCGACCTCGCGACCTCGCTGAGAATCCTGTTTTCCCGTCAAAAGAACAGCGGGAAGCCAGTCCCCTTAGTCTGGCACCTCCGCCGTTTGTGGCTCCCCCTCCACGAAACGCTGGTGAATTCCAGAAACTCGAAGAGGCAGGGAAAGCTTCCGATCCACCGCGAATTCGTCCCTACAACTACTGGATGATGAGCAAGCGGATCACGACCACGCCGTTCTCGCTGTTCTCCATTGGCTTCTCAGCATTCACACTCGGCCTGTTTGTGCTGCTGACGGACATCGGCGGGATCAAGGTCGGCCTGTTCCGCACGTTTGGGACGAACGCCCTGGCCGCCTACTTCCTGCACCATTCCATCGAGTACGCAGTCCTCGACGGCATCGTCCCCAAAGACTCCCCCCTGTGGTGGGCCCTGTGCGGCCTGGTCATCTTCTACGTCTGGACCTACATGTTTGTCCGCTTCCTCGAGAAGCAAAAGGTGTTCATCCGCCTGTAAGGCGTCGCGAGTCGCGCTGTGATACGCTCGCCGGCTATCCCAGCCTGTGCGACTTTTTACCTTACCGACAGGTTATGGAACCGTCACATGTTCACCGCTATTCATCAATTCGATCGATTTCCTCTTCGGTCATGAATAAGCGGGAGCCGTGACGCACAGTGAGAATGTAGACCTCCTGCTCGCGGATCGTGTAGAGGACTCGATACCGACCGAAGAGAAACTGCCGCACTTCACATCGCGCGAATTCGTTTTCCGGAGCAAGAGCAAACGACACCCGTTCCGATCGGAGAATCTTCAGCTTCTCGTATAGCTGGCGACGCCATCGCAAGGCATTCGCGGGAGCGTCTTGGTGGATATATGCCACGATGTCATGAACATCCTGCCTCGCGGTTGACGAGAACCTAACCGACCGTGCCATAGGTCTCATCGAGTTCGCGGAAGACGTCGTCCATGTCATGCGTCCGGCCCGCCTCGACATCCGCCAGCCCGCGATGCACAGCCTCCACCGACGCCCGCATCTCCTCTTCGCTGCCGACCCCCATCATCTCGCGATAAGCTTCGACGGTCATCAACACGAACGATGAGCCTTGCACGAAGCCATTGCCTTCGTCAAGTGCTGTCTGTAGTTCGGGTGTGAGAATGGTCTCTGGCATTTCATTATCTTAGCAGTGCGCCGAGTACGCAACAGGTCTTATTCCGGCAATACGACAGATATTTTTCAGCGATCATACCAATGGCGAGAGTTCAACCATCTTGACGTCCAGACTGGTTGCCGCAAATGCCAACGCCTGCGTGAGGTCATCCGGTTCCAACTCAGGATACTCGCGAAACGGGTCGTCCTGATTCCGGATACGACGCCATCGCCTCCATGACACGGCGTACGGTAATCCGTAATCCTCGAATACAAGGCTGCCCCTGCATGACAGCCGGGTTACGGGTGGTTCGGTCGAATGCCTTTGGCATCAATTTTCGTCTTCATCAACCTCTTCTCAACATACCATCGACATCGATCCCCATTTCAGATCGATGTCGTTTGAAAGTTGCGGCTCTATGTGACGCTTCAAAACTGCACCGAATGATTGTCAAACAATTGATTGATCAGTTCTCCGTAGCCGAAGTTTATGTGTGAGGTTGCACTCGCTTTTTCTTGGAGGCTCTTCACGACCCATGCAATTGCAAGCAGGTCACAGTTCTCCGTGAATAGCCGAAAGTTACCTACGGTGGGGGTCTCGTCGATTCTTCCGTCGTCATGGACTATCGACATTCCAGGTTTCAACCTCATCACAAGATATTGTCCGGCGACATGAACAATGTCTGGTCGGCGGCCGACCGGAATCTCGGGGTGGGAAGCGTAATAGTCGCGGATGTGTTGAAGGATTGTTTCACCATTTATTCCTGAATGTGCGAATACGATCTTGTACGGCCATTCCTCATAGTTGCTCAGCTTCATCATCGGTGGAATTCGTTTACCCAGTGGCTCTGTTGGTGGAATTGACGCCAATCCGTCCAAGGCATCAATAAGCTCCTTCCTATCGAGTTTCGACTTCACCGACGTCACGCCAATCGTTCCCTCGACAGGTGAGAACGATTTGCCACTTCCAGTTCGGTTGTGAAAGTCGAACCTTGGTGCGACATCTGTCGTGATGATCACGTCCATTTGACGAGATTCTTGCCCATTAGCATGAAACAGGAATCCACCGAGAGAAACATTACACTTCGAGGGGATGTGTTGCCGTAGGAACTCTGCGTAAACAGCTTCTCGTGCAATTCCGACATCAGTCGGATTTGGAAACACTGATGCCGCATTCGCATCACCACGAAGGACTTTTGCGACTTCTGAGTAGTATTCACGAAGACGCGTGTAGAAGTCTTTTGGCATTGGGCAATTCAGGTAGAAGACGCGCTCCCATCAACTTGCAATTCCCGGCACGGGGTAGTTCTTGGCGAACTCGGCGATCTCTCCGCGCACGCTATTGATTGTGCCGTCATCTTCCGGGTTACCGAGGACGGTGAGAATCCACCCGCCGACTCGTTGCATCTCTGCCTCTTTCATGCCTCGGGTGGTGAGGGCGGGGGTGCCGATGCGGATGCCGCTGGGGTCGAGGGGCTTGCGGGGGTCGTAGGGGATCATGTTCTTGTTGACCGTGATGCCCGCGCGGTCGAGGGCCTTCTCGGCGATCTTGCCTGTGACGCCGTTCAGGGTCGTGACGTCGCAGAGCATGAGATGATTGTCGGTGCCGCCGCTGGAAAGTTTGAGTCCGCCTGACAGCAGGGTCTCTGCGAGGGTCTGGGCATTGGCGATCACCTGTCTGGCGTAGTCCTTGAACGACGGTTGCAGGGCTTCCTGAAAGCAGATCGCCTTCGCTGCGATAATGTGTACGAGTGGCCCCCCTTGCAGGCCGGGGAAGACGGTTTTGTCGACGTCTTTGGCGTACTCCTCCTTGCAGAGCACGATACCCGAGCGCGGGCCGCGCAGCGTCTTGTGTGTGGTGGTCGTCACGATGTCCGCGACTTCAACCGGATTATTATGCACACCCCCCGCAACGAGGCCTGCGTAATGTGCCATGTCGACCATGAGCTTGGCCCCGACGCTTGCTGCGATCTCTGCGAACTTGGGATGGTCGATCTCACGCGGATAGGCGGAGGCCCCGGCGACGATGAGCTTGGGTTTGTGCTCCTTCGCGAGAGCTGCAACCTGATCAAAGTCGATCCGGTGATCGTCCTGCCGCACGCCATAGTGATGCACGTTGTACAGCTTGCCAGAGAAGTTGAGATGCATGCCGTGCGTGAGGTGCCCGCCGTGGGCCAGGTCCATCGCGAGGATGGTGTCGCCAACTTCGAGAATCGACATGTACGCGGCCATGTTCGCCTGCGACCCCGCGTGGGGCTGGACGTTGGCATGGTCTGCCCCGAACAATTCACACGCCCGATCACGAGCCAGATTCTCGACAACGTCAGCGTATTCGCACCCACCGTAATAACGTCGACCGGGATACCCCTCGGCGTATTTGTTGGTGAACACGGTTCCCGCTGCCTGCTGGATGGCAGCAGACGTGTAGTTCTCGGAGGCGATGAGTTCCAGCCCCTCAACCTGCCGAAGCTGTTCGTGCTGAATGGCATCAAACACGGCTGGGTCAGACTCTGCAATGGCGTTCTTGGGGAGGGTCTTCATCGTCACGGGACTGCAGCCTTTTGGTCGTTTCAGGGTGAAAGGTTTCTCTGGTGTTTATAGTCCGTGCCTCATGGGACTGCCAGCGGTGCTCGGCTGATGATTCAAGGCGAGCAGGGGATTCCACCGATGTCAGGACCGTCACGGGGGGTGAGGCTCCTGCCGAGTTGCGACTTTCGATAATACGAACGCGGATTGCACGTTCAAACTGAAGGCGTCGATGGACGTCTATTCCTTTGACGTCAACATGGCCTTCATGTATTCGCGGTTGAGGCGGGCGATGTGGGAGACGGAGATTGCAGCGGGGCAGGCAGCTTCGCATTCGTAGGTGTTGGTGCAGGCACCGAAGCCTTCTTCGTCGTGCTGGCTGATCATCGATAGAACGCGCTTCTTTCGCTCCGGAGCCCCCTGCGGCAGTTGCACGAGATGCGAGACTTTCGCAGAGGTGAAGAGCATGGCTGATGCGTTCTTGCAGGCTGCGACGCAGGCTCCGCAACCGATGCACGCTGCCGCGTCCATCGACGACTCCTGATCCTGTTGCGGGATCAGGTTGGCGTTTCCGTCAATCGCCTGCCCGGTTTTCACCGAGACATATCCGCCCGCCTGAATGATGCGGTCGAATGCACTGCGATCAACAGCAAGGTCGCGGATGACGGGAAACGCGCGGGAACGCCACGGCTCGATGACGATCGTGTCGCCATCTTCGAAGCGTCGCATGTGGAGTTGGCAGGTTGTCGTCTCGTGATCCGGACCGTGTGCCTGTCCATTGATCATCATGCCGCACATCCCGCAGATGCCTTCCCGGCAGTCATGATCGAAGGCGACCGGCTCCTCGCCTTTCTCGATCAATTGCTCGTTAAGAATGTCGAGCATCTCCAGAAAGGACATATGAGGAGAGACGTCCTGCAACTGGTAGGTGCGGAACTCTCCCGGGGCATCCGCATGGGGCTGACGCCAGATTTTGAGTGTGAGCGAGAGATTGTGATGAGCAGGGCTGATCATGAGTTTTCAGTTCTCAGTATTCCGTGAGTCAGAAAGCACCAACCGACAAAGGTAACCAAATCACCACAAGCGGTTGAGCATGCCTGATAACCATTATTTGTAGCTCCGGGTGGTGAGTTCAACTTCGTTGAACGTCAGTTGCTCCTTGTGAAGCGTTTCCTCCTGGCCGTCTCCCTGGAATTGCCAGGCAGCCGCGTAGGCAAAGTGTTCGTCATCACGCAGAGCTTCGTTGTCTGCGGTTTGATGTTCTTCGCGGAAGTGACCTCCGCAGGACTCTTCCCGTTGGAGGGCATCCTTCGCAAACAGCTCTCCGAACTCGAGGAAGTCCGCCAGACGTCCCGCGTGTTCGAGCGCCTGGTTGAATGACTGACCACTTCCGAGGACACGAACGTTCTGCCAGAACTCCTCACGCAGGTTGCGAATCTCGTTGATGGCTGTGTTCAGTCCTGCTGCATTGCGGGCCATGCCACAGTTGTCCCACATGATTTGACCGAGCTGTCGATGGATGTCATCGACCGAGCGTTTCCCGTTGACGGACAGCATGCGTTCGATGCGATTCCGAGCTTCGACCGCTGTTTCCTTGAATTTGGGATGCGCTGTCGTGACGGGCTTGAGGCCGCTGCTGGCGAGATGATGCCCGACTGTATAAGGAGCCACGAAGTAACCATCGGCCAGCCCCTGCATCAGGGCACTGGCTCCCAGACGGTTGGCACCGTGATCGGAGAAATTCGCCTCACCGAGAACGAACAGTCCTGGGATCGTACTCTCCAGGTGATAGTCGACCCAGAGTCCCCCCATGGTGTAGTGCACAGCGGGGTAGATCCGCATGGGCACCTCGTAGGGATTCTCGTCGGTGATCTTCTTGTACATGTGGAACAGGTTGCCGTATTTCGACTCGATGACGTGTCGTCCCTGTTCCTGAATCGCTCGCTGGAAGTCGAGGTAAACCGCGAGATGACTCTCACCGACACCGTAACCTGCATCGCATCGTTCTTTGGCGGCACGGCTGGCCACGTCTCGCGGGACCATGTTGCCAAACGCAGGATAGCGACGCTCCAGGTAGTAATCCCGCTGATCCTCCGGGATTTGACTCGGCGATCGTGTATCTCCGGGGTCTTTGGGAACCCAGACGCGCCCGTCGTTCCGGAGGCTCTCGCTCATCAGCGTGAGCTTAGACTGGTAGCTTCCTTTCACGGGGATGCAGGTCGGGTGGATCTGTGTGAAGCACGGGTTGGCGAAATACGCGCCGCGACGATGGCATCGCCATGCAGCGGTCACATTGCAGCCCTTCGCATTTGTCGACAGGTAAAACACGTTGCCGTACCCACCGGTGCACAGGAGAACTGCGTGTGCTGCATGCGTCTCGATCTCTCCGGTCACGAGATTGCGACAGACAATGCCGCGAGCATTACCATCGACGACCACGAGGTCGACCATCTCGCGTCGCGGATACATCTGGACCTTACCGACGGAGACTTGGCGCATCAGAGCCGAGTAGGCTCCAAGTAATAACTGCTGTCCCGTCTGGCCACGGCAGTAGAAGGTTCGTGAGACTTGTGCTCCCCCAAAGGTGCGGTTCGCGAGGGTGCCACCATACTCACGCGCAAAGGGGACGCCTTGAGCGACACATTGGTCGATGATGTTGTTGCTCACTTCTGCGAGACGATAGACGTTCGCCTCTCGAGCGCGGAAGTCGCCCCCTTTAACGGTATCGTAGAACAGGCGATAGACCGAATCGCCATCGTTGGGATAGTTCTTAGCGGCGTTAATTCCTCCCTGTGCTGCGATACTGTGGGCGCGACGGGGAGAGTCCTGATAGCAGAACGCCTTGACGTTGTATCCCAATTCCGCAAGTGAGGCGGCGGCTGAGGCACCTGCCAGACCGGTGCCGACGACGATGATGTCGAATTTGCGTTTGTTATTGGGAGCGACGAGCTTCATCTCGTTCTTGCACTGCGTCCATTTCTGGTCGATGGGACCGTCGGGGATGCGGGAATCGAGAGTCTGCTGTGCAGCGGCGGTACTCATGCCGTTTGTCCTGTCAATTTGTTGTTTTTCAGCTGTTCGTCGAGGTGTAAAATCGCCTGAAATCGAGAGTGATGACGCTCAAGGGGCTGCGGCGCTTTCTGTCAGCGACCAGATCACGGGAAAGCTGGCGAAGCCAATCCCGACGATCCAGCCAAACGCGATCGAACACCAATGGATGCAGGGCGTGTACTTGGGGTGATTGACTCCCAGCGATTGAAAAGCACTGGCCAATCCGTGACTGACGTGCACACCGAGGACAATGCTTCCCAGCGTGTAAACGAACAGCCGTAGCGAATTTCGCAGGATCACTCCGGCTTTGTCATACGGGGAATCGATCGCCTGAAGGCTTGTTCCCCACCAGAGCTCAAACTTGAAATCTCCCAGATGGAGGATCAGGAATCCGAGAACGACTGCGCCACTCCAGAACATCCATGCCTCGGGTGCGACAACATTGGCGACCAGTCGGGATTCTTTCTTGCTGGAGGCTTTTGCATACGAAATTTGTCTCGCGGCATAGTTACCTCGCGAGAGTTTGATCGCCAGCAGGATGTGAACGATGAAAGCCCCGAAGAGGAGGACTTCAGCCACCACGAGAAAGCCCTTTTGCTCGTGAAGCGTATGAGCGTAATGGTCGTACGCCTCAGGGCCGACGTACAGAAGCAGATTACCAGCGAGGTGCACAACCAGGAAAAAACACAGGAACAGCCCTGTGAGTCCCATCACAAACTTGCGTCCGACGGTGGACGAGAGGGTGGTGATCAGCCAGTTCAATGTCGGCTCCTCAGCTCAACAGCCGGTCAATTCCAGTGAGAAGTGGCTGAATGCCTCGAACTCGACTCAGAGATCGACGGGGCCAATCAAGCCCCTGCCTTCGCACTTCAACCTGATTCATGTCGTTTCGGATTATAGGGCAGGGGCTGACGACTTCAATCGAGCCGCCCTGCACTTGCTCTCGTACGGAAGCTTCGCGATGATGGAACGCCGAAGCCAACGGTCGACTGAAAACAGGAAGAAAAGTTGTGATGAAGTCAAACCGTGCGTTTTTTGGGTTTGTCTGTCTGATGATGGTTGCCTGCGGCTGTCAGCAGGAAATGTCAGCACCTGATACCGGTGAGTCGGCGGAAGTGCCGGTTCCCGGACCCGCCGTGACAGAACCAGAAACACACAGCGACATCGGTCCGCCCCCTCCGGGGCAGACCGAGCCGCCGCTTCCTGAAGCGAATGAGACTGGGCAGTCGATCGAAGGCAGCGAGGCATCGGAGGTGGCTCTGTCGATCATGTCGTGGGAAGAAGCCCAGGAACAGCTTGCATCGAAAAAGGGGAGATTGATTGTGTTGGACCTGTGGTCGACGAGCTGTGTTCCTTGTCGGCGGGAATTCCCGCATTTGGTCCAGTTGCACCGTGATCATGGGGATGAAGTTGCGTGCGTCTCCTTCTCGATGGATTATGCGGGACGAGCGAGCAAGCCACCGGAAACCTATCGAGACAAAGTGACCGAGTTTCTGCAAAATCAGGGAGCCACTTTCGATAACATCCTCGGCAGTGATGATCCGGACGCACTTTACGAAAAGTTGGAACTGGCAGCGATTCCAGCGGTTTATGTCTATGATCGCGAGGGGAACCTGCTCAAACGTTTTGACAACGAAGACCCCGAGGCAGAAGAATTCACTTATGAGCAGGACATCCTGCCGTTCGTGAAGGAGTTGTTGACCAGAAACTGATTCGACACCACAATTCTGCCGAATTTGCCGATAGATTTGTAGGGGATGACACGCCCTGTCTTTCGTCCGCCGATTCGCGTTCGCTGACGCTCGCTTATGAATGAAGTCCATCCAATTCGCAAGATGCTCGACCCGCGCCTCTGGTTGCGGGCGTTGCTGATGCTGGATGGCACGCCTCATCAGATCGCACTCGGAGCAGCGATCGGGATGTTCGTGGCACTGACGCCCACTGTCGGCATCCAGATGGCGCTGGTGCTGCTGATCGCGATGCTGACGCGATCCTTCTTCAAGTTCAACAAAATGGCTGCCATCATAGCGGTCTACGTTTCCAATCCGCTGACGGTCGTCCCTCTTTACTGGTTCAACTACAAGATCGGAACGATCTACTTTCCGTCCACGATCACAAAAGACGAATTCGCGCAGTTGTTCGAGTACCACGGTCTGCATGAGTGGTGGCAGTCGATGACTCGATTGTTTGTCGACCTGGGAGTCCCTCTGCTGACAGGATCATTCATTGTGGCGACCATCGGCGGACTGGTGACCTATCCGTTGATCCTGAGGCTGTTGAATCGGGTGAAACGGATTCACCGACGGGAAAAGCAGGTCGATGCGGTGAACTCAGGCAAAGATCGCATTCACCAGGAGCCGGTGAGTGTTTGATTCAACGCCACAATCATGCTGACACCTGAGCAGGTACGACCATGAACTCGTCCATTCCTGCCGCTTGCGATGTTTTGTGCGTCGGGCTGATCGTCGCCGATCACGTTGCTGCTCCGATCGAAGTGATGCCCCCATCGGGCGGACTGGCTGTGACGCCTCGAACCGAGTTGACGATCGGTGGTTGTGCAGCGAATGTCGCTGTCGACCTCGCAAAGCTGGGCGTCTCCGCAGGAGTTGTCGGAGGCGTGGGGGATGATGTGGTCGGACGTTATGTTGCAGATGAACTGGCCGCATCGGGTGTCGACTGTTCACAGATTGTTGTCTCTCAGGAAGTCCAGACCTCGACAACACTCGTGATCAACGTGAAAGGGGAGGACCGCAGGTTCATCCATGCGTTAGGTGCCAACAGCATCCTGACAGGACGGGAGATCGATCCTGATGTGCTGAAGCAGGCGAAGATCGTGTATGTCGGTGGCTTTGGCTTGAACGCAGCCTTGTCGGGCGAGAATGTCGCTGAGATGTTCCGCGTGGCAAGAGCAGCTGGTGTCCGGACGGTGCTGGATGTCGTGATTGGTGAGCCGAGTGTGATTGGTGAGATGCTGCAGCCGGTGTTACCGCTGACGGACATCTTCGTTCCCAATACGGACGAAGCACGCGTGATCACCGGTCTCGATGATCCCCTGGAGCAGGCGAAAGTGTTTCGTCGTCAGGGGACAGAAACCGTGATCGTAACCTGTGGAAGTGCGGGGTCATTGCTGCTGACACCCACGGAGTGTGCGCGCATTCCAATCTACAAAGTTGCTGAGGTCGATGGGACCGGAGGAGGAGACGCGTTTGCCGCTGGACTGATGTCCGGTCTCATCGCGGGCAAGTCACTCATCGATTGCGTGAAGGACGGTGCTGCGCTGGGAGCCAGTTGTGTCCGAGCAACGGGTGCGACAACCGGCACTTTCAACGCCAGGGAACTGCGAAATTTCGTTGAGACGAACGATCTGATCATCGAACGGATCACGATTTAACATCCCGATCCTCGGCATGTTCCATCACGTGCACAACGTCAGTCGTCGAACCGATGCCTCCAGCCTCCCTGAGGAAGTTGTGCTTTCGTTCCATCGCTGTGAACCAGCAGGCAGTCTCCTGCTGTCACTCGACCGATGAGTGTGAGTTGGCAGGCGAGTTCAGGTTCTTCGAGTAAACGATGCCCATCCGCTTCGCTCACAGAGAAGAGTAGTTCGAAGTCCTCGCCGTCGGTGAGTGCGTGAAGAATTCTCTCGTGTTTCGAGAGTGATGGATTAACGTCGGTATGAATGGGAATATTGTCCGCGTCGATCTCGACTCCGACGTTGCTGGCTTTGGCGATGTGTCGGACGTCCGATGCCAGACCGTCACTGAGATCGATCATGGAATGGAGGTCGACTCGCTCATGGAGGGAGAGTGCCTCTGCGACACGGGGAGTAAATGTGAGGTGCCGCCCCGACAAACTGCCTCCCAAGGCTCCGGTCACGAACAGCCAGTCGCCCGGCAGGGCTCCGGCTCTTGTCACCGATCCTCGTGCCGTGGGTTCCCCCAGGACCGTGACGCTGATCACCAGTGGAACATCCCAGGAGTTCGTATCTCCTCCGATAACATCGACACCGAACTCGTCCGCATGGGCAATCAACCCTTCCATCAGTTGTTTGCCCAGGAGGGCTCCACGGTTCTGAGGCAAGACGAGACCAACGACAGCCGCAGTGGGCTGGCCGGCCATCGCAGCAATGTCGCTGAGGTTCACAGCCAGTGCCTTACGTCCGGCTGTCTGGGGTGAGATTTGAGACAAGTCAAAATGCACCCCATCCATGAGAACGTCGACAGCGACGAGAACACCTGCATGGCCACGTGTGAGCAGTTGGGCCGTATCATCACCGATTCCCAGCCTGGTCAGCGGGCCGACTGAGGCGCGACGGCGAATGGTCTCGATCAGTGAAAACTCGTCGGACGATCCCTGCATGACAAACTGGTGGCCAGCGTGCTGAAGTCGCCCGCGACTTGGGCGTCACCACGAGTGTAACTCTCGTCAGCGGGTCTGCCCATCCAATCCGAGTCAGCGCTCTTCTGGGGCGAAATCAGCGACCGGAAACTTGCAGGTAGCCGTAGAGTGTTTCCTTGCCTCGGAGAATGTAGAACTTCAGCGGGTTGAAGGTGTTCAACTGTGGATGCTCGATAACAAATTCGATGTTCTCCGGGGTGATCGTCTCCCAGACGTGCAATCCGACGAGAATGTCACCCTCGCGAATCCCATTCTGTGCGGCCGGGCTCTCGTGGCGGACGGAAGTGACCTTCATTCCCCCGCGATAACGAGGATTCACCAGTGAACGCTCGGTGGATGCCAGTGGCTGCAAACGCAGCCCCAGCATTTCCCAGGAGGACTTCTCGTTCACTGATGGCGTGGAGGAGCTCGTCTGTGAGGACGACTGCTGGACCGTCTGACGGCTGGCAATCATTGGATCGCGACGGTTCATCGAAGCGATTGTCAGTTGCAGGTTCTTCTGCTCCTCACCGCGTCGCACGGTGACGTTCACGGTTTCGCCACCTCGGTGTCCGAGGAGTCCCCGTTCGAAGTCAGCCATGTCCACAACATCGACGGCCTCGACTTTTTCAACGACATCGCCTTGCATCATTCCGGCCAGAGCTGCGGGGCTGCCGGGGGATGTTGTCGAGACGATCAGCCGACGTTCTTTCCCCTGCTTGAAGTCCTGAGCCTGCAGACCATGGAAGTTGTTATCAAGCCGCTCGATGTTGAGCAGTCTCGCAATGACCTGTCGTGCATCGTCGATCGGAATCGCGAAGCCGATCTTCTGGGCACCGGCACGAATGGCGACGTTGATGCCGATCACTTCGCCGTCACGATTCAGCAGCGGGCCGCCGCTGTTGCCCGGGTTGATGGCCGCGTCGATCTGGATCAGATTCTCGTAGGCCTGCTCTTCATTGACTTCGACATCACGAGAGAGGGCGCTGATGATCCCGCGAGTGACCGTATGTTCGTATCCAAAGGCGTTGCCGATGGCCAGCACGTCCTCGCCCAGCATCAGGTCGGACGAAGTCCCCATGACCATGACGTCCAGCTTTTGATTGGGGTCGATCTTGATGATGGCCAGATCATGCTTGCTGTCGAATGAGACGACCCGAGCCATGTAGGCAGCACCGTCGACGAGGGTGACTCGGAGCGAGTCGACACCGTTGACGACATGATGGTTGGTGACGATGTAACCTCGCTCATCAAGGATAATGCCGGTTCCCATCCCATTGATCTTGCGATCCTTGTTGGTCGAGAACAGCGAGTCCGTTTGCTTGGCAAGTTTTTCGCTGTGAATGTTGACAGTCGCAGACTTCACCCGCGCGACCGCGCGGACGATGGGAGTCATGCGACTCTCAGGCGGAGCAGGAGTCAGGGCATGCGCGGGACTTGCAACTCCAGCGATCAGACAGACCAGCAACACCAACCGGAACGGGTGTCGTATCAGCGTGAGGCGGAGCTTGGCGAGCGTCGGTGGTTGCGTCATCAGCGGACTCGTTCCGGGACGTGGCATGCTGTCGATCGATGAGGCCGGGTTATGACCAACAATCGCCTGCATGCGGCTTAAAGGGACGGAATCTTCCTTGATCCTGGAGACCGTCCCACGGCCGCAGGCTGACGACCTGTACAGGCCATCCACCAACCGAAGTGCAGTCCTTTGCTCGACATCACGCTGCATCCTGTGAGACAATCATTGTCTCAACCACCCAGCATGAACTTGTCGGGTCTCCACTGTGGCAGGATCGTCCTTTGACAAACCCGCGCTTGAAATCGGCGAGGCGTCGACGCAAAACTTGCCCAGCCGGATATTTGGACTTCTCACAGGAATTCTTGCCGGAAACCATCGAATCAATTGAAGTCGACGCTGAACATTGCACCGTCTTGCATCAAGCAAGTGACAGTTTCATTCGCCCAATTCTCACCCCGCAACAGACCATGACTCGTCGTGAAAAACTTCAGCAGATGCTGCAGGACAGCCCTGAGGACACGTTTCTCCTGTATGGAATGGCGATGGATTATGCCTCCAGCCAGGAGTGGGAGCCTGCGCTTGCAACCTTTGATCAGGTTCTCTCTGTTGATCCCGGTTATGTGGCCGCATACTTTCAGAAGGGACAGATACTCGCGAGAATGGATCGCATCGACGATGCCCGATCTGTGCTCTCGGAGGGAATCGAAGTCGGTCGCAAAGTTGGCGAGGACCATGCCGTCGGAGAAATGACCGATTTCCTTCAAAGCCTGTGACAGGACGTAATGACGCAACCCGATTTCCTTTCGCAACCCGCACCGTTTGACACCCCTGAGTTCGAAGCGCTGTTAGCAGACCTCAGCCGCAGTGCTGCTGAGGTCGATCAACAGGGAACATGGCCCGATTGGCAGTTTTCACGGCTCGCAGAGGAAGGTGTGCTCGGCTGGGTGATTCCGATCGAGTACGGCGGCAGCGAACTCGATCCAGAGATGCTCATCTTCGGATATGAGCGACTGGCCACGGCTTGTCTCACGACCACGTTCAACCTCACTCAACGAAACGGAGCCTGTCAGCGAATTGCCGGATGTGACAACAGCGAACTCAAAGCTGAGCTGTTACCCGATCTGGCCGCGGGACATCTGTTCGCCACCGTGGGTGTGTCTCACCTCACAACGTCGCGGCAACATCTGAGTCAGCCGGCTGTTCAAGCCGAAGAGATCGAAGACACATTTGTGTTGAACGGTCAAATCCCCTGGGTCACTGGCGCAATGCCTGCGGATTACGTCGTGACGGGGGGGACTTGCGTCGATGGTCGACAGATTCTGATCGCTTTGCCCACGAATCTTGAGGGGGTGACGGTCGAAGAGCCAGTGCCACTGCTGGCGCTCAATGGATCACTCACGGGTTCGATTGCACTGGAGAATGTAGTCGTCGATCGTCATTACCTGCTTGCAGGACCGGTCGATCAGGTCATGCAGAGGGGGCAGGGAGGCGGGACCGGCTCCGTCGCGACCTCATCGCTGGCCGTTGGACTCGTCGGTCGGTCTCTGGCTCACCTGATGCGCGAGTCCGATCGCCGCCCTGAACTGACCGAAGTCGTCGAACCGTTTGCCAAAGAATGGTCCCAATTGCGAATGGACTTGTACGCCTCCGCACGTGGGGAGGGAACGGCGGAGACACCAAACCTCACAGCGGAATCGATCCGTCAACGGGCCAACTCACTTGCCCTGCGATCAACACAGGCATTGTTGGCAGCATCCAAAGGGGCAGGGTTCGTCGCGGGTCATCCTGCCGAACGAGGAGTTCGTGAGGCGATGTTCTTTCTCGTCTGGTCCTGCCCTCAGCCCATTGTCGCCGCTGCGCTCCGAGAGTTCGCTTGTCTCGTGGATTGAGCTGCAAGATGTCAAGTGTGCTGCAAGGATCACGGCTCCTCACAAGGGCGTTCGGTCAAGCTTGAGACTCAGCGGTTGCGGGCGTGGTAGCCAGCATGGCAGTGACCAGGACGGCTTCCACCACAAACAACCCTGGTACGAACCAGTGCATTCCCAGGGTCATCTCAGGGACGCCCGTCTTGATCAGACCAAAGACCGTGGCGATCCATGTCAGAACGAGGAGATGATCACGGGCAGACACACGATTGCGGACCGCGAGAGTTACGACAGCTACGACCAGGACCGTCAGAAGAAACACGGTGGCCCAGGCATTCACCGGTGAGTTGAACCACTCGACCTGGACGAATTTGTAGAGGAAGTCTCTCAAGAAGCCCACGACGGTCATACTGACTGCGACATGCCAGGCGAGGGGGATCGAGTACAACGAGATGCCGATCAGGGCTGCACCCACGACCGAGAACATGGCCCGGTACGGGATCGTGAACTGGAAGAACATTCCCGCAAACACCACTGCGACGCCCGCAACGACGGTCAGGGCAAATGACGTTGGTCTGTTGGGTGGATCAGTCGCGTCTTCCGAGAGCTGATCTGCCTGTTGCACTGCTTCTCTCATCAGATCACAAGCGACCCCGAGTCCCAACCCGTAGAGCAGGCCGAAGGTGAACTCTTTCATCTTCCACCAGGGCCAGCGAGCCATCGATTCATCCACGAGACTGCCGATCACAAAGAACAGCCCTCCACCTCCAAAACCGGCTGCACCTCCGAGCATCCCGAACAACGCGAACCAGGGTGACACACGCTCCCTCCCCAGGAACAGTAGCCAGACAACGAGACACAGAGCACCCAGTGTCAGTCCAAACCAGATCTCCTCACGAGGCTTGTTCACTCGATCGGAGAAGTACAGCAGTTTCGGTTCGTCGACCAGCAGATGGCCGACGGCTGTGCCAATCAGCATAAGGATCAGCCCGATTAGAATCTGTGAAGGCTTATAACGGGAGTGCATCAATCCGAGGCCCACGAGCACGCCCCCTGAGAGACCCCACATGGCTCCCTTGATGGTCATCCCCAGTTCACCCCAGAGCATGGTCTCCGGGAAACGGGCAAAGCCGATCGTCTGGCCGTATGTCACCTGTCCGCCGAGTCCCACTCCAATGGTACCCAAAGCCGCTGCGATGCCGACTCGACGGTTCCACCCCGTCAGATGGCAAAGGCACAATGTGACCATCACTCCCGGAATCATCGCTCCGACAGGACCACCTCCGATGGTCCCCCGGAGCGCCCAGCCCAGTGACATCGTGATCGCGGGCAGGATGTAGAATAATGATCGGTGAGTCATGCCGAGAGAGAATTCAATTTCAGGATGAACAGATGGTCTGACGTGTCGTGATGCACGTCAGACCATAGCAACTCTGGAAATTGAATTCAGCACGTAGCGAACTTATTGGGCCAGATGCCACTGATGAGGACTCTGTGTCGAGTCGTCCGATCGATCCATGCTGGGGATCAGTTCGTCCAGCCGCTTGGGGGGTTCACACAAATCGAAAACGGAATCGACGATGACGTCAGGGCGGTAAGCAAATTTGCTGAGATCCTCACGAGCCGTTCCGCCGGACAGGACCAGCACCGTTCGATAGCCCATCTGAACACCTCCCAGAATGTCGGTCTCCATCGTGTCGCCGATCATGATCGTCTCCGAGGTGGGCAAACCGATCTCCTTTCGAGCTTCACGCATCATCACCGGGCTGGGCTTCCCCACGCTCAGCGCCTTGAAGCCGGTTGCTGCCTCCAGAAACGCTACCGTCGCCCCGCATCCGGGACGTGTGCCGTTCTTGGTCGGGCAATTCGGATCAAGGTTTGTCGCGATCAGCTTCGCACCGTCGAGGATCATTTGCACAGCGGTTTCGAGCATCTCCAGGTTGACCGTTCGCCCCTCTCCGACGACGACGTACTCCGGATGACTGTCGACAATCGAGAAGCCGTTCGCATGCAGTGCGTTGAGCAGTCCCCCTTCGCCGATCACATACGCGGTTCCTCCGGGGGACTGTTTTGCCAGAAAGCGGGCAGTGGCGACAGCACAGGTGAAGACATGCTTCTCCGTCGCAGGGATGCCCATGCGTGAAAGTTTGGTCGCGACGTCACGTCGGGTCCGTTGGCTGTTGTTCGTCAGAAACAGAAACGGAATCCGACGGCTGAGAAGTTTGTTAATGAAGACATCCGCTCCCGGGATGAGTTCACTCCCCCGGTAGATGACGCCGTCCATGTCGATCAGAAATCCTTTACTCATTGCAGCTACTCCCGTAATCGTTCGTGTATTTGGAATCACATGACCGAGAAGGATCAGACCAGCGCAGGTCAGTGAGGTGAGAGCGAGTTCACCAGCGGACGTTGTGTCCAGCGTCTGTTTAGAATTATCACGTTCCTTCGTGAACTTCTCGCAAGGCAGACAACGTCATTCAACGACCGACTGATCAGGCAAATTCGGTGCCAACGCGACCAGATGACGTAAAGTCAGCCTTAAACAGAGGTGCTTCGCACGAATGTCGTGCAAATCACGCACGAAGATCGGGCATCACACGAACCGGGAAATCCGCCGTTATGCCTAAAGCCCTTCGTTTAACGGCTGGAGGTCATCAGGGAGAAAACGTCCGTCCTTGCGGATGAGCTTGCCGTCAAAATGGATCTCGCCGCCCCCGTATTCGGGAGTTTGAATGAGGACAAGGTCCCAATGCACGCGGCTGCGGTTGCCGTTGTCGGCGGTCTCGTAGGCCTGGCCGGGCGTGAGATGCAACGACCCCCCGATCTTTTCATCAAAGAGTGTGTCCAGCATGGGGTGCTTGATGGCGTTGTTGCAACCGAGCGACCATTCGCCAATGAACCTCGCTCCTTCATCGCTGTCGAGAATTCCGTTCAACCGAACGGGTTCATTGTTGCAATCAGCTTTAACAATCTTTCCATTGGCGAACTCGAACGAGATCCCGTCGAACACGGTCCCCTGATAGAGCGAAGACGTGTTGTACGAGATCTTCCCGTTGACGCTGTCTCGCACAGGAGCTGTGAAGACCTCGCCATCAGGGATATTCCGACGTCCGTTGCAGGGGATCACCGGGATGTTCTTGATCGAGAACGTCAGATCGGTTCCCGGACCGGTGATGTGCACCTCGTCCGTCTGTTCCATCAGTCGCTTGAGCGGCTCCTGATTTTTCTCCATCTGTGAGTAATTCGCAGTGCAGACATCGAAGAAGAAATCTTCAAACGCAGGCGTACTCATCTTGGCCGATTGTGCCATCGCAGGCGTCGGATACCTGAGCACGACCCATTTGGAATGGTTCACGCGGATATCCGTGACAGGTTTCCACCAGTGTTGTTGATAGAGATCGATCTTCTCCGCAGGAACATCGCTGAGTTCACTGCTGTTGGCTGTCCCACGGATGGCAATGTAGGCCTGCATTTTTTTCATCTGAGCGATGTCGAACTCACCGGCGAGTTGCATCCCCTCCAGGGTCGCTGTCCGAAAGAGTGAGCGAAGCACCGCGTTGCTCTTCCAGTTGACAAACGGCCTCGCCCCTCGGTCCGCAGCCATCTCCACGAGGCGGCAAACGAGTGCAGGTTCGGGCAGATCGTACGCATCGATGAGGACGTTTTCGTCCGGTTTGATTTGGCAACTGTGATCCAGCAGCGTTGCGGCAAGCTTGTCAATGCGCGGGTCCTGCACGATTGTTCTCCTGACTGCGAGCTCAGCCTGTGTTCACTGGGCTGATGAAATCGAATCCATGATTGACCACGAGAATCTCAGGTTTTTGTTGATCTGATGACACCTGAAATCCGTAGATCAGGTAGGAATGAGAACGAATTGTAGAAGGAGTCATCGCGCCTCGAAAGGACGCACTGCGGAGATCTCCCCGACAGACAGGAAAAGCAGCCCCTCTGGGCAGCTTCAGATGAGGCCGCTACAATTCGCCATGCATCGGGGGACAAATCGCCCGATATGGGATTCCCGTTGTTGACACGGTGGGTCAAATCTTTTGCCACAAACGTCGTGTGAGTGGCCGGTTCACAGTGATGAGATAGGAACAAGTGATGCTCACAATGCAGCGTCGTCGAATGATCAGCGTAGCCGCACTCTGTCTGTGCGTCTGGGGAATGGAGCCCGCTCTGAAGGCAGCCGAGGGAGTGCCCGCGGAACGGCGTCTGCCTCAAGGGACAACCGTTTTTCTGTCCGTCCCGAATGCCGTTGAAGCTTACGAGCAATTTCAAAAAACCTCCTTCGGGCGTTTGTTGCAGGACGAAGCTTTGCAACCGGTCAGGGAAGAGATTGAAGCCTGGTGCGAAGAACTTTCAGAAAAAGCTCAGGACGAACTTGGACTTCCCCCCAGCGATCTGCTGAATCTCTTCCACGGAGAAATCGCTTTCGCCGTGGTTCAGCCGCCAGCCAAAGACCTTGGCGTCGTTCTGCTGATGGACTTCGGCGATCACCGCGAGACTCTTGATGCACTGCTTGAAAAAGCCGAAGAGGCACTTGAGGACGAAGATGGTGAACGATCAGCCGAGACCCTGCACGATACCGAGGTCACCGTCTACACGTTCGAGAACGAAGATGCTGATGAGGATGAGGAGCCATCCACCCTCGTTTACTGCATCAAGGATCAGTACCTCGTGGCATCGTCCAGCATCGACATCGTGGACGAAGTACTCAGCCGTTGGGACGGCGAAGCGGATCGCAGCTTCGCAGATGATGAGACTTACAGCCGTCTGATGCAGAAGTGTGAATCAGGAGAGAGTGAGCACCCACAGGTTCGCTGGTATCTCGCACCGATCGACCTGTTCCGCTCAGTTGCTTCCATCCCTCAAGCAAACTCGGGACCGGTTCCTCTTTCGATGGTCATGGGGTTCCTGCCCGTTCTCGGCATCGACAAGATCGAGGCCGTCGGTGGAACCGCCACCATGATGACGGAGGAATACGACACAGTCACGCGGACCTATCTGGCTCTCGATCAGCCGACGACGGGTGTGCTGAAGATGTTTGAGTTCCCCGCAACAGATCAGCAACCGCCTCGCTGGGTCCCCTCGACGGCATCCGCCTATTCGAGCATGAACTGGGATATTGCAGGTGCTTACAAAGCCGTGGAAACACTGGTCGACTTCTTCCAGCCTCCCGGAACGCTCGCGAATCTTGTCGATCAGCTCTCCCAGACGGGACCGATGATCCACATCAAAGACGACGTGATCGATTCGCTCACCGGCCGCATTCAGTTCCTGGGCGAGGTGAGAGAAGACGTCGATGTCAGTGATGCGGCTATCCAGCCCATGGCCCTCGCTCTCACGCTCTCCAATGAAGACCAGATGAAAGATGTGCTCGATCGCCTGTCAGCAGCGGTCGGTGATGGTGTGACAACCCGCGAGTTTCTGGATGTCACGATCTACGAAGCGGAAGTGCCCAACTTCCAGGGTGGCGATCCGCAGATGATGGGTGTCGCTGTTGCCCGAGGGCAGCTCTTCTTCGCGACCGACGTGCAATTGCTCGAGAACTACCTGCGCGATGACGGAGGGAGCGAACCATTGGCCAATACGAACGACTATCGCAAGGTGGCGTCACATTTCCCCGGCCAGACTTCCATTATGGCGTTCAGTAAGGCAGCAGCTCAGATTCGTCCCTATTACGAGATGTTTCGTTCGGGGGCGATTGGAGACGCAATCGAAGAAGTTGACTTCAGCAAACTCCCTGAGTTTGATGAAATCGCTCACTACTTCAGCTTGAACGGCTCCTACGCGGTCCCGGACGATGGCGGTGCACTCTTCATCGGCTTCAGCTTGCACGCCGATTAACGTCCGTCACATTCCTGAGGTCAACGCCAACACCCCGGCTGCTCCAAGCAGCCGGGGTGTTTCGCTAATACTCATTGGAGGTCGCGGCTCCTACGTAGCACATCTTTGGGATTTGTACACACCGTTGGAAGCTTGGATTCGACTCCATCGGTTAGCACGGTTTGTCCCAGAGGCCATCCGGGAATTGGTTTGGTTTAACCGCAGGATTCTCAACTGGTTATGTTGTCGGTGCGAACTGACAACCACAGGCGGAGATCCAAGCGATGCGTGTGAGTGCCGATGAGGGCACGTGCCTGGCCGA
>JAGQQG010000073.1 GCA_020426325.1 Planctomycetaceae bacterium | reverse complement strand
ATGTTCCTCGCAGGTGTGGGGTGAAGTTGTTGTTGTCTCGATGCTCAAGATGTAAAGCAGGCTGAATGCCAAACCGCGAACGGTGTTTAGAAAAATTGACACCGGACCATCAAGACGAGACGTAACCCACGACCTCACAACAAGAAACAGCAACCACCGAAAGGGCCGATTGTTCGCCCCCCTGTCAACGTTCCGAAACACCCGATGTTGCATCACGGCAACACCGACCGCCCCTCACCTGCTTCGCCGATGACAACTCAAACCCCCAGCATCACTTACAACATGTTCCCCAAACACCACACGTTGTTCGATAGCAACATTCTTCAGATGAGACAGGTAGAACAAGTTTCTGAGGAGCGATTGAGCTGACCAGCCTGATCCGCATTGATCAGCTGCATCGGCTCAAATCCGCTTTTCCCTCTCTTGTCGTTCACCGGCCAACTGGCGAAACGCGTCCTTAGTAGTCCAGAGATTTCTCATCAATGATGCCTTCACAAGTTCGAATCAATCTTTCCGCCACCTGATTGGTTCATGTCACGGTTGAATTCCCAATCCGTGATTGGCATTGTGGGCAACATCAAACTGCGCAGAGGGAAGATATTGGCTCAACATCTGAAGAGCATTGATGCGTCAATGAGGCTTCCGGTCGTAACGCGGGCCGTCGTGATTTCGCAGCTCCTGTTCTCGACCGGCAACGTGCTGACGACCGGCGGATTTCTCTACTACTACGCTAACGCCTTCAGCCCGACTGCTCTGCAGTTCTCCTTGCTGTTGATTCTCCCCGAACTCGCTGAGACGTCCGGATTGTTTGCGCGGCCGGTGGCAATGTGGGTGAGAAGTCGCAAGCGGACGTGGCTGACATGCCTGTTGATGGGCCGCCTGTTCGCCCTGGGAGTGCCTCTGATGGCTGTCCCGGTGATCATCGCCGGTCGTGAATGGCCGTTCGAGTTGATCATTATTGGCGTGTCAGTCTGGTACGTGTTGCAGGGGATCTCTTATGCGTGCTTCATTTCCTGGCTGACAGACCTCGCCCCTGCGACTGACTGGGGAAAACTCTTCGCCCGTCGGAAGTTGGCGATGCTGACGATCATGATCGTGGTTCCGGTCGTCGCAGGGCAACTGCGCAGTCAGTGGGCTAATGCACTTCCCGAACAACAGAAACTCATCACGTATGTCTCGATCTTCGTGATTGGCAACGCTCTGGTGATGTTGTCGGTGTTGCCTCTGCTTAAGCTGCCCGACGTGGCAGGATGGCTGCGTCCGCCAGCTGAGTCGGATCAGCAGAAGAGTACGATCCGTACACTGATCGAATCATTCGCTGATCGTTCGTTGCGTTGGATGCTACTACACGGATGGTGGTTGTCCTTTGCGCAGGGCCTCACTCAGTCCGCCTTTTTCCGCTATCAGGTCAACGTCCTGCACATTCCGGTCGAGACATACTATGTGCTGAACGGTTTGATGTTATTGATTCAGATGCCGCTCACCATGCTGGCGGGAAGTCTGTCCGACCGTGGAATGGACAAGCCGACGTTGTTCTGGAGCGTAACGGCGGTCAGCGGGGCGATGCTGTTCTGGCTGGTAGCAACCCCCGAAACATGGTGGCTGCTCAGCGGAGCCTACGTGGTGTGGGGCCTGTTCGGCTTCGTCAACATCTGCGGTCGCAATCTGTTGTTGAAGCTCTCCCCGCTGAGCGACAACACGACTCAGGTCGCTCTCTTTCGGCAAGTGGGAGGGATGTTCGCAGCAGTCGCAGGGTTACTCGGAGGCTGGTGGCTGGACAGCCTTACCGAAGCGAACACCTCTCTCATCATCGCAGGTCTGGTGCTGGGTCCCTTTCAGATCATTTTCCTCACTTCGTTCCTGGCAAGACTGACCGCAGGGCTGTGGGTGTTACCCATCCGCACGCAGAAGTGATCGCATGCTCCCAAGGAACCTGGTCACTCAGCCCCGACGGTCGCCAATTGTGGGTTCGTCGCGACGCCGTTTGTTCGTTCGGGCCTCACTCGCGGGGTCGGTTTGACGCCCCCCAAGGCACCGAGATGAGTCATCAGGAGTTCGGTCACTTCATCCAGAATCGCCGGAGTCGGTTTGAGATCGTAGTAGTCGGTCAGGTCAATCGCGTCGCCATAGGTCACATAGGATTTGGTTCGTTTGAGGAACGAGTTGACCATCGTCGTTCCATACGGGGCATCGTGAATAAACGCAGGGAAGACGGGTGCCTTCGATCGCAAGGCCAGCCAGGCGATGCCCGTGTTTGCAGGCAGCAGCCCTTCGCCCATGTTAATGCGTCCCTCGGGAAAGATGCCGACGAGTTTCCCCTCCTTGAGTCGACGCAGAGCCGTCTTTGCAGGCCCCATGTCTTTACCGTCTCGCTCCACGGGAATACATCCCATGATGCCGCAGACCAACCCGACGACCCCGCCCATCTCGACGTACTCCCGAGCCGTCATGAAGTCGAGTCTCCGGACACAGTGACCGTCCAGCTTCTCCTGGCTGGCAGAGCAGAGCAGAAACGGATCCACCGGGCTGCGGTGATTGGCAATCACAAGGCCGTTTCCCACCGACGGGAAGGGGCACTTCTGCATGATGCGTTGACGGCACATCATTGTCGTAAAGAACCGGGTGATTGCATGAATGACCCAGACTTTCCAGCCGTCAGGGCTTTGCAGGGATTGCCAGGCCACGACGGCGAAACCCGCCAGCACATAGGCGATGAGAACCAAGATGGCCCAACTCTCCGGCGACATTCCTCTTCCTTTTGCTTAGCAAACTCAAGTGGACAAGACTGCGAGCGAGGCCCATGTTGGCAGGTCTCATCGTTGGGGGCAATGCCCAGTGGGGGGAGAAACGATCCCCGCTGAAAGGTGACACTTTTCGGAAGCGTTCGAGTCTCGCGGAAATGTTCCTCGTGTCTGCAGCCTTTCCGTCTGATCACAATTCCAAGGCTTAAATTCTGCCGGTTGAGTGACGAAGCCCGGCGGACTCGGTATCATCGGACGTCTCAGTGAGGCTCAATCGATCAATTTGCCCTTCAGTTGATTTATTCCGGGAGACCGAACATGACGACCACTCGCCGTACATTCCTCAAAAAGTCTGCCGGTTTTGGTGCCATCATCGCGACCCCCTCCCTGTGGACCGGGTCGACCCGGGCGGGCGATGCGAATGGGCGTAAAACGGTCGCTTCCGTGGGCGTCGGGGGAAGTCGAGGCCGTTATAACCGAGGTGGGTCGATCGCCCGAAATGCTGCCAAACTGGGGCACATGATCGCGGTGTGCGATGTCGATGACCTGCACTCCTCAGAATTCAACGCAGAGTTTGGAGGCGGTCTCAACACCTATCGCGACTATCGTGTGATGTTCGATCAGGAGCGACCCGACATCGTGACGATTGGCACACCGGATCACTGGCACGTGCCGATCGCAATCGCTGCCCTGCGAAACGGCTCCGATGTCTATTGCGAAAAACCGCTCACCCTCACCATTGAGGAAGGCATCCGCATTCGTCAGGTGGTCGAAGAAACCGGTCGTGTCTTCCAAGTGGGGACGCAGCAGCGCAGTGAAAACGAATCAAAGTTCCTCGAAGCGATCGCGATCGTTCAGAGTGGTCGACTGGGGAAAAACGTCAACGCCAATGTGGCAATCGGCGGCGGACCTGCTGAGGGACCGTTTGAGACCTTCGATCCCCCGGCCAACATCGCCTGGGACATGTGGGTCGGTCCTGCTCCCAAAGCCCCCTACTGCGAAGAACGACGAAAGATGTTCCGCTGGTTCTTCGAATACTCCGGCGGCAAGATGACTGACTGGGGGGCTCACCACATCGACATCGCCCAATGGGCTCTCGGTTATGATCTCTCAGGACCGACGAAAGTCAGTGCTCAGGGCCAGTTCACCCCGCTCGTGCCGGACAATCTCGACTGGGACGCGTTCCTCGATGGAGAGATCACCCTGCCCAACGGTTTCAATACGGCGACCGAGTTCCATATTGAGCTCACGTTCGACAACGGCTCGACGCTTGGCGTGCACAGCAACTTCAAACGTGAATCGGACGGCACCGAATTCGACAACGGCATCCTCTTCGAGGGAGACGACGGTCGCATCTTCGTCAATCGAGGCAAGCTGACCGGCAAGCCAATTGACGATCTGACCGAAGCCGACCGGGAAGAGATCAACGCACGGGTCGTCGAACTCTACAAGGGGAAGCAACCCGGTGACCACATGAAGAACTTCTTCGAGTGCACCGACACCCGCGAGCAGCCGATCTCGGACGTCGTCACCCATCACCGCACGATGACCTCCTGCCACCTGTGTAATATCGCCCTCATGCTGGGCCGCGACCTGCAATGGGACCCGCAGGCCGAAACCTTCATCGGCGACGATCAGGCCATCGCCCTCATGAGCCGCAAGTCCCGCGAAGGCTTCGTCGCCTACGCCTGAGCCACCCCAGGGTTAGAGTGTGTGGACAGAGATTGTGGTGGTGCGTTCCATTGGGGCACTGTGGATCAAACGATCCTAACGCACCGTTGATCCACGATTATGCAGCTCGTGTACCTGAGCATCTTGATCGAACCGTCGGATTCAATCAGTGAGTGATTCTAACTCACGAAGGAATGTTGCAGCAGTCGAGATACGATTTGCCTGCGACTTCTCCAAACCTCTTCGGCAGAGATCGAGTAGTTGAGGAGATGCCACCTTGATTGGCAACTTCAGGGCGCCAACCGGTCTGCCGGAGACGATCTCTGCCAAAACATCAGCAACGCGGTCGCCCGTGGAGGGGGGATTTCCGGTCAGCAGCCAGCAGAGGATCGCGGACAGGCCCCACACATCGGTTGCGGGGGTGATCGCTCCCCAGCAGTCGCTGACCTGCTCGGGAGCCATGAACGCGGCCGTCCCTGCCAGTCTCGTGAACTGCTGAGTCTGATCCAGAGCTATCCGGGCGAGACCAAAGTCAGTCACACGTACACAGCCTTGATCGTCCACGAGGATGTTGTGCGGTTTGAGGTCACAGTGCAGCACGCCCTTGCCATGAGCGTAAACGACAGCCTCAGTGATCGCGATCATCATATTCACGATTGTCTGAGTTTGCTTTTCGGCAGGGGCGTGTCGCTGAGCCAAAGTCTGACCTTCAACAAGGTCCATGACGATGAAGTATCCACCCCAAGGAGTTTGTCCAAGCCCGTGCACGCCAACAATCCTCGGATGATCAAGCCGCTGCACAATCTCAGCCTCCTGCAGGAACGCTGCAACAGCGTCCTCTTCGGTCAACAAGTTTTTGCGCAGGAATTTCAGGGCAAATGACTTGCCCGTTGGCCGCTCACTCGCTCGATAGACCTTCCCCATCCCGCCGCTGCCGATCATCTCCTCCAGCAGGAAATCTGAGTAGCAGTGAGTCACGACATCTGTGCTTTTCAAACGTCGACGCACGCGATCTTGTGGACCTTCGTGACTTCGTGTGAACTCACTTTCAGAGACCGACAGTCCATATCGCTGACAAAATTCCTTTTGAAGTTGCTGGAGATACCTCCGGACGGTTCTCTCGGACTTCCCAATGATCTCAGCGATGGTATCGACTTCTTCACCCTGCAGGCGAAGTTCAATCACACGTCGCTGGTTGCGATCCAGCGTTGACAAGAAGTCTTCCAGCAGATCGCTGACTGTGACGACTTCTTGAGGAGACGGGTCACGCGAAAGTGCTTTTGTGAATGGGTCTGTTTCGTCGGAAGACTCCTCGATGCGAACGTCCCGCATCTCTGCATGATGGTGGGCTGCCTGTCGATAGAGTTTTCGCAAGGTGATCGTCACCAGCAAAGGCCAGAAGTCTTCGCACTCGTCGAGTGCAAACCGGCCATTTCTCGCCCCGACGAAGAAACTGCGATAGGCAGACATCACCACGTCTTCAGGGTCGATTCTTGATGCGAGACGAGAGGACAGTCGTGCCCGTGCCAGCGCCGTCAGTCGCACAACATAACGATCAAACAATAGAGAGGCCGCTCGCTCGTCCGACTTCCGCAGCCGTTCGATGATCTGATCGGTATCCAGTGGTCCCATTTCGTCAGGCACTACGTCACCCAGCACACTTGGTTTAACCAGAGGCATGATATGGGAAAGAGACTCGGTGAATTCGTTGAGGACATGTATTTTTTCAGATTTCGTGTCCGTAATACACGGCCCTCTGCATTAACCCCATGAATGCCACTCATAACCTCGCTCGCAAGCTGACGGCTCAGCTGTCGATCGATCGGGGTCAGTGCGTAATTCTCTCAACTCAATCTCTTATGCGAGGAGATCCTCATGACCATGGTCGTCACCGAACCGTGCTTCGGATGCAAATACACTGACTGCGTCGTCGTCTGCCCCACGGAGGCGTTCCACGAAGGCGAACAAATGCTCTTCATTCATCCAGAAGAGTGCATTGACTGTGGCGCATGTGTGCCAGAATGCCCGGTCGAAGCCATTTACTACGAGGGGGACGTCCCGGAGCATTGGTCTGGATACATCGAGCTGAATGCCGAGATGGCTCCAAGGACTCCTCGAATCACCGAAAGGAAGGAGCCGCTGGTCGGCTCATAAGGCGATGAATTACACAAGTCCCTGGTACAGAACCTCTGGTTCCGCCGCACCGGGGCGGTAAAGTGTGAGGCCGCCGTGGTCGTCGTTGATGCGGACGATGCAGTCGGGTTCGCCGGCTGCGGCTCGTGCGAGTATCGCTTCGAGTGCCTGGACGGCGGCGACGACCTGACGGTCGGCCGCGAGGTCGTTGTAGGCGAGTTGACGCATGAGCGTGAGGCGGTCTTCACGGCCATCAGCATCGCCGCCGTGCTCAACGAAGGCAACTTCACGGACGAAACGTTCGATGACTTCGATGCCGTATCCCCTCTGGGATCGTTCGCCCCACGGTTCGAGGAACGAGCCGTTATAGTGGTTGTTCATCGAGATCTTGAGGTCGAAGGGCGTCTTCCCTTCAACGGTGCACTCAACGCCCCGTTTGCGGGAGTGGACGTTCCAGAGGCCGTTGTCAAAGCGGAACTGCACTTCCTGTTCGACATAGCCGGGGAAGTTATCGGGTGTGACCCAGGAGGTGTGAATGTCGAAGGCAGCCTCGCGGCCATCATCGTATTCGTAGATCATCCGCATCTGGACGCTGTCCCAGGTCGGGCCGTCCTTATCTCCGACGATGCCTCTTTGACCGGTCGCAGTGACCGTCTTCAGGCGGCCTCCGAAGGTGAAGTCGATCAGTTTGATGTAGTGCACTGCGACGTACGTGCCGGGATTGCGGCCGGTAATCCATTCTGAGAACTGGGAGCCGCTGATCTGCTTCGGTTCCAGGAGCGTGCAGTAACCGTTGTTCACGTGCTGCAGGACACCGTCTGCGACGAGTGTCCGCAGCTTCTTGTGGTCCGGGTCCAAGAGTTTGTGATAGACGACTTTGGCCAGCACGCCTTTGGCCTCCGCGAGCGCTACCAGTTCGTCCAGTTCGCTAAGCGAGAGGACTGATGGTTTCTCGACCAGCAGATGAACCCCTCGGTCGAGTACGTGCCTGGCTGCGTCGAAGTGCCGGTCGTCGGGAGTTGCCACGCAGGCGATGTTCAGGTTTTCGTGTAACATTCGCTCGACCGAACCGTCACCGGCGAAGCTGTCGAACGGATGGATACGATCCTGCGCCGCCTCACGATAGCGTTCGGCTCGGCTGCCAGTACGAGTTGCCACTGCAACCAGTTGCACATCAAGATCGCCAAGCGGGCGCTCATAGAGGCCATGTTTGTAGGCACTCTCGAAGAACGGGCGGTAGGTTTCGTCAAAAATCATCCCCATGCCGACCATGCCGACACGGAGGGTTTGCGGTTGGGAAGCAGCATTCATTGTCGTCATCCTCATGAGTGGTCACTTGGATTGTAGGCAAATGTCACTCGGATCGCAGCCATCTCGGGGTGTTGTCGGTTCGATCGCCTGCTACAATCGCCCACTCGCTCGAAGGCATGCTTTTCGCAAGGCCAACGTGCGATACGGTATTCGTTAGAACACACCCAGAGAGTTTTCATGTCGACAGAACAGGTCAGTGGCGGTGTCGTGCAGGGGATCGACCCTGTCGAACTGGAAGAATGGTACGATTCGCTGGAGTCGGTTCTCCATCGGTATGGTCCGGATCGCACTCGTCAATTGCTGGTGCAATTGCGCGAGCGGGCGTACATCCGCGGCGTGACGATGCCCTTTCTCGCAACGACCCCTTACATCAACACCATCTCTCTTGAGGATCAGCCTCGCTACGCAGGTAATCTTGAGATCGAGCGACGGATCAAGTCCATCATCCGCTGGAACGCGATGGCGATGGTCCACCGGGCCAACCTCAATACGAACGTCGGCGGACACATCTCGACGTTTGCGTCGTCGGCCACACTGTATGAGGTCGCACAGAACCACTTCTTTCATGCACGAACCGACGAACACACGGGAGATATGGTTTACTTTCAGGGGCATGCGTCGCCCGGCATGTACGCGCGAGCGTTTGTCGAGGGTCGTCTGACTGAGTCGCAGCTGGAACACTTTCGCCAGGAAGTTAATCGTGGCGAGGGACTCTCATCTTACCCTCACCCCTGGCTGATGGAGGGCTTCTGGCAGTTCCCGACTGTGTCGATGGGACTGGGCCCGATCTGCTCGATCTATCAGGCTCGCTTCCTGCGATACCTGCATCATCGTGGCATCATGGACACGTCCAAGTCGCGCGTATGGTGCTTTGTGGGCGACGGCGAAGTTGACGAACCGGAGACGCTCGGGGCGCTCACACTCGCCTCGCGGGAGAATCTGGACAACCTCACGTGGGTGATCAATTGTAACCTGCAACGACTCGATGGTCCGGTGCGCGGCAACGGTAAGATCATCCAGGAGTTGGAAGGCGCCTTCCGTGGCGCTGGATGGAACGCGATCAAGGTGGTCTGGGGCGGCGACTGGGACCCGCTGCTGGCTCGCGATCACAATGGCAAGCTCGTCAAACGCATGGGCGAGATTGTCGACGGCCAGTATCAGAAGTACAGCGTTTCGGACGGTGCCTACATCCGCAATCACTTCTTCGGTGTGGATGACGAGCTACTGGAATTGGTCGACCATATCCCTGATCAGAAGCTAGAAAAACTTCGACGTGGCGGACACGATCCTGAGAAGGTATACGCCGCGTACAAAGCTGCCACCGAACACGAAGGTTCGCCCACCGTGATTCTCGCCAAGACGATCAAGGGTTACGGCCTCGGGGAGTCGGGTGAGGGACGCAACGTCGCTCACAATCAGAAGAAGTTCGAGAACGTTGAGGAACTCAAGCAGTTCCGTGATCGTTTCGACATCCCGATCTCGGAGGAAGACTGCGTGAATGCGCCGTTCTTTCGTCCGGCCGATGACAGCGAGGAGATGGCCTACCTGCATTCTCGTCGCGAACAACTTGGTGGTTTCATTCCTGCGCGAAGGCCGACTGAGGAACGCCTGGAAGTTCCCTCACTCGATCACAAGGCGTTCGCCAGACAACTTGTTGGAAACGCTGAGAAAAAGGGAACCGCCTCAACGACGGGTGCCTATGGTGCCATTCTGCTGGGGCTGATGCGCGACAAGAACATCGGTGACCGAATCGTGCCGATCATCCCGGACGAAGCACGCACCTTCGGCATGGAGGCGTTCTTCAGCACGTTCGGTATCTACTCCAGCAAAGGGCAAACCTACGAGCCTGTCGATCGGATCGAAGGGGCCCTCATGTACTACAAGGAGGCTAAAGATGGTCAAGTGCTCGAAGAAGGAATCAATGAAGCCGGGGCGATGGGGTCATTCATTGCAGCCGGAACGACATACAGCAATCTCGGCAAAAATATGATTCCGTTTTATGTCTACTACTCGATGTTCGGATTCCAGCGAGTCGGCGATCTCATCTGGTGTGCAGCTGACTCGCGGGTGAAAGGCTTCCTCATCGGCGGTACCTCTGGACGGACCACCCTCAACGGTGAAGGACTCCAGCACGAGGACGGACACAGCCAACTGATTGCTACGACGGTCCCGAACCTCATCTCGTACGATCCGGCATACGCCTATGAAGTCGCTGTGATCATTCAGGATGGTCTCCGTCGCATGTACGCAGAAGGGGAGAACATCTTCTACTACCTCTCGGTCTATAACGAAGACTACGAGATGCCCGCGATGCCGGAAGCGGATCACGTTCGAGAGGGCATCCTGAAGGGGATGTATCGGCTCAGTTCGACCGAGAGCGGTGAAGGACAGCAGAAGCGGCCGCAACTCTTCGGCTCCGGGACGATCCTTCGCGAGGTTGTGAGAGCTCAAGGCATCCTGAAGGAGCAATACGGCATTGGCACGGATCTCTGGAGCGTCACCAGCTACAGCGAACTGTGTCGGCATGCAATGGCAACGTCGCGTCGGAACGCTTTGCATCCGGAGCAGGAGGCCCGGAAGAGCTATCTCGAATCCTCCTTGGCAGGCGCCGATGGACCGTTCATCTCGGCCAGCGACAACGTGCGCCTCGTGGCGGACCAAATTCGCCAATGGATCCCCGGTCGTTATCAGATCCTCGGGACAGACGGCTTTGGTCGTAGCGATACCCGCAAGACGCTCCGTCGTCACTTCGAGATCGACGCAGAATGCACGGTCTATGCAACTCTGTCAGCACTCGCTGACGAAGGTCAGTTTGACCGTCATCAGCTGTCAGCTGCCCTAAGCGATCTGGGAATTCACCCGAATAAGATCGATCCGCGCACTGCGTGAACCGTCGGTGAGGGGGGCAGTCGTTCCGACATCGGTGCGATGACACCGGGAGATTGCGCGCCCCCTTGACGGTGCCCCCCTCGTTCAGGCGATAATGGAGTGCGGGCAGACTTTGGCCTGCCTGCACCAACCTCGATTGCTTCAAACATCAACCCGATGGACGGAGAGGTTTCATGCTCACGTTGACTGGCCGCGGTAAGACTCAAACCTGCGATGGCATGACTCGCCGGGACTTTATGCAGGTGGGAACTCTGGGAGGCGTCGGTCTTTCGATGCCAAGCTATCTGGCGGCCAAGGAAGCTGGTGCGATCAAGCCGGGTCATGATGAGCGAGCCTGCATCATGATCTTTAACCTTGGTGCTCCCAGCCACGTCGACTTGTGGGACATGAAGCCGGAGGCAGCTGCCGAGGTGCGTGGCCCCTTCAATCCGGTCGACTCGAACGTCCCCGGCATGCAGTTGTCCGAGATTCTGCCGCTGCATGCGAAGATCGCTGACAAATTCTCGCTGGTCCGCTCCTGTTATCACACGTCGGCTGCGGTTCACGACGCGGGATGGCAGATGATGCAGACCGGTCGGCAGTTTCAGGGAGGTGTCAACACGCCTCACGCAGGCGCTGTCACGAGCTTTCTTCGTGGTCGCAAGACTGATCTGCCGCCGTTCGTGGTCCTGCCGGAAACGATGGGTCGCGGCGGTGGCAATCTGCCGAATGGTCAGGCAGGTGGATTCCTGGGCAAAGCGTATGATCCCTTCGCACTCATGGCAGATCCCTCGAAGCCGGACTTCAAAGTCCCCGACCTGTTGCCTCCCTCGGACATCAGCACCGTCCGGCTCGAACGACGTCGCAAGATGCGGGAGGTGGTCGATGAGGCGGTTGGATACTTTGAGGCCACAGAGAATGCTGCGCTGCTGAATGACAACTTCCAGGCAGCCTTTCGCATGATGACGAGTACGCAAGCTCGTGAAGCATTCGATCTGACGAAGGAGCCACAGCAGGTCCGCGAACGCTATGGGATGAACCGTTTCGGTCAATGCTGCCTGCTCGCTCGCCGTCTTGTGGAGAACGGAGTTCGCTTCATCACGGTCAACACGTTCCTGACAGTCTTCAACGAAGTCACCTGGGACATTCATGGCTCAAAGCCTTTCACATCGATCGAGGGGATGAAGGAGATCGTCTGCCCGATGTACGATCAAGGTTACACAGCACTCATCGAAGACCTCGCAGATCGCGGGATGCTCGACAACACGTTGGTCTGTAATTTGCAGGAGTTCGGTCGCACGCCGCGCGTGAACCCCGCTGGTGGCCGCGATCACTGGCCGCAGTGCTTCACCACTTACTATGCGGGGGGAGGAGTGAAAGGTGGTCAGGTTGTCGGAGCCAGTGACCCGGTCGGCGGTGTCCCTGCAGAACGACCGGTCGAACCGGCCAACGTGCTGGCGACCATCTTCCACAGCCTTGGCTTCGATCTCGAAACCCACCTTCCCGGTCCAGCCGGTCGTCCCTTCCCATTGGTCAACTTCGGTTACCGAGAGATCCAGGAACTGTTTTAAGTTTCGAATTCCCAGATGAGCACCGCCACTGCATCCACGAAGCCGAATTCGCTTGTCCCGCGGAATGTGATCATCCCAGTTCAGGGGATTACGTGGGACATGTACGAAGAGTTGCGGACAGATCCAGGTAATAACGGATTGCGGATGTATTATGCCGACGGAAAGCTGCTACTGATGACGGTCGGATATACCCATGAGCGGATTCGTGCTCTGATCAACCTGATGCTCATGGAATGGCTGGATGCTCAGGACATCCCGTCGATCAACGCCGGCCAATGGACAATGAGGCAATCCTCAGAACAACGTGGACTGGAGTCGGACAACTGCTACTACATCCGCAACCTTGATCTGGTGGAAGGGAAACCCAATCTTGACCTCGCAATTGACCCACCACCGGATTTGGCGGTTGAAGTTGATATCACGACCGAATCGGAGATGAAGTTTGCGATCTATTCCGCTCTGCAGGTGCCCGAACTGTGGGTCTGGGACGGAGACTCGATCCAAGTGTACCGATTAATGGGGAATGAGTATGTCGCTACGGACACCTCAACCGAGGTGTTGAACTTTCCGCTCGCTGTTGCAAATGAGATGATCCTTGAACACCATGCGAGCAACGACCTGACGATCAAACGGAAGTTCCGGAATCGGATGAATGCCTGAACGGTAAGGGGGCTTCTGAAGTCCTCGCGTCGCGTGCGGTCCGGCACGATGTGAACGTTCGTTTCACGGTGAAGCCTCCCCTGTCAGAACACCGAATTCAGCCGAATCGGATGCCGGTAATTATCATCCACTGAACTAATAAGCCAACGAAGATCAGAAATGACGGCAAGCCACTCTGCTCTCAAGAAACACTTCCTCGCACGTGTCTTGACCCTGTTGGTGGTCACTGCAATCTGGCAGAACGCAGAATCGTCAATCGTTGCAGGCACGCCGAATGTTGACGTCTCCGATCAGATCAGCTTCCGCAACGATGTCCTGCCGATCTTGACGAAGCAGGGGTGCAACTCGGGCGCCTGTCACGGAGCATTGGCCGGGAAGGGAGGCTTCCGGCTTTCGCTGCGTGGATATGATCCGGAGTCGGACTACTTCAACATCGTCAAACAGGATCGCGGGAGGCGAGTCGTCTTGTCGGACCCCGGTCGCAGCCTTGTTCTTGCGAAGCCGTCAGGGGCCATTCCTCACAAAGGGGGCCTGCGGTTTGAGACGGATTCGGACGAATACAGCACGATCGCCGACTGGATCGCGAATGGAGCCGCCCCGCCCGATGATGACGATCCGCAAGTCGTGAACATCGAAATCTCACCCGAACGTGCGACGCAGGCCGTCGGCGATCAACGGGAGATGTCCGTCACCGCCAACTTCACAGACGGAAACACACGGGATGTGACTCGCTGGGTGAAATGGTCCTCCAGCAACGAGGCTGTGGCCACAATAGATGAAGCTGGAACCGTCACGGTGATCGGTCCAGGCGAGGGAGCGATTGTGGCGACCTACGCGTCCAAACTGGCGATCGCCCGTATCACTGTCCCGTATCCCACGCAGGAATTGACCGGGGAGCAGCAGGAGTTGGTGGACACTCGGGCACCTCGAAACTTTATCGATGAGTTGATCGACGAGCAGTTGAAGCGATTGAACTTGCCCGCCTCTGCAGGTTGCAGCGATTCAGACTTCGTACGTCGGGCGTATGTCGACACGCTCGGAGCCCTGCCGACAGTCGTAGAGGTGCAGTCTTTCCTGGGCGATGCCTCTCCGGAGAAACGGGATCGTCTGATCGAAGAGTTACTGGCGCGACCGGAGTTTGTCGACTACTGGACCTATCGTTGGTCGGACGTGCTGATGCTCAACGGGAATCTCCTTCGCCCGGAAGCCCTCAAGGCCTACTACCAATGGATTCACGATCGCGTTGAGCAGAACACTCCCTGGGATGAGCTCGTGCAGGAGATCCTGACGTCGACCGGCAACAGTTACGAAAACGGAGCGACGAATTTCTTCGCCATCAACCAGGACCCGGAGGGGATGAATGAGAACGCCTGCCAGGCTTTTCTCGGACTCTCCATCGGCTGTGCGAAGTGTCACAATCATCCATTGGAGAAGTGGACGAACGACCAATACTACGCAATGGCTAACCTGTTCGCCCGTGTTCGCGCGAAAGGCTGGGGAGGCGACGGACGCAATGGTGACGGAAACCGGACTCTCTATGTCGTGGAGACGGGCGAACTCACACAACCCCGAACGGGCAAACCTCAACTTCCCACTCCACTCGACAGCGAACCGATCGAATTTGATGACCCAACCGATCGCCGCGAGGCGCTGGCCGACTGGATGACATCACCCGAGAATCCATACTTCGCACGATCAATCACGAATCGGGTCTGGGCCAACTTTTTTGGTGTCGGTCTTGTCGAACAAGTCGACGACATGCGGGCGTCCAACCCGGCCTCGAATGATGCCCTGCTCAATGCGGCTGCCGCGTCGCTCATCGAACATGAGTTCGACCTGAAGTCGCTGATGCGGTCGATTCTGCAATCGAATGCCTATCAACGGTCCAGCCAGCCTTTGCCGGGGAATGCCGAGGAGACCCGTTTCTACTCGCGGTATTATCCCAGGCGGATGATGGCCGAGGTGCTCCACGACGGGGTTGTTCAGGTGACCGGCGTCCCTTCAGCATTCACCAAGCTTGAATACGCCGGGTCGGATATCGCGGATACCGACTTCTATCCTCTGGGAACGAAGGCGATCCAACTCTACGACTCAGCCGTGATGAATTACTTCCTTCAGACGTTCGGTCGCAACCAAAGACGCATCACCTGTGAGTGTGAACGTTCCGACGAGCCGAGCATGGTGCAGGTACTGCATCTGTCGAACGGGGACACGGTGAATGAGAAGCTGAAGACTTCAGGGAGTCGGGTCGATCAGTTGCTGAACTTGAGGCGATCGGGCATGTCCGACGCCGCACTGCTCGACGAAATCTACCTTGCGTGTCTGGCAAGATTTCCCACTGATGGCGAGCGGGAAAATTTGACAGGTATGCTGCCCGGAGTGGGCACCGGCGATGAGCGGGAAGTCATCGAGGATCTGTTCTGGTCGATTCTCAGCAGCCGAGAGTTTCTGTTCAACCATTAGAATCGGGTGACTCGAATCGAGCTGAAGCCGGCATTCGGCAAGTCCGCCTTGCCCCTGTTGTGTAGATCGGCTTATCATGCCTGAAGTTGAACAGTTTTTGGGGGGTCCGCTTTGCTTGAGTTCGATTTTGAAAACAGTCTCGGGTATGCGTTGTTCACGACATCCCATGCAATGCGGCGAGCACTGGAAGCTGAACTGCTGCGAGTCGGCATGACCCTCAGGCAATGGGAAGTCTTGGCCTGCCTGGCATGTGACGAGGGTTTTTCTCAGACAGAAATGGCTGAGCGTCTGGGTATTGAGCCTCCCACACTCGCCGGTGTGCTTCGCCGGATGGAGCGTGACGGCTGGCTTGAGCGACAGGCCTGCTGTAACGACCGCAGGCGAAATCGCATCACGGCGACTCCCCAGGCCGAGGCTGTCTGGAAACAGACTACGGAAATCTGCCACAAAATTCGCGAGCAGGCGACCACCGGCCTTAGCAAAAAAGAAGTCGAATTGCTGAAGTTGGTCTGTCAGCAGATTCGACTCAATCTCGCAGACGCCGGACATCTCGGAGCGATCGCGCCGTGCATCGACGAAAACGTCAATGGCTATCGAAAAAGCCTGAAAGAGACTGTGGTCGCTGAGTCTGAGACCGTCGCATCGTAAGCCGGATTGGGAATTACTCACCCGGATCGGACAATTCCAAGCGACCGTTCTGGACCACGTAGCTCAGGCGAATCTGCTTCAGCACCTCAACGAGGATGTCGCCTGCCGTTGTGTCTCGCAGGTGAAGGCTGACCGTTTGATCCAGCCGGACTTTGACATCCTCGGGGAGATCCGAGCCGTCGATCTTTACTCCTAACATCTCTTCCAGAATCAGCAGCAACTGTCGAGCGGCGACCGGATTCTTCTGCTCGAATTCTGTGATGGACTGAGCCATCGTTGCCTCAATGTCGACCAACTGATCGTTCTCGGTAAATGGCTCATCCAACGGTTCCGCCAATTCGGCGACAATGTCTTCAATTCGCGCAGGTGCTGGCTCAGCAGCATCTGACATCTCAAGCGGTGCCTCATTGTTCACACCTAGATCGCCCGCGACGGCAGCATCAAGCGGCAGGCCGTCAGCGGCGGATGCTAGGCGTCGCAGGACGGTCGGATCGGTCTTTGCTGAAAGAAAGCGTGTACTTCCGTCGGCCATCAGCACAAACATCCCATCGGCTTGTCCGGTGCCAAAGCCATCAGGGCCGCGCACAAAGGGTTCTTCGGTAAATCCCCGCATGGTCGACCGTCCCGCCGCTGCCCACGACCCCAGGTCACCTTCGACACCTGCGACCAGCATCGTGTTCCCCAAACCGTCCGACACGTTGTCCAGAGTTGTGACACGATTCGTGCCAAACATGCCAGCACGTGGATGGCCGGTCGGGAGCGAGGCTGCATCCGGCCCCACGCCAGTCACACCGGCAAAATGACTCGCTGGGTATCCGTCTTTTCCTACCTTCTGTGGAATGGCGGGGTTCAGAAACGAGTCCTGACGCTGTCTGACGAAGCGGTCGTTTTCAGAGTCATTCCAGCGATGGTTCCATCGAGGTTGGATGCCGTTCGGATTCTGTCGGTTCGCAAGCTGTGCCAACCACGAGAATCGACCATCCTCCGGGAGCGATGCATCGCCGACAGTCCCAGCAGGCCACTCTCCTGTGACCTCATGAAAGGACCTGAACTGTTCATGAATCCCATTAAGTTGACGTTCGGCATCCGGCTTGACTGGTTCCAGTGGAGGTTCACTGTCGATGCTCCCCTTCTCGCCGAACGGCCCCTGAACTGCGATGGTCCTATCACTCACAGTCGGGGAACTCGTGCTCCCGGAGGGTGACCTTGTGATCATGGCGACCACCCCAATGGTCAAACAGGCTGCGACAACCCAGGCGACTCCTACTGGTGTTGTCAGGCCTGACGACCATGCAATGAGCTGTTTCCAAGGGCGCTCTTCTGAGCTTGAAGAGATTGACTGCTGCATCACGGCGGGTACAGGTATCGCCTCGCCGACAATCCCGCTCTGAGCCTCCATGCGAAGTTGAATGGGGGCACCACAATCCGGGCAGACGATCGTTTTCCCGACCAACGTGCGATCCTTCATCCGCAAAGGGATCTCACAATGCGGACAGGGAAATGCAGAGACAGTCATACGAAGATCGCAACAGACACTCAACAGCAACTGCCGAGCCAGGGATTGTCATTCGTCACATTGACGATTATAGACAACCACCTCTCGACTGCGTCACCCGAATTGTGACTGACCGCTGCCTTCACAGCAGACGATTGCTACCGATTCTTCCAATCAACATTCGCCATCTGTGCGAGCGCCAGCATCAAGGCATGCGTGCCGTCCAGTCCATGCCCGTTGGCTTTGACCGACTGATACAATTGTTCTGAAAGCGCCAGGCCGGGCATCGACAGGCCCATACTACGTGATTCCGCCAAGGCAATCCCCATGTCTTTGATGAAGTGATCCACGAAGAAGCCCGGATCGAAGTTGTTGGCCATGATGCGTGGCCCGAGGTTGGACAACGACCAACTCCCGGCTGCTCCTGTGGAGACGGACTTCATCACGGTTTCCAGGTCGAGCCCGGCTTTATGACCATAGAGCAATGCCTCACAGACACCGATCATGTTGGTGGCAATCAGAGTCTGATTGACCATCTTGGTGTGCTGGCCGGCACCCGCCGGGCCTTGATGAACGATCGTTTTGCCCATGGCCTCCCAGCAGGGATTGAGTGCATCAACGATGTCTTTCTCGCCGCCGATCATGATCGACAGCCGCGCCTCCTTCGCGCCGACGTCTCCTCCGGAGACTGGAGCATCCACAGAATGAACGCCTTTCTCTTTCGCAGCAACTGCAATCTCCTCAGCTAACGAGGGCTCGCTTGTGGTCATATCGACAAGGATGTTGCCCGCTTTGGAACCAGCCAGTGCACCCTGTTCCGGACAGAGAAATACCTCACGCACATCTTTGGGAAATCCGACGATCGCAAAGATGACGTCGGAACTCTCGGCCACAGCCTTGGGAGAATCAGCCCATGCAGCCCCTTGATCGAGCAGCCCCTGCGCCTTTTCCCTGGTGCGGCTGTAGACGGTGGTCTGGAACCCCTTGTCGATGAGGTGCCCGCACATGCTTTGCCCCATCACGCCCGTGCCGATCCAGCCGATTTTTGTTGTTCCCGGTGCAATTGAGGGTGCTGCCATGATCTCTCCTTGGGTGATATTTCTGTGACGGATCACGAGTATAGCGAATCGGCGTCCGAGTGTCGGTGTTCGAGTACAGATTGGATTCGCCATCTGAGATTCATCAACATTTCATTGCATGCATGTCTCTTACTTCTCATCACCTCACTGATTGCTGATGACATCGACTCGAAGTGAGAGATCACAAATCGTCGCGGAGTTCAAATCTCCGCCGGTTCTTATGGGGAGTCGCTGTTTCTGTTAAAATTGGTGTGTTGCTTCCATACACGCGACTCTGCGGAATTGACGATGAAAATTGTATTGCTGACGTTTTCCGGTTTGTTGCTGCTTGCGGGGCATGCCCTCGTCTATGCGGCTGAGGAGACCGACCCCGAGATTCGGTTCAACGACCAGATTCGTCCGATTCTCTCCGCATACTGTTTTGCCTGTCACGGGCCGGATTCGGGCAGCCGGAAGGCGGACCTGAGGCTGGACGATCGCGAGAGTGCGATCGACAGCGGTGCGGTCTCACCGGGCGATCCTGCGAATTCCGAGTTGATCTCACGGATCTTCAGCGATGATCCGGACTTGGTGATGCCACCACCAGAGACAGGAAAAACGCTCTCCAACGAAGAGCGGGACTTGCTGCGACGCTGGGTCGAAGCGGGTGCGGACTGGGAGCCTCACTGGGCGTTCATTAAGCCGCAACGTCCCAAGTTGCCCGCTCCTGCTGGGGCTGACACGTGGGCGCGGAATGAGATCGATCTGTTTGTGCTTCAAAAGCTCCATGAGTTGGGACTCGAACCGAACGGTCAGGAAGATCAACACCTGCTGGCTCGACGGGCCGCGTTTGATCTCACCGGATTACCGCCAACCCCGGAGCTCCTGGAAGAATTCTTTTCTCTCACCGGTGGAAGTCCTGCGGGACCGGATGCGTATGAGCAGTACATCGACCGGCTATTCGCATCCCAGCACGCGGGTGAACACCGGGCAAGATACTGGCTCGACGCTGCGAGATACGGCGACACGCATGGGATGCACGTCGATAACTATCGCGAGATCTGGCCCTATCGCGACTGGGTGATCCGGGCGTTCAATAACAACATGCCCTTCGATCAGTTCGTTGTCGAGCAGATCGCAGGCGATTTATTGCCCAACCCGTCACTCGATCAACAGATCGCGACCGGGTTCAGCCGCTGCAACATCACAACCTCCGAAGGGGGAGCGATCCCGGAGGAGTTGGATGTGCGTTACATGGTGGATCGCGTCGAGACGACATCGACCGTGTTTCTCGGTCTGACCGCTGGCTGTGCCGTGTGCCATGACCACAAGTACGACCCGCTCTCGCAGCGTGAGTTCTATCAACTGGGAGCGTTCTTCAATAACACCACACAACCCGCAATGGACGGCAATCAGAAGGACACGCCCCCGGTCGTCGTGTTGCCCGCGAAGGAGTTTGAAGAGGAGTGGAATCAACTCCAAAAAGAGCGACGTCAGCTTCGTCAACAGCTGACGGAGTTGTCGTTCATGCCAGGCGAATGGTGGCCGAACCGTCAGCGAGACGCACGACATCCGATTGCGGATGATGAACTCCTGTTATGTTTGCCTCTGACCGAAGGCGAAGGGGATGCGATTGAACTTCCGGAATCCGCGACATGGGAGACCGAACATCCCTTCGGGACGCGGGGAGTCCGCTTCGGCGAGAACAGCGAGTTCAGTATCGACTTCCCACAACTCAAGAGTGATGAGGCTCTCACGATCAGTTTCTGGTTCCGGACGCCGGATGATCTGATCTCGACGACTCTCTTCGATCAAACACAGAAGGTTGCAAAAAAAGGTACTGAAGATAAGGAGAAGCCGGAGGAAGTCACGGTCGGTTGGAAGATTACGAGTGGGACTGCAGGGAATCTTAACTTTGAGATTTTCGATCGCAGCGGAAACGATGTCAGCGGTCGCCTGCCGGACAACGACGCCCTGAAACCGCGCGCCTGGCAACATGTGTGCGTGCGCTATTCGGGCGGCCAGTCGACCTCCTCGATCACCATCCTGCTCAACGGGAGGCAAATCGCCCTGCGGAATTCGACGGAAGAGCATATTGAAGCCACTGAGTTGGCCGACGTTCCATTGAAGGTTGCAGGCAGTCTCCCGACTGCCGGTATGAGCGACGTTCGCATCTTTCGCCGCTGGGTCAATGATGAGGAAGTTCAATTGCTGGCCGTAGACGGCGAATTGAGACGGCTCCTGAACTCTGATGTGCCTTGGGATGATCTCCAGCCCGAGGAGAGAGACAGACTTGATCATTACTACCAGCGGGCGATCAGGGACGACTCTCGAAACCTCTCGCGTGAACTGGCCAACACACAGTTGCGACGTGACTACATCTACTCGCGATCCACGACGACTCTCATCATGGAGGAACGTCCGACCGCACCGCGTGCGTGGGTGCTGCAACGTGGGGAGTACGATCGTCCAGTCGACGAAGTAACCCCCAATGTTCCTGCAGCTTTGCCGTCGTTGCCCTCGAATGTTCCCGGCAACCGGCTCGCCCTGGCCGACTGGCTCGTGGATCCCGACCATCCGCTGACGGCTCGTGTGACCGTCAATCGGCTGTGGCAGTCGATCTTCGGCACGGGGCTCGTCAAAACATCGGAGGACTTCGGAATCATGGGGGACCGACCGAGCCATCCGGAGCTACTGGACTGGCTGGCGGTTGAGTTTGTCGAGTCTGGATGGGACGTGAATCACATGCTCAAACTGATGGTCACCTCAGCCGCGTATCGACAGAGTTGCAAAGTGACACCCGAGAAACTGGCTGACGACGTCGAGAACCGTTTGCTCTCGCGCGGACCCCGGATGCGGCTGGATGCGGAGGCTCTCCGCGATCAGGCGTTGGCTGTCAGTGGTCTGTTGCAGCCCGACGTCGGCGGACCGAGTGTCAAACCGTATCAACCTGCCGGATTGTGGAACGTCGTCGCCATCACCGGCAGCAACACGCGGTACTTCAAGAAGGACACCGGCCCGGCCCTGTACCGTCGCAGTCTTTACACCTTCTGGAAGCGGACCTCACCGCCGCCATCGATGGCGGCCTTCAACGCTCCGACTCGCGAGCAGTGCACTGTCCGCCGCGAGCGAACCAACACGCCATTGCAGGCACTCGTCCTGATGAACGATCCGCAGTTCGTCGAATCGGCCCGCTTTCTCGCGGAGAGGACACTTCGGAAGTTCGAGGACGATGAGTCACGGGCAAAGTGGATGCTTGAAACAGTGCTCTGCCGGCCGGCCAGCGACCTTGATGTGACCGAGATGTCCTCAACCGCTGTCGAACTCCGTAAGACTTTTCAACAGAATGAAGAATCTGCCAGCGAACTCGTCAAGACCGGAGACACCACACCCGATCCCGACCTGAACATCGCTGACCTCGCAGCATGGACGATGGTCGCAAACATCCTGATGAACCGTGACGACTTCATCAACAAGTAGCATCCATCCATTGAAACACTCAATAGCCCGTGTGACGACACGCAGCTGAGAAGCAGGATCATGAACCAACATCCGATCAACGAGTGGATCTCCCTGGAGACACGCCGTCAGTTCTTTGGGCGAGCGGCGAAGGGACTGGGTGCAGCCGCAATGGCGTCATTGGTTCAGCATCCGGCCCAGGCCGAGTCCGGTGGCGTCCTGAATGGCGGACACTTTCCCGCTCGCGCCAAACGTGTGATCTGGCTGTTCATGGCCGGTGCTCCGTCGCATCTGGATACGTTCGACTACAAGCCTGAGATGGTCGACTGGTTCAACAAGGACCTGCCGGAGTCGGTTCGCAAGGGACAGCGGCTGACGACGATGACCGCTTCACAGGCACGTTTTCCGATCGCTCCCTCGATGTTCCGGTTCGACCAATATGGGGAGAGCGGTAAGTACGTCAGCGAACTGCTGCCAAAGACAGGATCGATGTCCGACGATCTGGCATTCATCCAAACCGTCTGGACGGAAGCCATCAACCACGACCCCGCGATTACGTACATCCAGACCGGCAACCAGATTCCCGGCCGGCCCACATTAGGAGCTTGGGTCAGCTATGGGCTGGGCACAATGAATCGGAACCTGCCTGATTTCGTGGTGCTCAACTGCGAACCACGCGGGCAGGCATTGTATTCGCGGCTGTGGGGGAGCGGCTTTCTTCCCTCCGTGCACTCGGGAGTCGCGTTCCGGGCACAGGGCGATCCGGTACTCTATCTCTCGAATCCGGGCGGCGTCAGTGCCGAAACCCGACGGCTGATGCTCGATCGCCTTCAGGCCATGAACGAGCGCATCTATGACGAAATGGGTGACCCAGAAACGCACACACGTATCAATCAGTATGAAATGGCGTTTCGCATGCAGTCATCAGTTCCGGAACTGGTCGATGTTTCGGGCGAACCCAAGCACATTCTCGACATGTACGGAGAAGATGTGCTCAAGCCCGGCACGTTCGGCCACAACTGTCTCCTCGCCCGGCGCATGGCTGAACGGGACGTGCGGTTCATCCAGATCTTTCATCGAGGCTGGGATCATCACAGCGGTCTGCCGGAGAACATTCGCCGCCAGACAAAAGAGGTGGATCAACCCGCCTGGGCACTTGTCCAGGACCTGAAACGGCGTGGCCTTCTCGATGATACGCTGGTCATCTGGGGAGGCGAGTTCGGGCGGACGATCTACAGCCAGGGAACATTGACCAAAACCAACTACGGCCGCGACCATCATCCCAAGTGCTATACGGTCTGGATGGCGGGCGGCGGTATCCAGGGCGGTGTCACTCATGGCCTGACGGATGAGTTCGGTTACAACATCGTCGAAAAGCCCGTCCACATTCGCGACCTGAACGCCACGATCCTGCATCAACTCGGTATCGACCACAAACGATTCACCGTCAAACATCGCGGCCTCGACGAACGCCTGACCGGCGTCCAGGTCGAAGCTCAACCCGTGAAAGCGATTATCAGTTGATGCCGGTATCGTTGGCTAGTCCCTCACCCAATGACCGCTCTTGCCGCCCTGTTTCTCCAGCAGGTGGACCGACTCGATCTCCATTCCACGGTCGACTGCTTTGCACATGTCGTAGACGGTGAGAGCAGCGATGCTGGCGGCTGTCATGGCTTCCATCTCGACGCCCGTGCGGCCGTGTACGCTAACTGATGTCTCGATCCGCAGTCGTTCGTCATCGATGGTCTCGAAGTCGACCTGAGCACTGTCGAGGCCGAGTGAGTGGCACAGCGGGATGAGGTCCTGGGTCCGTTTGGTCGCCATGATGCCTGCCAGCCGTGCGACTTCGAACACGTCCCCCTTCGCCATCTTGCGGTCGCTGATCAGCCGCAGCGTCTCCGGCTGCATTCGCAAGACCGCCTCCGCCCGCGCTCGACGAAGCGTGATCGGCTTTTCCCCCACATCGACCATGCGGCTGGCCCCGGAATCATCAAAATGCGTCAGGTCGGACATGGTGTATGGATGTTGAGTAAGGGATCAGTGATAATCGAATCGTAGCGGTTCGTATGTAGCTGGATTCGCCAGAATTCAGCAGAGAGAACCCCGATCGTTGTCTGAACTCTGGTGAGTTCAGCGACGAGAGGATTCTGTTGTCAACTCGTTCGAGTATCCCTCATCCTCTGACGAACATCCAGTATGGCGATTGAGACATTCCATCCGGTCATTCAGGACTGGTTTCATTCACGGTTCGACGGACCGACCGAGCCGCAGACCCACGGGTGGCCGCACATCGCCAGTGGCGAGCATACTCTGATCGCCGCCCCGACAGGGAGCGGCAAGACGCTGACCGCGTTTCTGGCCATCATCGACAGGCTGTTTCGCGAGGGTGTTGAAGGTAGACTCGTGGACGAGATGCGGGTTGTGTACGTTTCGCCGCTGCGAGCGCTGTCGAACGACATGCACCGCAATCTCGAAACACCGCTCGAAGAAATCCTCGCGGAGGCTGAGCGGCAAGGCCTCGTGATGCCGCCGATCTCCGTCGGCCTGCGGACGGGTGATACACCATCTCACAAGCGGGCCGCCCTCGTGCGTCGACCGCCGCACATTTTTGTGACGACTCCCGAGTCGCTGTTCCTGATGCTCACAGCCGAGAAGAGCCGTGAGGTGCTGCGGACGGTCGACACGCTGATCGTCGACGAGATTCACGCGCTCGTCCGCGACAAGCGAGGCTCGCACCTTTCGCTCTCAATGGAACGCCTCCAACACGTTGCAGACCGCCCCCTGCAACGCATCGGCATCTCAGCGACACAGAAGCCCATTGAACGCACCGCCGCTTTTCTGATTGGGACTCCAGGAATTGCGAATGCGGAATGCGGAATGCGGAATGCGGAGGAAGACGATATGGAGTTCCGCGTTCCGCATTCCGACTTCCCCATTTCAATTGTCGACGTCGGCCACCAGCGCGACCTCGACCTCGGCATCGAGGTGCCGCCGAGCGATCTGTCGTCCGTCTGCTCGCATGAGCAGTGGGCTGAGGTGAACGAACGGCTGGTCGAGTTGATCGAGCAGCACCGCAGCACGCTGATCTTCGTCAACACACGACGTCTCGCAGAGAGGCTGACGTTCCAACTCACGGAACGGCTGGGCGAGGAGGCAGTCGGTGCTCATCATGGATCTCTCTCCGCTGACATTCGGCTAACGACCGAGCAGAAACTCAAAAGTGGCCAACTCAAAGCGGTCGTGGCCACTGCATCGCTCGAACTGGGTATCGATGTCGGTTACATCGACCTCGTGGTCCAGATGGGCTCGCCCCGTTCGATCGCGACCTTCCTTCAGCGCATCGGTCGTTCGGGACACGCACTTGGCCTCACACCCAAGGGGCGACTGTTTGCACTCACGCGGGACGAACTGATCGAGTGCATGAGCCTGATCCGTGCCGTCAAAGCTGGTCGACTTGACGTCACGCCCATTCCCGAAGCACCGCTCGACATCCTTGCTCAGCAGATTGTTGCAGAGGTTGCTGCGGAGGAATGGGACACGGATGAGCTATACGATCTCTGCCGACGAGCCTACTCGTACCGGAACCTGACACGCGAGCAGTTCGACGAAGTGGTCGAGTTCCTTAGCGAAGGGATCACCCAACAGGCGGGGCGCTCACGTTCTTATCTGCATCACGATAAGGTGAACCGGCGGCTTCGCGCCCGCAAGGGGGCACGGATCACAGCAGTGAACAATGGAGGCGCCATCCCCGAAATCGACAATGTCCGCGTCGTGATGGAACCCGAGATGACGGTCGTCGGCTCGGTCGATGAAGACTTCGCTGTGGAAAGCTCAGCGGGCGATATCTTCCTGCTGGGCAACACCTCGTGGCGGATTCAGACCCTCCGGGGGAATGACCTGATCGTGTCGGATGCCCACGGAGCACCTCCAACAATCCCCTTCTGGCGTGGCGAAGCTCCGGGACGGACTGTCGAACTGTCGGAGGAGGTCTCCAGATTAAGAGAAGAAATTGGCAAGAGCTTGACCGGGGGCTGAGTCTTCCCGACGGATCCTGGATCTGTATCATGTGGTCGGTCCATGCAGGACGATTCCTAGTTGGCGAGTTTTGTGGGTTCAGGACGAACGAGCGTAATCGATGTCAGGTGCGACAGTCCTCAGCGGTTTGCAGACGGAGTTTGCAGTCTGGGCTCCGAGACGTACATCGGTGGAGGTTCTGATTGAACGGGACGGCAGCACTCAGCTGAATCCGATGCGGGTGGAAGCTGGGGGTTGTTTCCGCACGCTCATCGAGGGCGTCGGACCGGGCACGCGGTATGCTTTCAGGCTGGATGAATCAATTGTCCGTCCTGATCCTTGTTCACGCTTTCAACCGGAGGGAGTCCACGGTCGGTCTCAGGTGATTGATCCAGCGTCCTACAAGTGGAAGGATGATGGCTGGGTAGGGATTGAGAAGTCGGACCTCGTCATCTACGAATTCCACATCGGGACGTTCACGCAGGCAGGCACCTTTCGGGCAGCAATCGAGCGACTTTCGGCATTACGCGAGTTGGGAATCACCGTGATCGAAGTCATGCCAGTGGCTCAGGCACCCGGACGTTGGAACTGGGGCTACGACGGCGTCAACCTGTTTGCTCCGTCTCACAATTATGGCCAGCCAGATGACTTCCGGGCCTTTGTCGATGCGGCCCACGCGGTCGGCCTCGCCGTGATGCTGGATGTCGTCTACAACCATCTCGGTCCCGAGGGCAACTATCTCTCGGACTTCGGACCATACTTCTCTCAGACGCATCACACTCCTTGGGGCGAAGCGTTTAACTTCGACGGTGCAGAAAGCGGTCCGGTCCGGCAATACATCATCGAGAACGCCCTCTCCTGGCTGGATGAGTTTCATCTCGACGGGCTGCGGCTCGATGCCGTCGATGCGATGTTCGACACGAGTCCGGTGCACATCCTGCATGCAATTCGCAAAGCAGTCACCGATTATTCTGCCACCGTGAACCACAGGATTCATCTGATTGCAGAGGCCAATCGCTACGACCGGCGGTTGCTCCACCCTCCGGATGACGTTTGCGACCCGTACGATGCGATCTGGTGTGATGACGTGATGCATTCCATCTATGCGGTCAGTGCTCCCGATGCGATCCATGTGACAAGACCTTACCAGACAACAGACCTCGAAGAGTGTCTGGAGCACGGCTACATCTACGTGGGACCACCCGAACATCGCGTGTCACCCACAGAACGTTTACGCCTGCATCCTGCAGGAACAGGCGACGAGCTGCACTCGTTTGTAATTGCTCTGCAGAACCATGACGTGATCGGTAACGATGTTCACGGTCAAAGGTTTCATCATCTGACGTCACGAGATACACAGAAGGCTGCGGCAGCATTAGTTCTCCTGTTTCCGTCAATTCCATTGCTCTTCATGGGAGAGGAAATCGCGGCCGACTCCCCGTTTCGGTTCTTCACCGACTTTGGAGATGAACACCTGCGATGTGCAGTCGATGAAGGCCGTGCGCGCGAGTACCCGGACTACAATCGTCCCGGTAGCATCTCGGCGATCGACCCGCTGGCATTCTCGACATCCAAACTCGACGGCGAGTCCGATCCGGTGCTGCGTGATTGGTATCAGTCACTTTTGAGAATCCGCAAAAAGTGGCAGTCTGACGGAGTCCTCCGAAGTGATCGGCTGATCACGTCGGCCTGGCACGAACGTCAGGTATATGCCTTACAGTATCGAGACAACGAGGCGACGGACCGCTATGTCATTACGAGATTGTCCACGCCCGACGCGTCCAATAGGTCAGTCACAGTGAGACTGAACGGCACCATTGAACTGCAGAATCTGGTGACTTCGATCAAGAACGACACAACACAACAAGAGGTCGATCTGCCTGCCAATGGTGTTATCGTCGGCAGAGGCCGCTTCTCTTTGCTGTGAACTCACGACGCGGAACGTCGTGCCACACTGTCAAGGCGAAAGCCGGTCCTTCAACTTCGTTGTCGCGTCGCGCATAATCTTGGTGAGGCTGTGCTCATGCGTGATCCGCATTTCCCAAAGTCAGAATCGCGTCGCGACTTCCTGTTGCAGGCAGGGGGCGGGTTCGGTGCAATTGCGCTGGCAGGGATGCAGCAGGCGGATGCAGACTCTCAAGTAACCTCTCCTCTGACTCCGCGTGCTTCGCACTTTCCGGCTCGTGCGCGGCGTGTAATCTATCTGTTCATGCATGGTGGTCCCAGCCACGTGGATCTGTTCGATCCTAAACCGGACCTCGTGAAGTATTCAGGGCAACCATTGCCTGAGAGTTTCGGCAAGGTCATGACGCGGCGAAAAGTGGCTGACAATCCGCTGTTGGCCCCTGTCCGTAACTTTCACCCGCGAGGTGAAAGTGGAATCGAGGTCAGCGATTTCCTGCCGCACATTGCGGAAGTGGCTGACGAATTGTGTGTTCTGCGCAGTTGCCACGGCGACAGCGTTAATCATCCGCAGTCGGTGTATCAAATGAATACCGGCAGCATTCTGATGGGCAAACCTTCGCTGGGGAGTTGGGTCAGCTACGGACTGGGCAGCGAGAATCTGAACATGCCGTCGTTTGTCGTGATGACCGATCACGGAGGAGGCATCAAAGGAGGTCCGCCGGCCTGGGGAAGCGGATACCTGCCGGCTACACATCAAGGCACGACAGTCCGATCCGGTCCGAGTCCCATCCTCCACCTCAAGCCATCTGCCCGTGTCACGCCACAGCGGCAACGGCAGACACTCGATCTCATCGGTCAACTCAATCAACAACATCTGGCCCGACATGATTTCGACGGTCAGCTCGCTGCCCGGATCAACACATATGAGCTTGCCTACCGTATGCAGTCGTCAGCACCCGAGGTCGTCGATATCTCACAGGAGACCGAAGCAACACACCGGCTCTACGGAATCGATGAATCGCCGACCCGGGAGTTCGGCACCCGCTGCCTGCTGGCGAGGCGTATGATCGAACGCGGAGTGCGCTTCGTGCAGTTGTACTCCGGGGACACGAATGGCTGGGACGCCCACACGGATGTCGACAAGAATCACAGCCAGTACTGTCTTGCGACCGACAAGCCGATTGCGGGGCTGCTGGTCGATCTTCGCAATCGAGGTCTTCTCGATGATACGCTCGTGATCTGGGGGGGAGAGTTTGGTCGCATGCCGATGAGCGAGCAGGGAACCGGGCGCGATCACAACCCGTGGGGATACACCGTCTGGTTTGCAGGGGGCGGTGTCAAACGAGGCTTCACTTATGGAGCCACTGATGCGATCGGTCTGCGGGCCGAAGAGAATCCGGTCCATATCCACGACCTGCATGCAACCATCCTTCACCTGCTGGGGCTGAACCATGAATCACTCACGTACTTCCACGATGGCCGCGACGACCGGCTGACTGATGTAGCAGGCCGTATCGTCACCGAGATTCTTGCCTGACTTGATCAATCAAATGAAATTGTCTCGCCCGGTCTCTGTTGTTGTTACTCTGCTGCTGCTCCTCGTGAGCATCGCAGTGGCAGAGACTCCGGACGAACCTCTGATTACCGCAGACGATCGATCGCATTGGGCGTTCCAACCTGTCGTACGTCCTGAGTTGCCGCAGGTCACTGCTGTCGAATGGTGTCGCAACCCGGCTGATCGATTCGTGCTCGCGCAGCTTGAGGAACGCGGACTGCGACCAATGCCGGAGGCTGATCGCCGGACACTCTTGAGGCGCGTGACCTACGACCTGACAGGGCTGCCTCCGACTCCAGGAGAGATAACAGCATTCCTGAATGACGCGGTCCCCGGAGCATATGAACGCGTTGTCGACCGCCTGCTTGCGAGCCCGCATTACGGAGAACGCTGGGGGCAGCACTGGCTCGACCTAGCCCGTTTTGCTGAGTCAGATGGCTTCGAGCACGACAAGGTGCGACCCAACGCCTGGCGGTATCGTGACTGGGTGATCCGGGCCCTCAACGCAGACATCCCCTACGACGTATTCGTGCAATTGCAGATTGCGGGGGATGAACTGCGGCCAGCGAATCGTGATGCAGCGATTGCCACCGGGTTTCTGCTCTGCGGGCCGGACATGCCCGACATCAATCTGCAGCAGGAGCGACGTCACAGCTTCCTCAATGATATGACGAGCACCGTCGGCTCGGTCTTTCTGGGTTTGCAGTTTCAGTGTGCGGCCTGTCACGACCACAAGTACGATCCCATCAGCCAGTTCGATTTCTATCGTCTCCGAGCTTACTTCGATCCGGCAGACATCTTCAGTGAGAAGCCGATCCCAACTCCGGAAGAGCAGGCAGCACTGAACGCGTTCCGGCAGAACCGTGCCCAAAGAGAACAGACGATTCAGAGTGAACTCGACAGGTTACAGTCGGACGCATCTTCAGAAACGAACGAGCGCATTCAGTCGCTGGAGCAGCAACTGGACGAATTGAAAAAGGAGAAGGAGCCCCGTGTGACGTACGGACGTGTGGTCTCAGCGTCGAACACAGCGATCGAACCCAGCCGGCTCTGGATTCGGGGCGATTTCCGTCGCCCCGGTCCGGAACTGGTGCCTGCGACTCTGCGAGTCCTCGAAACGACTGGCCGTTCTGACGCGGTTGGTCAAACCCGTTCGGACCTCGCAGCGTGGCTCGTTTCGGCAGATCATCCGCTCACGTCACGGGTGATGGTCAACCGCATCTGGCAACACCACTTCGGGCGGGGGATCGTCGCTTCATCGAGTGACTTCGGAGTGATGGGTGACTGGCCCACCCATCCTGCGTTACTCGACTGGTTGGCTGCCGAGTTCGTCGAGCAGGGATGGAGCCTCAAAGCCATGCATCGACTACTCGTGACATCCAGCACCTATCGGACAATGAGTTCGCCGGAACTAACAGGAGCTGTCATCTGGGAGCAACTCGTTGAGCAGGACCCAGATAATGAGTTGCTCGGCCGCATGCGTCTGCGGCGACTGGAGGGAGAAGCCATTCGGGATGCGATGCTGTCCGCAGCCGGGATGCTCAACTCAACCGAGGAAGGTCCCGGCATCTCTCCGCCGTTACCGCAAGAAGTGACCAGCACACTCCTGAAGAACCAGTGGCCCGTCACCGACAACCAATCAGATCATCATCGCCGCAGTGTCTACCTGTTCGTGCGACGCAACCTGCCGTACCCGTTGTTCGCTGCGTTCGATCGTCCCGACACCAATCGCAGCTGTCCCCGCCGGAACGAAACGACGATCGCACCGCAGGCCCTGCATCTCTTGAACTCTGAGGCTGTCTACGAATGCGCCAAG
>JAGQQG010000072.1 GCA_020426325.1 Planctomycetaceae bacterium | reverse complement strand
CGGAGTTGGATTGCATCGACCCCGCCAGCGAGGGCGTCACGGATCAGCCATGAGAGAGCACCCCGGCTGCTTTGAGCAGCCGGGGTGCTACCGACGAGCAGATACAGACGGCAGTCAGCAAGGCGTTCGCGGGCGGCGTGCGTGGTCTCGATCGCCTGTTCGATCGTGTAGAAGCGGTACCGCAGAGCTTCGCAGCGGGCAGCGAACTCAGCATCGATCACCTTGCCGTACTCTTCGAGCGTGCGGAGTGACTCCTCGACCCGTTTGGCATTTGCTCGCGCGACGTGATGCGGGCCGAGCCGTTGTCGCTCAGCGGAGGTGTCGATACGGGTGCCGACGTCGCCCGGCGTGTCACGGGAGCGGAGCAGTCGATCGGTCGGCAGCATGGCGAGCGCAGCCGTCAGATCGTGCCGCAAGTCTTTGAGCAGCCGTGAGAGATGAGCGTCATCAAGGACGAACCGCGTGAAGTCTTCGACAACTCGGAGTCCTTCCCGACAACGGTTCGCAGCCGCATCGAGAATGCGATCGGTGTGCGTCGTGTCCTGGACGGTGACGATCGTCGGTGCGAGAGTGATGTCGACCGGGATGGGTTCGTGCGGCGAGCCAGTCTCGTCAGCCGTTTGCTGATCCAGGAATTCGAGCGTGACCCCCTGCTCTTTGAGCTTGGCAGCAATTGGTCCGCCAACCGAGATGAGGCCCATCAGCAGATGCTCGGTGCCCATTTCCGCATGCCGTCCCAACTGCCCAGCGAAAGACTGAGCGGCTGTAATGACGGATGCGAGGTTGGGCAGGTGTGTCGCTGCTGCACCTGTTTCATGTGTCAATTCGTCGTCGACTGGATGAAAGAGAACGTCATCGCCGAGCCATTGACGAAGGAGTGTCTCTGTAATGCCTGATTGTTCGAGCAGATCGCGAGCCACGCTTTCGTCGATCCAGAGAGCCGCGAGCAGATGAGGTTCGCTGGCTGCCTCTCGGGTAACGTGAGCCAATTTTGCTGTGAGGTCGAGCACTCGGGCAGCCGCTTCTGATGTGGGCCGGGACTGATGCATGGGCGAGTTCGACACCTGAGCGTGACCGTATGAATCTGAATTGTGACAGCAGCAAGCACGACATTCCGTCTAATGAAGTCATTTCGCGATCTGCAAGATGGCTGTTCGTCATGTCGGCGGAAACGAGTGCCTGCCCCCTTCTATCTTCAACCTATCAAAAGCCAACATCTTACGACTACTGTGGCACGGTCCACGTCTTGTCACACTCGTGCTGGAAGACTAGAATTTGCTTCGTCATGGACGGAAGTTGTCAGATTGGCGCGATTAGCAGGGCTGTGTCGAGTTTTCGGGCTGTTTGATCTCAGCATATGGCTTCTCGACAAACGTCGCTGCGGTCAAAGACGGCTTCTCGATGGGGCGGCGGGAGTTCATTCCTCTCAAGGCCTCTCTGTGACGTAAGTTTGGGCAGAATGACTGTCCTCCACTCCACCGACCACGGAGATTCGTCGGATGTACGAACGATTTACCGACCGCGCCCGCAAGGTGATGCAACTCGCGAACCAGGAGGCGCAGCGATTCAACCACGAATACATTGGCACTGAGCATATTCTGCTGGGCCTCGTCAAGGAAGGCTCCGGAGTCGCGGCGAACGTGCTGAAGAATCTTGATGTCGACCTGCGCAAGATTCGGCTCGAGGTCGAGAAGATCGTGCAGTCGGGGCCGGACATGGTCACGATGGGCAAGCTCCCGCAGACGCCTCGGGCCAAAAAGGTCATCGAGTACGCGATGGAGGAGGCCCGCAACCTCAATCACAATTACGTGGGAACAGAACACCTGCTGCTTGGATTGCTGCGCGAGCAGGAGGGGGTCGCTGCTCAGGTGTTGATGAACCTCGGCCTCAAGCTCGAAGACGTTCGCGACGAAGTGCTCAATCTGCTCGGGCATGGACTCGAAGGGGAAGAAGCACAGACGGGCGGTCGCGCATCTTCCAAAGGAAGCAAAAGCAAGACCCCTGCTCTCGACAGCTTTGGTCGCGATCTGACCGAACTGGCCAAGCAGGGCAAGCTCGATCCGGTCATCGGTCGTGAGACGGAGATCGAGCGCGTGACTCAGGTGCTCTGCCGTCGTCAGAAAAACAATCCGGTGCTGCTCGGTGAAGCGGGCGTCGGCAAGACGGCCATCGTGGAGGGCTTCGCCCAGATGGTGGTCGAGGGGAACGTCCCCGAGTTGCTGCGTGATCGACGCATCGTCGTGCTCGACCTGGCCATGATGGTCGCAGGCACGAAATACCGCGGCCAGTTCGAGGAACGCATCAAGGCGGTGATGAACGAAGTCCGCCGTGCAAAAAATACGATCCTGTTCATCGACGAGTTGCACACGCTCGTCGGCGCGGGTGGTGCTGAGGGTGCGATCGACGCCTCGAACGTGCTGAAGCCAGCCCTGTCGCGAGGTGAACTGCAGTGTATCGGAGCGACCACGCTCGATGAATATCGCAAGTACATCGAGAAAGACGCAGCACTGGAACGTCGTTTCCAGATGGTCATGGTCGACCCCCCGTCCGCTCAACAGACGGTCGAAATCCTCAAGGGGCTGCGGGATCGTTACGAGGAACATCACCGTGTCCAGATTACGGACGACGCTCTGGAAAAGGCTGTCGAACTGTCGAGTCGTTACATCACGGGACGCTGTCTGCCTGATAAGGCGATCGACGTGATCGACGAGTCGGGTGCCCGGATTCGATTGAAGTCGATGGTGCGTCCGCCGGACCTCAAGGAACTGGAAGAGGACATCGAACGGCTGAACACTCAGAAAGAAGAGGCCGTTGCCAATCAGGACTTCGAGAAGGCGGCTGCCCTGCGCGATCAGGCGGACAAACTCAAGAAGAAGAAGGAAACCATCACCCGCGAATGGCGTCAGAAGTCACAGGAGACGGACGGCGTGGTCGATGCTGAGGTGGTCGCGGAAGTTGTCGCCAAGATGACCGGTATCCCGCTCACGCGAATGTCGAGTGAGGATGCGGTTCGTCTGCTTGAGATGGAGAAAGAACTGCATCGCAGGGTGATCAGCCAGGACGAGGCGATCAAACTCGTTTCCAAGGCCGTACGTCGCTCACGATCAGGACTCAAGGACCCGAAGCGTCCGACTGCAACGTTCCTGTTCTCCGGTCCGACGGGTGTCGGCAAGACGCTGCTCGCAAAGACACTCGCCGAATTCATGTTCGGCGACGAGGACGCCTTGATTCAGATCGACATGTCCGAATATCAGGAGAAGCACAACATCAGTCGGCTGATCGGTGCTCCTCCGGGATATGTCGGCTACGAAGAGGGCGGACAGCTCACCGAGCGAATTCGCCGTCGTCCGTACGCGGTCGTGCTGCTCGACGAAATCGAGAAAGCCCACCCGGATGTCTACAACATGCTCCTGCAGATCATGGAGGAGGGACATCTCACCGACAGCTTCGGTCGCAAGGTGGACTTCAAGAACACGGTTCTCATCATGACCACCAACGTTGGTGCCCGGTCGATCTCGTCGCCGGACTTCGGTTTTGTCGGGAATGCCGATGAGGATGCCAGCTATGAGTCGATGAAGAAGAACGTGATGTCCGAGATTCAACGGGAGTTCAAGCCTGAGTTCATCGGACGACTCGACGAGGTGATCGTGTTCCACAAGTTGACGGAGGAAAACCTCAAGGCGATTGTCGACATCGAACTCACGAAAGTGCGTCAGCGTCTCAAGGAGCGAGGTCTTGCCCTCGAACTCAGTGAAGAGGCCAAGGCATTGATCATCGGCAAGGGCAAAGGGGACGAGCAGGATTCGGGTCTCGATTACGGGGCTCGTCCGCTGCGTCGTGCGGTCGAGATGTATGTCGAAGATCCCTTGTCCGAAGAACTCCTGCGGGGTGCTTTCGAGGGTAAGAACACCATTCGGGTCGAGGTCAAAGAAGTCGGTGACGAGAAGTCGCTGGACTTCGTGGCGGACTACGTTGTGGAACCCGATGAAAGCCTGACCCTGGAGGCAGTTGGAGCCGGTGCTGGAGTCGATGATTCAGGTTCCGGCGATTCGACGAGTGAGGGTTGATCGCTCCGGCGTCTGTTGTCAGATTGTGGAATGACACAACGGGTAACTGGGCGCTGCGTCAGTGAATGATCGCAGAGCTTGGTGCTAATCCCCGCATGAGTTGTTGCCTTGGTTTCTGGCAGACTTGATTCGGAGAATTGATGGACCCCTCGCAGGAATCGGCTTACGGGCGACTGTTTACGATTCTCGCGAGTCAGCCTGGTTTCGTCCTGTCCACAGTGCTCCTCGCGTTACTGATCGGCCTCTGGTTGGCCATCATGGGGGCTTGGCTTCCGTGGTTTGCACTGCGTTGGACGGAAGACGAATCTGGACCGGAGAAGGACCAGGGGCTCACGAATGTCTCCACCAGGAAAGCAGCAGTCTCGGCTCCCGTGAGTCTCGTCAGCTTGTTGACTCTCTCGATTGGCGGCGGTCTTTGCTCGGTCGTGTTTTGGGGGACGCTGTCGGCGTTTGTGTTCAAGCAACTGATTCCGGGCGCGATCATCGCCAGCGTGCTCGGTCTGCTGGCCGCTTCGCGATTGGTGATCGCCATCCTTCGCAGACGCATATCACTCAAAGAGGGTGGGTGGGCCTTTGCGATTGTGACGGGAGCGTCATTTCTCATCGGATTCTGGCAACACGTGTTCACGGAGATACCGGACAATTCGCGAGGCATCGAGACCTACGTCTATTCCGAGTTGCAAGGTGACACCGCCTTCCATGTCTTTCTCGCGTCGGTCCTTAAGGAAACGGGTCTGCCATTGAGGAACCTCTATGGCTCGACCGAACACGATTACAGCCCGGTCACTCATACGGGGCACGGGGTGTTGATTGGAACCTTCTCGTCGTTGCTGGGAATCAGTGTGTACCGTGCGTCGACATCACTGTGGATCGTCGCGACCGTACTGATTGTTTGGGCGACATTTGATTTGTTGTCTCGGGCAACCTTGCCGAAGGGCTTTCTGACAATCGGCAGTCTCTCCCCCCTGCTGCTGGGGCCGGTCTCCATACCCGTGTTTGCGCTGTTAGCGAATCCTCAATTGGCGCGCAACCAGGAGCCATTGATCTCTGCCAGGATGTACTGGAATGTGACGCAAGCGATATCGACTTCTCTGGGCGCGGTTGTGCTCCTCTGTTTTCATCTCTACGGTCGGACAGAGTCGGAAAGCCATCGTCTCCGCATGATCGGAATTACAACACTGGTGTTGATCGCCTCCGGTTGGGTCAAGCCGTCATTGATCATCTTTTATGGGCCGGCCCTGCTGTTGAGCTTGCTCGTGCATCGCGCACCGATCCGTGACTTGGCTGTGGTAATCGGTTTATTGGTCATGGGAGTGGCAGTGTATCTTTTGCCTGCGTGGCTCGTGCCAGTGCCGGAAGTCCCCTCCTGGAGCCTGCACCCCAGCTGGGAGCAAACGATGGAGGTACTTAGCTTCGTTGTGTTCGGCTGTGGGGCTGGACTGCTACTCTCGATTGGGCCCCTGAAAACGCTGATCGCCACTGTGACGACCAGGTCCGAACCGCAGGCGATCACATTGGCTTTGATCGCGATGGGAGGCAGCCTGATCTTCGCTTTGCTGTTTCGCGAAGAACAGTTTGTCGGCTTCCGCGTGTTTCAGCCTAACTTGTGGTGGGGACCATCGGCCTGTGTAGTCCTGTTGTTTCCTTTAGTGCTGTTGTCTTCCGCTCGGCGAATCAAGCAGACAGGGAGGGCAGACGGACTGATTCTCGCGGGACTGTTGCTGGGTGCGATCCAACTCCTCAATGGTTCCCTCTTTGCAGCCGCCTATCCAGCAGTGATCTCCCGAGCTTATGTCTCCGCGTACGTTGACACGCTGCGAGTTGCCGGTTCGAAGACACCTCCGCAGACCCGGTTTCTACTTGATCCTGCCGGAGCTCAATTGCCAGTTCTCAGTGCCTTGGGCCGACCGACGCTCATTGGAACGTCGTTCATGGCGGATGTCGATCTCGAGAATCTGAAGGAGTGGAAGCGGTTGTTTGTTGAACCCTTCGAAACCGATTCGACGGGCTGGTCCCAGTATGACGCTGCCCTCCTGCACAAGAGTTCAACACATGCTCAGGAGAATCTTCAGGAACTGGGATGGACCGTCGAGCAACTGAATGACGACTTCCAGTTCTGGCGCAGGTGACATACGATCCGGCGATTCGAGTCACGAGATCCTTCGTTGCCCCGCTGGAGGGTAAGATTTGCCGATGATGAGCACACTGCTGACCAGCTGTCGCACGGAAAGCTGCTGATATGTCTTCGTATGACAGCCTGCTGCGAATCTTCGCCGACCATCCCGCTGGAATCCTCGCCGCCTGTGGAGTGGCTTTGTCGACGCTGATGGGATTGCTTGCAATCGGAGGTTGGCTGCCGCTGATCGTGATTCGGAACCAACGATTGGTTATCGATCCTCAGGGGGCAATCAAGAGCGTCCCGGCTGAGCTAGATCTTGTGTCTTTACTGGCCCTCACCTTAGGGGGCGGACTGATTCTGGTGCTCACCCTGGGGACGCTGACGGCCTATTTGCTGAAGGATGTGCTCCCAGGAATGGTGTTGTCGGGATTGACCGGCCTGCCAGCGACAGTTTGGCTGATGATGAACTTGCGGGGCAAGTCGCTTCGATGGGGGACGAGCGGACGTGTATTTGCCTTCGTCACCATCTTCGCGGTCGTGATGACACTTTGGCAGCACACGGTCTCTGAATTCGTTTACGCATCCGAAGAAGGGGAGAAGGTTGCCTACTCGGCGATGAACGGCGACACGGGCTTTCATGTATATCTTGCGATCATGGTGCGTGAGTCCGGACTGCCGCTCCGGGACATGTATGGTTCGCCGTTTCGTGACTATTGCGCGGTCACGCACGTCGGGCATGGCGTCCTGATGGCAGGACTCGCGTCAGTGTTGCGGGTCACTGAGTATCAGGCATCGACAGGCTTGTGGGTGTCGGCGTCACTGCTGCTGTGCTGGTCCTCAATGTCGCTGATGATCCGGGAGCAACTTTCCGGCAAGTATGTGCTGGCTGCAGGCGTGATCCCACTCATCTTCGGCCCCTTGATGTTGCCGTCGGTCCTGCCTTTTCTGCATCCTCAAGCAGCTCTTGTGATTGAACCAGGCGTGGCCAACCGCATGTATTGGAACCTGCCGCAGGCGATGTCGACAGCACTGGCAGCCGTCAGTCTGATTCTGTTCGACGCATCGTGCCGGACTGCGATCACGACTTCTGGACGACTCAAGCTGATTGTCCTTGTCGCGGTGGCGATCGTCGCCTCGGGATGGGTCAAACCTTCTCTATTCATCTTCTATGCACCGGCTCTGCTGGTGAGTCTGGTGGTCCAACGGGCACGACTGATTGAGCTGGCAGCGAGTGTGTTCGTCTTGGCTGTCGGTGCTGTTGTCTATCTGCTGCCGGCTTTCCTGGTGACGGTGCCGAGTGTGCCGTCCTGGAAGCTCCATCCCAACCTGGAACAGACGATCGAAGTGGCCCGGTTCATGGTCTACGGATGTGCGGCCCTGTTGTTGCTCGCGGTCTTTCCCGGCATCCGGCTGCTGCGCGAACTCGTTCACCCCCGGGAGCCGCGTGCAATCACGTTGCCGCTCGTGGCGATGGGAGGCAGCCTGTTGTTCGCAGTACTGTTTCGGGAGGAGCAGTTCGTGGGATTTGTGACGTTCCAGCCAAACATCTGGTGGGGACCGTCCGCGTGTGCACTCCTGTTGATCCCGCTACTCATTCAACATGCCCAGCGAGAGGAAACGGAGGGCGTCTGGGCCAGCCTGGTCGGAGTGACTGCATCGCTCCTCATGGTCTTACACACCCTCAGTGGATTTCAGTTTGCGCTCGCCTGTCCGGCGATCAACATCCGTGAGTATCCAGTGGGTTTTGCCCAAGCACTGAAGGCGGCTCAAGAGCAGACGTCGCCGGGGACCCGATTTCTCCTCGACCCGCAACTTAACCGCGTCGATCTGGCCGGTTTCCTGCGGCGACCATCACTGTATTCGTCGAACTATATGTTTCCCAAGGATTCCGTAATGCTGGACGAGTGGAATCAGTTGTTTGACCAAACCGCAGATACTTCAGGTTCTGATTGGACGAAATACAATGGTGCAATCGTGAGCGAAGGTTCAACCGGAGTACAAAGTGCACTGGAGGCACACGACTGGCAATTCCAACCACTGATCCCCGGATTCCAACTCTGGATGCCCTTTCGCAACACGGGCGTGATACCTGTTGAGGAATGAAGGGCGACAGTGATGCTGGCAAAGAGCTTGGCAACCGTCTGCTGTTGATGGCTCAGTGATCCTACTCTTCCGTAATACCTGCACGGCGTCCGGGTGGTCGTGGGCCGTTGAACTGATAGTAGGTGCAGGCGATGCGGGCGTTGTACAGTTTGCGACGTCGATCCGCCTTTCTGCCGTACAGCCGCTCGAAGTTCGGATGTGAAGTCAGGACATAAACCGACCAGGTGTCGTGTGGCGACAGTTGGCGACCCATCTCGCGGTACAGGGTCTCGACTGCTTCGTGCTCGCCCAGTCGTTCGCCGTATGGCGGGTTGGTGATCAGGCAGCCATATTTGTTCGGCGTGCTGAACTCACTCATCGGTCTGGTCTGAAAGTGAATGTCGTTCTCGACGCCGGCTGCGGACGCGTGCTGGCGGGCGAGTTTGAGCTCATTGGGATCGATGTCTGTCCCAATGAGTCGAAAGTCGAGCGAATCACGAACAAGGTCGCGAGCTTCGGCGCGGACCTCATCCCAGAGTCGTGGTTCCAGTTGAGGCCAGTCTTCGCTGATGAAAGACCTGTTCAAACCGGGAGCCATGTTTCGACCGATGAGTGCTGCTTCGATGGGGATCGTACCGCTCCCGCAGCAGGGGTCGATCAGCGGACGAGTCTCGTTCCAGTAACTCAACTGGATGAGGGCTACCGCAAGTGTCTCCTTGAGAGGAGCCTGTCCCACGAGTTTGCGATAGCCCCGTTTGTGGAGTCCTGCCCCACTAGTGTCGATCGTCAGCGTGGCCCGGTCGCGGAGCATGCTGATCTCGATGGGATAGGTCGGTCCCGTTTCTTCAAACCACTCGACGCGATGTTTGGATTTGAGTTGTTCGACGACGGCTTTCTTCACGATCCGCTGGCAGTCGGGCACGCTATGCAGTTGCGACTTGACCGACTTTCCCCGCACCGGGAACTCGGCTTCCGCACCGAGCCACTCATGCCAGGGAAGTGCTTTCGTTTGATCGAAGAGGACCCCGAAGTCGGTCGCTTCGAATTCGCCGATCTGTAGCAGGACTCTGTCGGCACATCGCAGCCAGAGATTGCAACGGGCGATGGCGCGTGCATCGCCGAAAAACTGTAATCTGCCGTCCTCAACCGAAACGACATCGTAACCCAGTTGTTGCAGTTCGCGCTTGACGACCGCTTCGAGTCCGAAGGCTGCTGTTGCGATGAGAGATAATGAATCCGACATAGGAAATGCATCGAATTGCGGCGGCAAAATGACGTGGCCGTCGCACTATCGGAGCGATGACTCCTGACGGCGTTGGAAGGGATAGAACCACACCCCATACGGCAGGAACCGCGGTTTCAGAGGCTCAGCGAAGCGGTGGGGATTGGCCAGCTTCCAGCCGAACTTGTTCTTGAGGAGTGACGCGGGCACACATGCTTCCTTCGAGTTGACAGGAGTGCAGGGACTGCAATCGATGATGTCAATCGTGCCCACGATGATCCCCATCGGAAGTGCAGCGAGATCGAGATCGTGCTGAGAGATCATCCTGTCTGCGGCGGGGATGTCGGCGAGCTTCTTTCCCACATACAGATAGATTGGACCACGTACGTTCGTCGGCTGGCTGCGGACCTCAATCGTTTTGACTCCGCGCAGAATCAACTCCGCCCATGGCTGCCGGATGCCGAGGCCGAGGAGTTCCCGGTTGGGGTGGGTGATAGAGGTCACGAAAGATTCATTGTTTCGCATGCGTGTGAACGCTCGCCGTTGGCTCGCGGCTAACGGACGTCGGTCGAGAGTTTTTCGCGAAGGGACGCTTTGGCCTGTTTCAGTTGTTCCGCCTCGGGCGAGTCCTTGTAGTACTCGTCGAGCGGGAAACATCCGGAGATGATACCGTTCCGCGGGGCGGTCGTGCAGTCGCTGAAGGTGCGGCAGATTTTTTTCGCAGCCCTGTAGTCGTCGCCAGCGAGAACTTTCGCGGGGAGTTCCCAATCACTCAGGACGAGTCGACCGATGCCGACCGAATCGACCCACCCTGCCCTCACGACCGCCTGAGCCACGTGGGGCAGATACTCCTGGAAGTAAGAGTAGGCGGTCCCGACCAATGGGATATCCGGAAGGGCCTGCTTCAAATCATTGACGGTGTTGATTTGTCGGACGCAGCCGATGAGCGGATCTTCGGGTGGCTGATAGCCATCTGAAGGAGGATAGAAGGCCGGACGTTGGATGTGAGGGTTGTAATAGGGAGAGCCGCACGAGATGTTGAACAGGCTGACGCCGTGCTCATCCGCCAGCATCCGGATCACGCGAATCGGTTCGGTGAGATCGATAATGAGCGGATTGTTCCGCAGACATCCAAACCCGGGATAGTCCAAGCCGGTCGTCTCTCCCGGGATACCGGGGCCGAACTTCCCGCCGCCGGTGAGCGCTGGATCGGGGTGATAGGGCGGACGATCGAATACGGACAGGCGAACGCCGATCATCAACTCGGGACACTCGCTGCGGACTGCGTCGATTGTCTCCCTCAGGAAGCGTGTGCGTCCCAGGATGTCTCCGCCGTACGGGCCGGGCCGATCGAAGGCCGAGAGAAACTCGTGCATCAGATAGCCGTGGCAGGCCTTCACGTCGACAAACCGAAAGCCGACGTCGCGAGCCATCCGGGCACTGTCGACATACGCATCGGTGAGGTGTTTGAGATCATCGTCCGTCAACAGGACCGAGTCGTCAGCAGGTTCGATCCCAAACTTCGGGTCGAGCAGCGGATGATGATAGGCGATGCGAGGTTCGAGCTGAGTCTTGCTGTTCGGTCGACAGAAACGTCCGGAGTGCGTGAGTTGCAGACCGACCAGAAGATCATCCGTCGCGTTCGCGCCGAATCGCTCTCGATGGGCGTCCTCCAGCGTGTGCAGGAGTTGACGCATGGACTCGACGTTTTCCTTGCTGTAGCAGAGCTGATTTGGGTTCGCACGCCCCTCATGGGTCACAGCGAAGGCTTCCCCACCCCAGATCAGTTTGCAGCCCGATTGGCCGAAATGTTGCCAGCGACGGATCGTGTGTTCGCTGGGTTGTCCGTCGGTCGTCCCGTCCCACCCCTCCATCGGATGCACGCACCAGCGGTTGCCAACGGTGAAATCGTCAACCTGCAATGGCTGTGCCAGAGGAGAACCTTCTACCGCAGACAGTGGATGGTCGTCGACCGGGAGTTCCAGTCCCAATCCGTCGAGCAATTCACGAAACTCAGCAACCGTCTTGATTGCGCCAATACGTTGATACGTCACCGGTCGGCCTTCCGGAACAGGATAAGTTCACAGTCGGCTATGCTACGTGACACACATGAGTTCTGCTATTGATCCATTTGCTGAGCCAGATTCAAACGACCGGCACTCTTGAGATCCACCTGTTGAGATGCGTCGGGACCGGAAATAAACAGCGCATCGTCCACAACAAACTGATCGTCCACTTGAGTCAGGGTCAGGCGTGTCCCCCAGTTGTCATCTCCCAGGATGAGTTCCGCACGATCTTCGGTCATACTCAGAGCCGAGACAGGGGCTGTGAGATGCTGAATGATGTCGACTCCCAAGTCAGGGACTTCGCCCAGCGGTTGCCACACCAGTCGATCGAGTGTGCGTGAACTGGTCCGACGGACGGACGTAAAGTCGTGGGCATAGATTGCTCGGGCCATTGCATACACCGGGATGAGAGCCCGGAGATTCTGCTTGATCGAAGCTGGTCGATGAACCACGGGCATGAGCACATCATCCACTGTGATCCGTCCCCGACTTTCACGCAGGATGTACGTGAGGGCTCGTGTGCCCTGGGTGACAGTCACTTCGGTCAGCGGTCCTTGAAACTGAGTGGCGACGATTTGTGGTTCCGCAACTTCGATCTCATCGAGCGGCAGAGACGCCAGCAACTCATCATCGAGGTGATCCCAGACCTGGAGGTTAAAGTCGCTGGTCGACGTCTGCTTCAGACGAGCAAGATCCCCGGTGGCGAGTGCCTGCGAAAAAATCTGGACGATGGCCTGAGTCGTGAAGACGGCCGACATCCGTTTGACCTGCTTGCCGTCCGCCTCGTAAATCGTGACCTCACTCACTTCATAGGGTTTCATCCCCGTGGAGAGACCGTCTGAAGAGGGCTCGACAAGCGTCAACATGTACGTCATGTCGTCGATATGAAACATCAGGTCAGCCTGGTCGTCGTGAACACGTACATCGTAGGCAGATGAGAGCAAACGTCCGACCGGCAGCGGAGCACTGGAAAAATCTCCAACAGCGAGACTGTTGCGATAGAAGGCTTCCGTACACCAGGGCTGCATCTGTTCGCGGTTTTCGGCGTCATAACCGGTCAAAAACTCTTCGGTCGATTTGAGAATACGAGCCATGCGCTTGGTTGACCTCACACGGTCCTTTTCATCATGCGATTCCACAGCCACGTCGTTGACCATCCAGTCGCTGTCATGAAGTGTGAGTTCGATGACAAGTGTCCCCCCCTTGCGGGGCAGGAGCACCACGGCACGATCGTCCTCCATGCGAGCTTCGGGGCGGAACGAACTCTTCGATGACGAATCGCCGACCACCTGTGTCGTTAACTGCAGGAGATGAGTGGGAGCCAAGTCGTCAAGCAGGTCGCGAAACTCGGGAGTGGTGACAGCCAGAACATCGTCGCGTCCACCTGTCTGCCAACTGTCCAGAAACTCCCGAACCGTGAGCAGCAGGTCCATCGTCTCGCTGACCGACTTGGTGATCGGTTCGTCCATGCCGGGCTTCTTCTGCTGGAGGTAAATGTCATCCACCAGCCATTTCCGACTGCCCGCTTTCCTGGTCAACTTGTACAGAACCTCTTTCTTCCGCTCACCAACTTCCACGGTGACGTGCTTTTCTGTTTCTGAGATTTCCTCGACCTTGGCTACAGAGATCTTGCCGGTGGGGAGATTCAAAATCTTGATGTCATCCAGGGCATCCGCTGTTCGTAAGGCCTTCTGATCGAATTCGGAGGATGTCCTTTCCTTCAGGGTCTCCAAGTCCTTCTCCGCCAGACTGTCTGCGAAGGTTTGGATCGAACGTGCCGTCAGCAGGTTCGAACATCCGGAAAGGGTTCCGCCGATGACGAGTGCAGTGCCGACGGTCAGGAATGTCATGAGTCGCAGCATCATCGGTCTTTCCGAAGGAACGTCCGGCTGAGGAAGGGGAGTTCGTGGTGACGAATTCTGTCCGAGAAACGGCATCGGGTGACGCGTCCGGGGAATAGGAACGGATTGTTTGACAGGATTTGAGAGAATGGGCGATGTTTGTCTCAGAACGAAAAGCCCCGGTCAACGGAAATGAGCGATTGACCGCGTCCGATGCATCTGAGTGGCGGGAAACGCCGATTTGTCAGGTCACACCCCTGAAAAATGGGGACTCACCGGACAGTGACAGATGCCTCTCGCTTCAGGGGCAAAACGATCAAGTCACTCACAGCCTGATGGCGGACCACATTTGGTGTGATCGAATGTTCACTGCCTGTGCAGGGGGTCGTCGGCAGACGAGGACATCATTCTCGTCTGAGAATCTGAGAACATATTGGCTACTGGCCCGAACGAATGCGTGAGACTCGATCGAGAATGCCGTCGCCGTCGGTATCTTCGCGGAGGATTGCAATGTCCTGATCGGGGCTGGCGGAAATCTCCCGTCTGCGTCCCCCCGGTAGCCTCTGCACCCAGGGATCTTTGTTCTCCGTCAAGGTGTCCCACAGGCTGATCCCATTGGCATCGCGATCTGCCGGTCCTCGAAGCCCGAACTGAACCTGATTGGTTGCCCAAACGACGAAAGTCCCCGCAGCCAGCGTCAGCACGATCGGCGTCCAATGGATGCGGGAATCCTGAGGCTGCGTGACATCGGGTAACACTGAGCAATCAGGAACCGACTCGATACCGAAATCATGAAACTCGAAATTGTCTGTATTGGACACAAGTTGCTTGAGAACAGCAGTCGCTCGGTCTGCATGCGTCGCGGGCACCGTGAGGATGTAATCAGTCCTCCAGGAGGCACTCGGGGCATCGAAATGATCCTGTGTCTTGAGGTGGACTTCGCAGTCAAGATGCCCCTCCAGTTCACTATGAAAGTATCCCGCCTCAGCGATGTTCGTGAAATGCGCGATCGGCTCCTCAATGGTCGGAGAGACTGGAGTCGTCTCTCCAGCATGGGGTTCTCCACAGTGGGGACACTGATGATCGCTCGTCGTCAGCTCATGGCAGCAATGGGAACAATTGGACATCAGCTGAATCTCACGAAAGAATAATTGGGAAACGGACTCTGTTCATCATAGCGCTGGGGTGAAGATGTCTCCATCTCAGGCACAGTCACAATGCGGGGCGTCATGCTCCACTGTTGTTGCACGACATGGATCTCCGAACAGGCGTGCCAGGACAAACGTGATGTTCGATCTGGATAAGTTCTCCTCATAGGCTCGCCACCTCACGTGTGACGAAGATGGTCTTCTGGCTGGGCCGCCCGCGTAGTCTGACGGATTGGTCCCAATGCACGAACGCTGATGAACCAATCGATCACATTCCTGCCTCGTCAGGCAAAGCCTGATCTCCCTGGCTTCGCGAGGCAAGCATGACACCCGGCACCCAGGTGGAACAGACCGTTCGCCCTGGTGGGTGGTGGGTGTTCCCTTTCGGGTGAGGACGCTGAGTCTTATGCTGAAGGTTTGTGCGAGCCATCTGAAGTTACATCGTGAGATGACTGCTGAGGACAAGGTTGTATCGTGAATGATCCCGGACCCTATCTGGATTACCTCCGTCCCCGGGGGCTCAACTGGATCAAGACGACGTTGCGGGTGACGGTGGCTGTGCAGTGTTTTGGCGCTGCCGCTCAATGGCTTTCGGCGGGCACCGCGTCTCCGATTACTGAATTCCTGATCAGTGACATGCAATGGTCGGAAGCACAGGCGGTCCAGTTGGATGAGGGAGTCGCATACGGGCTGCTTGCGTGTGGTGCGTTGACGCTCGTGCGACCATCGTGGCCCATGCTTCTGCTGGTGACGTTGTGGTTTACAGCCATTTCCTGCACTGCCATTCTGCACGAGATTGATTTTGAGGCGGTGCTGGTCCCCGTGGAGCAGGCGATTCGCTCGTTAGCCCCTTTGGGGTTGCTGGTGCTTGATTTCTGGCCGCCGAAGCTCAAATCACACCTGGGTCGCACGGTGATTACGATGTGGTTGCTCCGCCTGGGACTCACAATCACCTTTGCAGGTCTCGGGTTGGTGGCTTTGATGCAAAGTGTGACCTCTGGTCCTTTATTGGAAGTGATACGAACGATTGTCGCGTCCGGAGGGATGTCCGATTTCTCTGACGAATTTGTCCGGGTGATTCTGGCAGTCGTGGGAGGGATTGAACTTGCATTGGCCTTCAACCTGCTGGCTTCTCGATCAAAGCCGCTCCTGGTGATGACAGCACTATGGGGGTTCTGCTCTGCTGCCCTGCCGATGGTCTCATTGGGATTCGCAGGATTCCCGGAATCGCTCGTTCGCTTTCCCGAAGGAGGAGTGGCAGTCGTCTTGCTGTTGTATTTCAGTCTGTCGATTCGAGAGTTTCCTCCAGAAGTCGTTGCCGAGAATTGAGACTGGCGAGAGGTGGGATTGCAGATGAAGTCCTGGAATTGCGTGGTTCTATTGACGGTTGGCCTGATCAGCAGCGTCAACCTGATCGCGGAGGAGACATCGAATGGAACATCGTCCGGCGTTGTCAAAGGCCGCGTCATCTATCAGCCGGACAAGGAACGTCCCTGGCGTTATCAGCGTTACTACGTCAAGACTCCCAAATCGGGCGAGTTGGCCGAGGCCGTCGTGGCCCTGCGGGGACAGGGGTTGAGAGACGTGCCTGCCGGCAAACAAGTTGAGGCCCCGAAAATCGACCAGTTCAATTTCCGTTTTGTGCCCGAGACGACGGCCATCCGTGCGGGACAGTCGATCAAGTTTACGAACAGCGACTCGACAACGCATAACATTCGATCAGTCGCAAGCATTGCCCCGTTCAATGTCAATCTGGAGTCGGAGGATGAGTACGTTCACCGGTTTGAGCGGGCGGGTGACTTGCGCTCGCCGATCACGCTTGGTTGTGTCTATCATGGTGGCATGCGGGCTTGGGTGTACGTGTTCGATCATCCGTTCTTCAAGGTGACGGAGCAGGACGGTGAATTCGATTTCCGAGGGGTTCCTGCCGGAAAGTACACACTCGAAATGGTCCATCCTGCAGGGCAACTCCGCTGGAAAGACACCGTGGTTGTGACCGAAAAAGAAACCGTCGAGGTTGAAATTCGAGTCTCCCCCGATCAGAAAACATTGAAATATTGAGCAACTGTTGAGTCCTCCGAACCAAAGGCGAACCATGTCAGATCAGCCAATTACACGTCGAGATGTCATTCGTGCCGGGTTGTCTTCAGCCGCTGCGGGAGTGGCCTTGATGGCACGTCCGCAGTTTGTGTTTTCTGCGGAGTCAGTTGAGGAGGAACTGGTTCCGTTTCTCGATACACCCCGCGCCGCACCGAACCGTCTCGACTGGGAGACCCTGGACAGTTGGCTGACTCCCCAGGATCAGGTGTTCAACGTCCAGCACTATGGCACCCCGGAGGTCGACATCGAGTCGTATCAGTTGTCCATCGATGGACTGGTGGATCAGCCACGGACGTTGTCGCTGGAGGACATCAAGGCTCTGCCTCGTGAAGAACGGCTGATGACGCTCGAATGTTCCGGAAACGGGGCGTCCCCGGGGTTCATGGACGCGGTCTACAACAGCCGCTGGGTCGGCACGCCGTTGGCACCTCTGCTCAAATCGTGTGGTCTCCAGTCTGGTGCGAAAGAAGTCGTGTTTTTCGGTCATGACACGAAGGAAGAGACGCTTCGTCCGGACACGAAGAACGAACTGACGGTCGAGGTGCCGTTCGGTCGCAGTCTGTCGCTTGAAGACGCTTTGAATCTTCCCGCAATTCTGGCCTACGAGCGAAATGGGGAGCCGATCGAGCATCGCAACGGTGCTCCCGTCCGACTGATCGTCCCCGGCTGGTATGGCGTTGCCAACGTCAAATGGCTCAAGCAAATTGAAGTGCGAGACCGTCGTTACATGGGGCGCTACATGGGCCGGGATTATGTCACGGTCCGTGGTGAAAAACAGGGGGGAGAAGTCGTCTTCGTTGAGTCCTCCGTCACCCGGATGAACCTCAAGTCGATCATCGCTAGAGTGACGCGGCAGGAGACGGTTGATGGGAAAATTCCACTCAAGGCTTACGGAGCCGTCTGGCATACAGATTCGAGACGGATCAAGGGGGTCGAGGTTCAACTCGACGGAGGGAACTGGCAACCCGCAGTCCTCGATGCGGAGCCGCGTGCTGAACACTCATGGGTCTTCTTCTCGATCGACCTGGGTCTCGTGGAACCGGGCAAACACACGCTCGTGTCACGGGCGATCGATACGAACGGACACGTACAACCAACCGCAGAGGATGATGAGATCGCCCTCAAAAAGACGTATTGGGAGGCGTATCAGCAGTGGCCCCGGGAAGTGGAACTTGAAGCCTGAGGGATGCCCTCCGAAGATGGTTGCGAAGCCCCTGATGCTGTGACTAAAGTTTGTTTGCGGATCGGCCGCAGGCGTCAGCATCTCTCAACGGAATCCGTTGTTTGAGGTTGCGTCGTTCCCCCTCCGACGCATGTCGACCAGTCAACAGGAAGACTCCCGCCTCCGATGCAACTCGCGCTGCTGATCGTCCTGATCGTGTTTGTGATCGACCTGTTTGTGCCCGAAGGTGTCGCAGCAAGCGTGCCTCACATTCTGGGCGTCATGGCGACGCTGACATCTAATCGACGGCGCGATCCGATCATTGTCGCGGTTCTCGCCACCTTCTTCACTTTGTCCGCTGAGTGGTTTTCACCAGGACGCGGCGATACGGAACTCTGGAAGGTGATGTTCAACCGCTTTCTGGTCGTCACAGCAATCTGGGCGACGGCGCTGGTGATCTATCTCCGTGCAACGGCGATGAACGAGTTAGCACGGGTCAGCAAACAGCTCAAGAAGGAACTCAACTACGCCTCGCGACTCCAGGAACGGCTGTATCCAAAAGAGAGTCCTAAGATCAGTGGTCTCGACATCGCGGGCTTTGTCGAGCCGGCTGAGCAACTCTGCGGGGATTACTACGACTATCTCGAAATGAACGAGAAGTGTATCGGCTTTGTGATCGGCGATGTCAGCGGACACGGAATTGGACAGTCAATCGTCATGAGTGATGTCCGTTCGACCCTGCGCGGCATGGCCAAAAGCGATCTAAGCCTGGGTGAGATTCTGACGAAGGTCAACCTGCAACTCGTGGCAGACACCCCTGACGACATTTTCGTGACGCTGATGCTGGTGAAGGTCGATCCGGAATCCATGACCTTCTCCTTTGCATCAGCCGGGCATTGTTCGCTCCTCATCCGTGCGTCCGGGGAATGCGAGGTGCTTCGTTCCGGGAGTCTGGCCCTGGGGCTGAGTGAGCATGCAACCTATTCGACGGAGGATGACCACATGTTCAACGTGGGAGATACGCTGATCCTTGCGACCGATGGTCTGGAGGAACGACATTCCCCTGAAGGTGAGCTTTTCGGTCGGGACAGAATCCTGCAGGAGGTCAGCCATGCCGGGCCATGTTCATCGGAGCAACTGATCAAACGATTGGTCACATCCGCCAGTACATTTGCCCGGGGGGAGACTCAGCATGACGACATTACGATGGTTATCATCCGACGTTCCTCGCCGTTGATGAACTGACTGCGGCAAGGGTGGCACTCCCATCGCCGCATGCTGAAATTGCATCTGACAGCGAGCTTCGCCCTCCTGATCGGAGGTTTCCCTGGTCCAACATTTCGTTTGCCTTGGGGACAAGGGGCAATGTTGGTTGCATTCACATGCGGGCCAACGATACTTGTCACTTCAGGTTCACGCTGACAGTGATGGTTCAATCGTCCAGGCAATGAGACTTCTCCGCGGCTTTGGTGAACAGGAGCACTACACAGGTGGCGTCCTGTCGATCGGTAACTTTGATGGTGTTCACCGGGGACATCAGCAGATGTTGTCATCGCTGGTCAAACGGGCACAATCGACTGGCGTGAAGGCCGTTGTGATGACGTTTGAGCCGCATCCGATCGCCCTGCTGGCGCCCGACCGCGTCCCCCCACGGCTGACGACGCTCGAACACAAGGCGGAGTTGCTTGGCCAGTGTGGAGTCGACGTCATGATTGCTTATCCCACGGACCGAGACCTGTTGAATCTGACTCCCGACGAGTTTTTCTCACAAATCGTGCAGCAGAAGATCAACGCGACTGGACTGGTGGAGGGGCCCAACTTCTGTTTCGGAAAGGATCGTACGGGAGACGTCGATCAGCTGCGATCGCTCTGTGAGAATGCCGAGATCACGCTCTCAATCGTTGATGCGGTCACCGAGGGCTCCGCGATTGTTTCCTCCAGTGTGATTCGTCGAGCCATCGAAAGTGGTCGACTTGCAGAAGCGGTCGAGATGCTTGGGCATCCATATCAAGTCACCGGAGTGGTCGAGACGGGAGCCCGCCGCGGACGATCGTTGGGCTTCGCCACGGCTAATCTCACCGGGATCGAAACCATGCTCCCTGCAATCGGTGTCTATGCGGGGCGTGTCGAACTCGACAGCGTCATTCATCCCGCAGCCGTCCACCTCGGGCCGAATCCCACATTCGGAGAGAACGAGCAGAAACTGGAAGTTCACATTCTGGACTTTGACGGTGATTTGTACGGACAATCGCTGAGCGTTGGCCTCCTGGCCCGTGTCCGTGATACGATGCAGTTTTCAGATGTCTCAACATTACAGTCCCAACTTCAAGAGGACATCGCCAACGTTCGTCACCTCTGCAATCACCACTATTGACGTTTTTCCTGTTCCCTATTCCCTGTACCCTATCCCCTGACTCATGTTGATCGACTGGCAGCCGCTCAAATCCCTGATTCAATCGCATGAGCGGTTTGTCTTGTCGAGTCACATCCGACCGGATGCCGACGCCATCGGCTCGGAAATGGGCATGAAGGCGTTGCTGGAGTCGCTGGGAAAAACCGTGCGGATTATCAATCCGTCAGCAACTCCTGACCACTTGAAGTTTCTCGATCCGGAAGGATGCATCCTGAAGTTCGGTCCGGATGTGAAACTCGAAGCGGCCACAGACACGGACGTGCACATGGTGCTCGATACGAGCGCCTGGCAGCAACTCAACGACGTTCGAAAAGTGTTGGAAGCGACCAATGCTAAGAAGGTCGTGATCGACCATCACGTCAGTTCGGATGACCTGGGAGCGGAAGTCTTCAAGGACGTGACCGCCTCAGCGACAGGCGTGCTGATCACCGAGTTGGCACAATTTCTCGAACTCACACCGACACGTGAGATGGCTGAGAAGCTGTACAGTGCCATCGCGACCGACACCGGCTGGTTTCGCTTCTCCAACACAGACAGTCGCACGCTCCGGGCAGCGGCCAGCCTGGTCGACGTTGGAGTCGAACCGAACCTGCTGTACCAACAACTGTACGAGCGATCTTCGCTGGCCCGCCTCAAGCTGCATGGCCGTGTCCTCGATCGCGTGACTGTCGACGTCGATGGACGACTTGCCTACACGTACGTCATGCGAAAGGACTTCAAGGAGACGGGGACGCATCCCTCGGATACGGAAGACCTGGTGAACGACTGTCTCACGATCGAGGGAACGGAGTGTGCGTTCATCATCGTTGAACAGATGTCCAAGCAGATGAAGGTCAGCTTCCGGAGCCGCACCGATCTCGATGTCGCAGCGGTGGCTGAACAATTCGGTGGAGGCGGCCACAAGAAAGCATCCGGAGCCATGCTCCCGGGTCCGTTTGACGAAGCACTCCAACGGGTTCTCACCGCCCTGAAAACCGCACTCAATGCGACATGACCAGACATTAACTCGTTGGCGTTCAACGATCGTCAAAGACTAAACTATGGTGATTCCAAACGATTGATCCTTCCAAATCTGGCTTTGTCGCGTTGTGGACCATTACCGACGACTGAGGTTGTTTCCTCAGAGAACACGCTCGTTCAACAACGTTTCAAGTCCTCCCTCCTGATGGGCCTTCCCCATGATTGAAAAGACTCCAACATCCAGCACGGAAGAACCTCGACGGGATTTCATGACCAAGGCGCTTGCAGTCGTGGTGGGTGCGATTGTCGGTCTCGTCCCGATCGTTGCTGGTGCCGTCACGATGTTCGATCCGCTGATCAAACGTCGCCGCAGTGTGTTGGGCACAGATGATGACGGATTCCTAAAGGTCACGTCTGCATCGTCACTCGATTCGACGGGAGCTCCACGGATGTTCCCGGTCATCGCCGACCTGCAGGACGCCTGGAACAAGTTTCCCAACACGGAGATCGGCTCGGTCTACCTGTGGAAGACCAGCGAGGGGGAGATCAAGGCATTCACCTCCCGCTGTCCTCATTTGGGATGCACGGTCAATTATAAAGCCAGTGAGAAACTGTTCGGCTGCCCGTGCCACGACAGTTCGTTCAACCTCGACGGTACTCGGAATAACGAGATCCCCCCCCGAGGCATGGACTCTCTGGATGTGAAAGAAGTCGATGGCGAGATTCTGGTCAAATTCCAGAAATTCCGCGCCGGCATCCACGACCGCATTCCCGTCTGACTCGGTGACTGAAGTCACTCCTCCCAACTCCTCCCTCCTCAAGAACGACACTCACTGCCATGCTCGATCGCCTCAGCAACTGGCTCGATCACCGGACCGGTTACCGCGACTTGATGAAGGAAGCCCTGGATGAGCCGATTCCGGGCGGCGCCCGCTGGCGGTATGTCTGGGGCAGCACACTGGTCTTTACTTTTGTGACTCAAGTGGTCACCGGCTTTGTTCTCTGGGCCAGCTATTCGCCAAGCACGCGCACGGCCTGGGAAAGCGTTTACTTCATCCAGCATGAGATGACACTCGGCTGGTTCGTTCGGGGCATTCACCATTTCACCGCACAGGCGATGATCGTGCTGCTCGTGTTTCACCTGGTGCAGGTTGTCATCGACGGCGCCTATCGAGCGCCGCGTGAGGTCAACTTCTGGCTCGGGATTGTCCTGATGCAGATTGTGATGGGACTGGGTCTCACGGGGTATCTGCTTCCCTGGGATCAGAAGGGTTACTACGCCACACAAGTTGCGACAGAAATCGCTGGTTCGGTTCCAGTGGTGGGTCCCTCCATTCAGCAGGTCGCCCAGGGGGGAACCGAATATGGACACCACACGTTGACACGCTTCTTCTCGCTGCATGCAGGTCTGTTGCCCGCTTTGCTGGTCGCCTTCCTGTTTCTGCATATCTACGTCTTCCGGCGTCATGCGATTCACGTCAAAGACACCAAGGGGAAACCGGATGCAAAGTTCTGGCCGGATCAGATCCTCAAGGATGGAGTCGCCTGTCTGGCAGTACTCGCAGCTGTCATGGGACTCACCCTCTGGAAAGGAGCCGAACTGACCGCACCCGCGAATCCGGCAGAGGCCTACTCAGCCGCTCGGCCCGAGTGGTATTACCTGTTCCTCTTCCGGTTCCTCAAGTTCGAATGGGTCTCGCAGGCAGGTGAAGCGACCGGGCTGGGCGAAGCGTTCGGTGCGGTTGTCATCCCCGGCGTCCTCATGGGGATTCTAGTGCTCATGCCGTTGATCGCACACATTCGCGGCGGTCATGCGTTCAACGTCGCCTACCTGTGGCTCATGATTGCGGGTGCGGGTGCGTTGACCGGACTTGCCCTGTATGAGGACTGGTACAAGGATGATCAGGCGGGGCGTGATTTCCGGACAGCCTTTGCCAAGGCCCATCACGATGGAGAGCGGGCGGTTGAACTCTCGCAGTCACCCAGCGGTATTCCCCCCGAAGGTGCTATCACGCTGCTTCGCACGGACCCGCTCACGCAAGGCCCTGCCCTGTTCAACACTTACTGTATCGAGTGTCACCAACCAGCCTCTCGTGAGGGCGAATGGACTAGAACGGTTGAGGAGCAAACGGTGGTCATTCCACCCACCGCACCGGACCTCGCCGATCCCCATCATCCTGAAGATGTGCGTTTCGGCTCTCGTGACTGGATTCGCTCGGTCCTCACCGACTTCAGCGGACACTTCCACTCGCTGGCCAGTATCACAGTCGAGAATGGAGCTTCGGAAGAGCGAGCGGAGGCGGCTGCGGCCATTCTGGACGGATCGATGGCCTCCTGGTCCAGCGATAATGCAGGGACGCTCATAGCCGATGCCAACAAGGCCGACTTCGATGCTCTGGTCGAGTTCCTCTATGCTCAAAGTGGCCGCAAGGATGCTTTGCCACTTGACGATGATCAGGTCACTCGCGGTCGCGCCATCTTTGACTCCGGCGAGCTGACCGAAGGCACGATTGAATCATGCACCGGTTGTCACGCCATGCATGCCCAAGGGGATGAGGAACCGCTGTCCGAGGACATGTACCCGATTCTCACAAACTATGGCGGCCACGACTGGCTAACCAGGTTCATCGCCGACCCCGAGGCTCACTATGCAGGCAATGGCGAAGGGAATAACGCCATGCCCGGCTTCGCCGACCAGTTATCACCCGAACAACTGGACCTGCTGGTTCGCTGGCTGACCGGCGACTACTATGAGCCTCAGTCAGAGTAACTGGGGCAGAGCCATTCGCCGGAGAAGCTCATGGGATTGTTCAACCGCAAAGACTGGAACGTCCTCGCTGTCATCTATCAGCGTCAGGACCTGTATCAGGTCAGCGGTCAGCGAGTGAAGGGCAAAGAGGCAGACAAGGCCCGCGACGGTGCCAAGGGACACAGCCGGACCATCTACTGGGCCGCTTTCGATCAGAAAGGCTCCCTCGTCGAAGGGGGCCCCGGCCTCGGAGCCGATCATGTCCCTGCTGAGATCGTGAAGCGCATGGACCGGGAAATCCGCACCAATCGCACTGTGCTCGACATCCTCAAAGCACTGGAAACCAAAGAGACCGACAAACTCGCCAAACCACTCCAGTGGACGGGATACCCCAAGAAGCAGGCTTAAGGAATCTGTGTTCGCTGACGCTGTGTGCTACGCGTCCGGGGTTGTGAGTCCTCGCGTCAATGTCGCTTATCAAATCACAGAGACGTCAATCAACCGTCACAACGCCAGCAGCACGTATCCAATTGCGATCACGATTTGCACGGCGGCGAATGGGGCGGCGGTTTTGACGAACCCGGTGAATGTGAGTGGCAGTTTTTCGCGGTTGATGATCGTCATGGCCACAACCGTCGACGCGGAGCCGATGGGGGTGATGTTGCCGCCCAGATTGGCTCCGAAGATCACGCACCACCAGTAAGGGGAGTCGCTCGGCGTTTCGAGGCCGGCGAGAATCTTGGCCAGCATGGCGGCCAGGGGGATGTTGTCGGTCACCGAACTGGCAATCGCAGAGGATGACAGCAGCACGGCGGAGGCGGCCATGCCCGGCAAGGCGAGTACGGCTCTAATGGCCTGCCCGATCATGTCCAGCACGGCGGCATGCTCCATCACGTTGATCACCACAAACAGTCCGGCGAAGAAGGCCAGCAGATCCCAATCGACGGCCGCATAGAACTTGTCCACCTCGTGCCGATACGCCCAAAGCATGACCCCTGCAAAGAACAGGGCCACAAATCCCATGCCCAGTTTGTCGAGATTCCACGGCAGGGCTGACTGAAAAGACAATGAGAGGATAAACGCACCGAGCACGCTCACCGAGAACCAGAAAAACCGGTTCGATGGGACGTTCTCGTTCTCATCGAATCCAGCAACCATCGCACGGGCTTCGGAACGCTCAGTCTCGCTGCTGAGTGCCTTGACACCGAACAGCCACTTGCCCATCAGCAGGGTCGCTGCCGTTGAAATCACCACATACGGAGCACTGACGAGAAAGAACTTCACAAAACTGATGCCGGCCTCGTTGCCGACGATGATGTTCGGCACGCTGGAGATGAGCGTCAGCAGTCCTCCGACGTTGGTGAGCAGTCCTTCGATCAGCAGAAACCCCAGTAACAGGTCATTGCGTTGCAACTTGCGGAGTGAGACAGTCGTCAGCGAGCCGATGATGATCATGGCCGTCACGTTGTTGAGCACAGCAGAGAACAACACGGTCAAAGATCCATAGGCGATGAGCAGTCGCCACGGGTCTCCTCCTGTCAGCTTGGTGACTTTGATGGCCATCCATGTGAAAACTCCACTGCGACTCGTGACCTCGACGAACAGGCTCGCTCCCAGAATGATCGTGATCACTCCCCAGTCGATGGCCGGGATGTAGACCGGAATGTTGATCTCATGGCCATTTGTGAGAGTGATCGCGCCGAACGGCACAAGGCGTTGTCCGATGAAATATCCGATCATCGTCTCCAGAATCAGACAAACTCCCGCGAAAGTGCCCACGATGATCGACTTGCGGGCGTGCAGCTTCTCCTCGAACGCGAGGGCCGCGATCATCGCTGCCAGCAGGAAGGCAAACAGCCCCGTAATCCATCCGGCAACATGCGGCGTGTCGTGAGCGACTTCAGCGGCGAACAGTGTGAGTGAGGACATCCGTTTCTCAGTAGGTCAGTTGTTCGTGGTCCGTTGTCAATTGGTCATCATTCGCCACCACGGACAACGGACGAAGGACCACTGACAATACTCACAACAACAGCAACATCCGATCAATCAATTCGACGCTTAACGCGTACGCCATTCCGTGCATGGCCAGTTGATGCTCGTCGTTCGTGTTGATGAGCAACAGATCGACGTTGTGACTTTCAACGAGCTGCTGATACTGTTTGAGCTGATGTCCGCGAGCAATGCTGGAATGGAAAGTCACGGACGGTCGCTTGTCACGGAGTTCTGCCAGGCACGTGTCGATAAAGTCGCCCGCGTCTTTGAGCAGTTGCTGGTCGATGAGTTTGCGGGCTTGCCGCGTGTCAATCTCCGGAATCCTCTCGATGGCGGACATATAGCGAGCAAAGACCGCGTCGTCCTCTACATGACACAACCACATCTCCCCCCCATCGGGAGTCATCGCGGCTCCGTAGTTGATCAGCCGGTCATCTCCCGAGATACGATCGGTTACGACCATCACGCAGCGACCGGGAGTTGTGTCCAGCGGTAGTGGTGCAATCGCGGTACCAGGCAACACCAGGACGGGTGGATCTAACACCTGCGTCAGCACATCAAGGTACACTCCCAGGCTGTGCTGCGGGATGAGTGATTCCTCGAAGAGATGCCGATAGGTGACCACCAGGTCCGGCTGCTGTTGAGCCAAGCGATCGATCAGTTCTCGGACATTGGTATAGTCGCCCCTGCCATTCACGTGCCAGGTGGTGACCGATTGCAGGCGAGGGAGAAACGCCGTCAACTGTTCGCGAATCGCCTTCGCCTTTTCGGCAGGCTGGTCGGTGACGATCGCAACTGTCGTCAACGGAATATCGGAGTAGACAAACGTCTCACGCTCCGCTTTGCGGAACATGGACGCAAACTCATCAATCTGATCACGCTGGTCCATGCGCGGGAGTTTAGCACGGAAGCCGGACTGACTCTACCGCTTCTTCAACAGCCAGTACACGGGACCTCCGCTTAACACCGCCAAGGTCCCCCACAGCGTCGGCCCTGGGCTTTGCATGAAAGCGAATGCCATGAGCACACCTGTCGACAGGAGAAAGAAGATTGGTGGCAACGGATACCAGGGCATCGAGTAACCATCCGAGCGTTCCGCACGACGTCGATGCACGAACACGCTCGACACGGCGAGGCTGGTCAGCAGCACGAGGCCAACCGTTGTGAAGTTCAGCAGGCTCGCAAACGCGTCGGCTGCACCGGCGATCAGGTAAGAACCCCAAAGGAGTGTCACTGAGGCGAATCCCATCGTCAGCACCGCAGCCACGGGAGTTTGATGAGACGTCGAGATCTGACGAGCATAGGCCGGAAAGAGATTGTCACAAGCCATTGCATAGCAGATTCTCGACCCGGTCAACACGTACGCGCTCACGGATGCGAGAATCGTCAGTCCAATGAGCACCGACAAAGGCTCGGAGATCACCGGACCAAACAGTGCTCGTGCAGCGGTCTCCGCGATCGCCTCCACCTGCTGCATGTCTGCATCTTCCAGACCGATTGGTCCGATGGCGTACACATAGACCACATTGATGATCAGATAAAGTAACGTCACGAGACCGCAACCTGCGAGAATCGCGCGAGGCAACGTCTTTGACGTGTTCTGGACTTCGCCAGCAATGTAAGCACTCGCGTTCCAGCCCGAGTAGCCGTAGAACACATAGACCAGCGAGGAAACGGCGACGGGAACACTCTGATCTGCCAAGGGACGTCCCTGGGAGAAGTGTTGCCAATCTCCGTGGCCTGCAAACAAGCCGGTGATGACAAAGGTTGAAAGAAGTGTGACCTTTAACAACGTTGTCGCGTTTTGCAGCCACGAACTCGATCGTTGCCCTCGGCAGTGGACGAGCGTCAGCACAAGGATGACGATCGATGCGACCGTTGGCGTGATCCACTCGGGCCACGTCCCTCCGTCCGCAATCCAACTGGCTCGTAACGGCAACAACCCATAGACAACCAGTGCATGTGCGATGACGGCCGTCGGACCGGCGAAACCCAGCAGCAAAGTCGCCCAGCCGTACATGAACCCGACGCCGTCCCCGTACGCTCGCCGGACGAAGACATAGTCCCCCCCCGCATGCGGCAACAGCGTCGCCAGTTCAGCGAACGTCAACGCTCCCGCCAGACTGACCACGCCGCCAATGATCCACAGCAGCATCAATGTCGACGGACTCTCCGTCGACCGGATGATGTACCCCGACGTCGTGAGAATACCGACCCCGACCATGCTCGCGACGGTGACCAGCGTGGCCGTCCAGAAACCGAACTGACGCGGGAGAGACGAGTCACTCATCCGATGTCCGCGATCGACACGCCGAGATTAGTGGCCAGCTCATTGATTTGACGCCAGGTTTCATCCGGGATCGCGACCCCTTCGACTTCGCGTTGCTGTTTGCGACGGGCTTCGATCTCTCCGGGGAGGAGGATCTCGTCGACACCCGGCATGCGGCGACAGCTTTTCATGTGCGCGGTGTATTTCTCCGTGAGAGCCTCATACTCAGCACGGGGGGTGAAGCGTTCGATGTCAAGGAGATACAGCCAGACGCCATTCGCGCCCGGTGAGCGATCGGTGCGACAAATGCCGCTGCCGGTGATCATGCCGCAGAAAACGTCGATGAGCACACTCAGACCGTACCCCTTGTGACCGAGCAGCGGTCCGCCGAGGGGCAGGATGCAGCCGTGCGGCTCGTTGTAGAAATCAGCCGGGTCGGTCGTGGGATTGCCGTGTCCGTCGATGATCAACCCCGGCGGCACCTGTTCCCCTTTCTGGTAGGAGACCCGCAGTTTGCCCTCGGCGGTCGCACTCGTCGTCATGTCGAGGACAAAGTTCGAACCCGCCCGAGGAGCAGCCATGCAGATGGGATTGGTCCCCATCTTACGTTCCATCCCGCCGAAGGGAGCGACGCCACCAATGCCCGGACCATTCACGGCCATCATGGCTGCGAAGCCCTCGTCAGCGGCCCGATCTGCATACGAGCCTAACCGTCCCACATGATTGCAGTCCCGAATCATGGCAGTCGCAGTCCCCGCCTTGCGGGCCTTCTCCATTGTCAGTTCCAGAGCCTTCGTCGCGACGACCTGACCATAGTTCAAGTGCCCATCGATCAGTGAAAACGCAGGCTCATCGACGACAACTTCAAATTCGCCTCCCACATTGACGAAACCGTCATCGATCATCTGCACATACTGCATCAGCCGCATCACGCCATGACTGTCGTGCCCGACAAGATTGGCCCCAGCAAGTTCGCGAGCGATGACCTCGGCGTCGTCCAGCGGAACATTGGCTCCGGTGAGAATTCGGGTGGAAAGTTCCGTCAGTTGGTCAGCATTCAGAGTGGGCATGGATTGGTTGAGGGGGGATGATTGAAGGTTGATGGACCGTGCAGACAAGGTTTGCGGCAGTCGGAAACGTCGAGAATAGCAGGCGAACTGCTTGAGGTCGATCTTCGCCGATTGCCCCACATCGACTACACTCCCTCAATTCCCAGACTGGAACCCTCAACCCTCATGTATCGCGTCGAACTCGATCTGTTCACTGGCCCGCTTGATCTGCTGCTGTACCTGGTGCGGCGGAATGAGGTGGATATCCGTGAACTGCCGATCGCCAGGTTAACGCGGCAGTTTCAGGAGTTCATCGAGGTCCTGGAGTTTCTGGATCTCGATCTCGTGGGGGATTTCGTGGCGATGGCCAGCACGCTGGTCGAGGTCAAAAGCCGAATGGTGCTCGACCAGCCGGAGGAGGAGGAAGAACCGGTCGAAGCCGAACTGACCGATGACCCGCGCAGCGGTCTCGTCGAGAAACTATTGGAGTACAAACGTTTCAAGGAGGCAGCTACCGCACTGGAGGAGCGGGCGGCGGAGTGGCAGGAACGATATCCCCGGCTGTCAGATGACCGTCCCGGCACCGGACGCGACCCGGCCAGCGACCGCATCAAGGAGGTTGAACTGTGGGACCTCGTGAGTGCGCTCGGCCGGGTGCTGCAACGCAAGGAGGTCGAAGAGCACTCCAGCATCCGCTACGATGAGACACCCATTCAGGTCTATGTTGAACAGATCGGCGACCTCGTTCGCCGCGAGCAGGAAGTGCGGTTCACCTCGTTGTTCGAGGGTGAGACCCTCCGCAGCAAGATTGTGGGCATGTTCCTCGCCGTCCTCGAACTCGTCCGCCACCACGGCTTCCGGGCCGAACAGCCAGTCCTCTTCGGCGAGATCATCATTCGTCCGCCTCTGACTGACGGCGCATTGCGCGAAGGCAGTGAACTCACACTTCCGGAAGTGGATGTCACCCAAAGTGGCCATCACGTTCCGCGTGATCAGCAGTCTACAGAATGATGTTTGAGTGACTGGAGACCGTTTTACTCTCCCTACTCGTCAATTGTGTTCACTACTGTTCGCAGCAGATTACCAGACTCGTCAAAACGATCGATCGTGAAGCCAATCCCATTCGTGGCAAGTATCGCCATGATGGAAGAGATGTTGGTGTCAAAATCAGCGACGGCACCACTCATGAGAATTGGGCTTTCGCCCTCGATGACCAACTCTGCGTAGTCACATTCGACTTCATAACCATACCAAGAGCACTCACGCGTCGACCACCCGGCCTTCTTGAACCGCTTGGCGATCCATGCTTTGCTGCGCCTGGTCGTCAATGAGCCATAGACGTTGTTGAAGTTTGGAAGCACCAGATTCAGCCCAACAGTTTCGAAGGTCGATGCCGGAATTGAACTGCTACCATATCCAATAGGTTGGGGCCATCCATTGGCCGACCCCAGTTACAATCAACGACGATGCCACCAACAACGCTGGAGACCTCAAACTTCTGGCCGCTGCCTTCGGCGACGGCGAGTGACAATCATACCCATGCCGCACAGACTCATCAGCCACAGCGACGCTGGCTCCGGCACTGACGTTGCATTCAACGTGACGTTGTCGAAATCGACTTCCAGATCGGGTGACGTCCCCTGTGTGAAGCCTGCGGGGATCACGTTCAGGTTCACGAGGCGAATTCCCAATGTCTGCCCCAGTTGTGCGTGAGCGCCGCCGACGCTGAAGTTCACGGTTGAGGTGGCAAACTCCCCTTCGACAATCGTCAGCGAGTTGTTGTCTTGTGCGATCACGACCCCGCCGGCGAGCAGTTCGACCCGGTAGCCGGGGAACTCGTCGAGATTGAAGAACGTGCCGTTCTGAGCAAACCCGGACGCGATGTTGCCCACTTCGACGCTCAGTGAATAATCCGTATTCGCCTGCAAGGTTGCTGCGAGTGACTGTTCAAAACCATATTCGCCCTCCCCTTCCCGACCGCTGTTGAAAAGGATGGCGACCCGGTTTCCTTCAGGTGCTGTCGAGTTGAAGAAGTCAGTCCCATTCGGCTGCAATGTACCCACGAATGTTCCTGGATCCGGCTCGATGCTGTTCGGATCATACAGCGACCAACCCGTTGGCGTGCCGAAGGTGAACTCATTGAACACCGTCTGCCCCGAGGTGTCTTCAAAGCCCGCATTGGTGATCGTGATCAGATCGGCCCGTACTGTTTGGTTTGAGAACAACGAAGCAAACAACGCGATTGTGGCCAGACGCAGGGACGTCTTCAGAACCAGTTTCGTCATGTCTTTTCTGGGATTGCTGGTGACAGAAGGTGTCGATCGACACAGGATGATCCCTCTCAAGAGGAGAGGACGATTTGGCCAGCAGGTGAATTATGAGCGAATCCACGTGCAGGAGCCAGTGAAAACCTGCGAAATGTCGACACCGCACTCCAACTCAAGAAGCCAGGTAGGGTGCATGGAACGAAGTGGAATGCACCAGGGCAAGGTGCATTTCGCGTTGCTACATGCACCCTGATATGGGTGGACCAGTCAAGTGTGGGGTCAGGGTTTTGTTTTCAT
>JAGQQG010000071.1:15032-31879 GCA_020426325.1 Planctomycetaceae bacterium | reverse complement strand
ATGGTTGTGGTGGGTGTCCCAGGCCGCGTTGTTGTCGGTCCAGGTGTCCCAGAAGACTGTGACAACCTTGACTCCCACTTCGATGAGCCTGCGGGCGGTGAGCGCCGACTGGCCGAAGAGCGTCAGCCCATAGCGGTCACGAACGGTTTGCGGCTCGCGAGTGACATCCAGTGCCTGTGCGACCTCCGGGTTCGCAACCATGGCCATCGCCAGTTTGCGATACTCGTCATAAGGTAACACGCCCTGGCGAAGAGCCTGTTGTTGTCGCAGTGTCTGCAGCAGTCTATCCCGCTCGCTGAGACGGGAGCCTGTTACGCCCGCGGGGAGTTCGACACCGGGAAATCGAAAGGTGGATTCCGGTGTGACCCCATCCCAGGGATCGAATCGCGTGAAGATCGGAGTCGATCCTTGTATGGAAGGCGAGCCGACTTCGAGTGCCCCCTTTCCCTCGAATGTGGGAATGACCGGATTAAACGCCTGACCGAGCCAGCCCGCTTTGTGCTGCCAACGGCCGGGGCCGGTCTTTTCATTCAATGCCCAGGGGAGGACCATGTTCACTGGAATGCCAGTCGAGAGCATATTGATGCCCTGCTGAGCCCAAAGGTACTCAAGCACCGAGCCAATGTATGGCTGATGCAGCGGACTGTTCCCATCCCCTTCGAGAGCCGGGGTTGATTCAGAGAGACCCGAGAGTGCGACGGTCACCGCATGATTGTTTGACGTATGAGTCATCGACCGAATCAGGGCGACGCGATGCAGATTGCGGGCGATGTTCGGAAGCAGTTCGCAGGCTGCAATTCCCGGGATGCTCGTCGAGATCGACTCGAACTCACCTCGCGTCTCCACTGGAGCGTCCGGTTTCGGGTCAAGCGTGTCCATCTGACTTGGAGCACCGTAGAGGTACAGGATCACGACCGACTTGGCTCGCTGTTCCGACGGCACGACGATTGTGGACGTTGAACCAGCGTTCAGCAGTTGCGGTGTGACTGCGCCGGCCCCCAGACCGAGGAGCCCAGATCCGCCCGCTTTCAGGAATTGTCTCCGGTCAGAGGCAAAACCTGCAGATGTGATTGATGGGTGACTCATAACGACTTGTGAGGGTTAAGGAAGTGTCGGGGACGATCTCTGATGGGCACCCTCGGGCCAATTGTTTGACTCAATCTTGATTTCACGACGCGGAGCGTCGTGCCACTCTGGTTGACTCCAAGGTGCACTGACTTGACCGCGTTCCGACTCGTCTGTAATGTTACAACAGTGTTCGAACATTGCAAGAACAGCACGCCATTCTTTTTCAAGGACTGATTTCTGTGCCGGAAGCAGAGAGCCTGGGGCGTCAGGCGTATTACCAATTACGAGATCGCATTCTCGCTGGAAAGCTACAACCGGGCGAGCGGTTGTCACTTCGGGGCATGGCCAACTCGCTCGGGATGAGCATGGCTCCGGTCGGGGAGGCGCTCCGGGAACTCTCTCGTGACGGTCTGGTCGAGTTGGAGCCAGGGTGGGGAACGCGCGTGCGGCAACTTGATGCGGAGAGCCTCCATAGTCAGCACGTCTTGCGAACGGCTCTGGAGTGTGAGGCCGCGCGGCAGTGCGCCGTTCGTGCCTCGGAGAGTCAGCTGACCGAGTTATTCCGACTGGCTGAGTCACTTGATGAAGCCATCGATAGTCACAGTAGCCCTGAGCAGGTTTCCGAATTGGACTCGCGATTTCATCTTCAAATCGCAGAGTTGGCGAAAGCTCCGAGTCTCGTGCAGGCGCTGCGGTCGAATCAGCTTGTGCGACTCCTGGCTCGTGGAAGCGAGATCGCGCATCATGTGAATCGACCGGCTGGACAACACGTCGTCCTTGTCAAGGCGTTGCAAAGTCGTGACCCGGCGGTTGCAGAAGACGCCATGCGCCAGCACTGCCTGGAGTCGATGCGGTTGCAAATGCAGAAGGCAGGATTTGGAAACTGGTTGCCGGATCTATGAGAAGAGAGATTTCTCACTCCAAGCGGATGAAGCGTATCCCCGTTTAGCTGACTGAATGTTGAAAGACCCTCAATGGACAAACTGATCATCACGGTCACGTGCGATTCGACGATGGCCTACCCCAGCAATCCACATAATCCCACTCCCAAGGGTTACGGGGAAGTTGCAAAAGAGTACGTCCGCTCGGTGAATGCCGGTGCGAGCATCTGTCATCTGCACGGTCCTTACACAATCGACGAGACGATTCAGGACGACGGCACGCGACTGTCCGATCTCGACATCCCCGGATGGGGTCGATTCCGTGATGACATCATGCAGGGATGTGGCTCGACGAAGCCGATCATTCAGTACGGCATCGCGAATGGTCGCTTTCCACAGCGGAAGGAGCTGATGAAAGACCAGCAGCCCGACATGATCTCGACTTGTTTCAATCCGCATGACGAGTGCTTCGATTACGAGCCGGGTTGCGAGCCGGTTGAACTGTACGGTCTGCACAATCGTCCGGAACTGGAAGAGTACTGCCGCGTCACCGACGAACTGGGAGTCACAATCGAAGCGGAGTGCTTCCATTACGGCGGCGTCTGGAATGCCGAGCGGATGTTCAAGAAGGGATTGCTCAAGGCACCGGTGTGGATCACGTTCTTCCTCGGCTGGCGTGGCGGGAGTTATACGCCGCCGACCGTCGAGGCCATGCTCTACAACCATCATCATCTGCCGGATGGGTTCCTCTACAACACAAGCGTGATGGACCCCGAACTGCAGTGGCGTATCCTCACAACGGCCATCATCCTCGGGGGTCACGTGCGAGTTGGCATGGAGGACAATCCGTTCCTCTCTCCGGGGGAGTATGCAACCAGCAACGCCCAGTTGGTCGAGAAGATTGCCAGAATCTCCCGCGAACTGGGACGGGAGGTCGCCAGCCCGGACGAGGCACGAGCCATCATCTGGCCGGAAGGGAAGCCCGCATCGTGACCTGCATCAACGCTGTCAGCTTCCGCGAGTATCCGAGTATCGAGACGATCTGTCGTCTCGTGCGGGAGACCGGTTTTGATGCGTTGGAACTCTCACGACCTCACTTCTACGAAAAGCTGACAACCGAAGGGACGCGACGCCGTTTTGCAGAGTGGGCAGCTGAGTCGGGGATGAGTCTGTACGGCTTCGACTGCTGGGTTGAGGTCGAGCCATACACGGCCTTTGAGGAAACTCTGGCCGACTTCTACCGTGCCATCAAATGGGCGTGCGATCTCGATCTCGGCATGATCATCAGTCATGATCCCTGGATGCATGTCAACGGCGATCGGAGTCCGAGTGACTGTCTGTCGGTCAACTTCGACCTGTTCTGGCGAGTGGCTGAGCAGTGTGTTGAACGTGGACTGCAACTCGTGTTCGAACCTCACCCGGATACGTACAGCATGCAAAACTCGTGGGCCATCGAATTCATTGATCGACTTTCCGAAGGTTTGCCGGCGAAGTCAGTAGGCCTGCTCTACGACTGCTGCCACTATGGGGTTGGTCAGCGTGAGACCTATGTGCAGTCGATCGCGGGGCTGGGCAGCCGCATTCAGCACATTCACTTCTCCGACGGCGATCGCCAGACATACGCTCTGCACCTTGCCCTCGGCGATGGCGATCTTGATCTGGAGGGAATTATATCGGCCTTTCAGTCAACGAACTACAAAGGCACACTGACCTGTGACGTGTATAACAATCCGCTCCTTGAGGATTGTGCGCGGCGGAGTGTGCAGCGAATTCGAGACGTCGAATCAGCATTGGGGATCGCCTCGTTATGAAAGCGGCCGTGCTCAAATCGATCGGACAGCCGTTTACGGTCGAGGATGTGCCCGATCCCGTGATCGGTCCGGATGAAGTGCTCGTCGCTACGCGCACTTGTGGCATCTGCCGAACCGATCTGCACATTCAGGATGGGTTGGCGTACGTGCCCAATCTGCCGCATATCCCTGGCCATGAGCCGGCTGGCGTGATCGCCGACGTGGGTCGTGATGTGACTGGCTATACGATCGGTCAACGCGTCGTGCCTCACTTGTTTATCAGCGGGGGCGACTGTCGGTTCACCCGCGCGGGGCAGCACGCACAGGCAACGCATCTGCAGGGCATCATCGGCGTCACACTGCCCGGCGGATTCGCAGAGTTCTTCAAAGCCCCAGCGGAGAATCTTCTCCGACTGCCGGAGAATGTCCCCTTCGACGTGGGCGGTCTGACGAGTTGTGCGGTCATCACCGCCGTGCACGCTTATCGTAAGTCCGGCTTGCAGTTAGGACAGTCGGCTGTCGTGCTTGGAGCGGGAGGGATCGGGCTGATGCTTATTCAACTCCTTCGGCAGGCCGGCGTACGCACGATCGCCGTCAGCCGATCGCCTGACAGCCTGCGACTCGCAGAGCAAGCAGGAGCGGAATTGGCATTGTCAGTCGAAGACGCCAACACGGCTGGTTGCATTCGCGAGTTTGCCGGAGCCGGGAAGGACGGAGCCGACTGCATCTTCGAGATGGTCGGCCGTGCGGGAACGATGCGAGCGGCTGCCGACTATGCCTGTCGCGGCGGACGTATCATCGTTATTGGCGAGGAAGACGAGTATCCTGAGATTGATACGATTCAAATCGCACAACGGGAACTGGAGATCATCGGCTCCCGTAACGGCGGGCGTCAGGATGCGATCGACGCACTGGAGATGCTCGCGGTCGGGATCATCAAGCCGCACATTGCAGCGTCGTTTGCACTCGATGAGATTAACGAAGCCATGTCACTGGTTCGCAATGGAGAAGCCCGAGGTCGCGTGATCGTGAACGTCACCTCCGAATGAAGAGGGCAATTCACATGTCAAATCCGTCTAGCAACCCGAAGATCGAGCCGAAGCAAAACGCTCGGCTCGCAATGAGCCGTCGCACGCTCCTGCGTCTAGGTGCGTTGGGGGGCATGGGACTGTCGTTACCGCAGTTGTTGCGGGCGGACACAGAAGTTGCTTCCGATCCGTTCGATGCGATGCCGAGTTTCGGCCGGGCCAAGCGGTGTCTGCTCGTCTTCCTCAATGGCGGACCGTCGCAACTCGACTTCTGGGACATGAAGCCCGAAGCTCCCGCTGAGATCCGTGGTGAGCTCCGTCCGATCCCGACCAACGTCGCAGGCATTCAGATCGGTGAACTGCTGCCTCGCATGGCGCAGCAGATGGACAAGTTCAAGATCGTCCGCTCCGTCACTCATCCGTGCTCCGTTCATACCACAGGCGTCTACACGATGCTGACCGGCACCGTGCATCGCACGCCGAACGTCGACCAGACGCAGGCGCTCCCGGAAGACCATCCCCATCTGGGAGCGATCTACGCTCGATCGAAAGGCTGGAGCAACCATGTCCCGCCGTTCGTGACGCTCCCCACGCTGTTCCGCGCTCCGCCCGTCACAGGCATCTGGTCAGGGCAGAATGCGGGCTTTCTCGGCAGGCGTTACGACCCGTTTGTCGTTCACGGCGACAAGCAGACGGCCACCTTCACCATGCCGACGATCGACCTGCCGCAACACATGGGAGACCGGCGACTCGAGGACCGCCGTTCTTTGCTCGCTCAATTTGATCAGCAGTTCGCAAAAACCGACCAGCTGGCCGAGTGGGACAACCTCGATGTCACTTATGAACAGGCCTATCAACTGTTGCGTTCCCGAAACGTTGCGCAGGCGACTGACCTTCATCGCGAGAGCGAGCGGACACGCGATGCGTACGGGCGACATCTGTTCGGTCAGGGATTACTGTTGGCCCGGCGGTTCCTTGAAGCCAATGTTCCCCTCGTCACCGTGTATTGGATCGACCCCGAACCCCCGGGCCCCGGCGGCGGAGAGTTCGACTCGCATGGCCGAATTTACCATCATCTTCGCGAACGACTGGCTGCCCCGACGGATCGAGCGCTCGCTGCCATGATCGCCGACCTGTCCGAGCGGGGGATGCTCGATGACACACTTGTGGTCGTGATGAGCGAGTTCGGACGATCGCCCCGCATCAACGCCGATGCGGGGCGCGATCACTGGCCGCAGGTTCAATCAATCCTGCTGGCCGGAGTCGGCATTTCGGGGGGAACCATCTACGGAGCGTCTGATCGCCATGCGGCCGAAGTGCTCTCCGATCCGATCACGCCACCGGATCTCGCGCAGACGATCCTGCACCTGCTGGGAGTTCCATCACATTCCGCGTGGCCCGATCAATCCGGACGCATCATCAGAGCCAGTCACGGCACACCGGTTGAGGGACTGTTTGCATAACCTTTCTAACCGTCATGTTCAGCGCTTTGAGTTCGCCCTAACGAGACAGCCAATATAGAAGATCGAGTTCCGATGAAAACCAATTTCGTCAAAGAGGTCCTCAAATCAGGAGGCCACGTGATCGGCAGCGAGGTCTCGCGGTTGCCCAGTTCCGAGGTCCCGAACATTTATGCTGCTGCCGGGCTCGATTTCGTGTTCATCGATATGGAGCATACGCCCTTCAACCTGGAGACCGTGGCGGCTTTGATCCGTGCGGCTCGTCAGGAGCAGATCGTCCCCATCGTCCGCGTGCCGCAGGCCGAGTATGCCTTCGTCTGTCGCGTGCTTGATGCAGGGGCGCAGGGCATCATCGTGCCGCGAGTCAACACGCCGCAAACGGTAAGGGAACTTGTCAGCTGGATGCGATACCCGCCGCACGGCATTCGGGGTTTCGCCTGCACGGCTGCTCAAACAGATGGACAGGCAGTCGGGTTGGAAACGTTCATGAAGGCCGCGAACGAGGAGACGCTCCTTGTGATCCAGATCGAGCGAGTCGAGGCGATGTCACACCTTGACGAGATGCTCTCAATTGAAGGCGTGGATGTCGCGTGTCTGGGATACATGGATCTCACGATCGACATGGGCTACCCCGGCCAGATCGACCATCCGGACGTCGTTGCAGCTGTCGACCGCATTATCGAGACGGCCAATGCAAACGGCGTTGCGCCGGGAATCATTTCGCCTGAGATGAACGTGTTGGAGCACTGGGTTTCACGTGGAATGCGGTTCATCTCTTACGCGACAGATGCCATTCTGTTGCAGACGGCAGCGATCTCATCGGAACAGCAACTCCGATCGATTTGCCGGCAAACAAATCTCGCACCGTCGCAGAACATGGCATCCGCTAACAATTAACGCAACATCTGACTTGTGACGGTTCATCATGCCTGAAGCGCCCTCAGACGTGAAGAGTTCGGCTTCCCCCGATGAGGCGGAGTCGTTCCGCTTGCCTCCTCGCGGTCTGGGACCGATGCTCGCTGCGATCGGTCCGGGGATCGTCGTCACCGGTTCGGTGATAGGATCGGGTGAGCTGATCAACACGCCGGTCCAGGCGGCCCGCTTTGGATTCGTGCTGTTGTGGGCCGTCATCATTTCCTGTGTGATCAAATGCTTCCTGCAGATCGAGATTGGTCGGCATGCCCTTGTGCACAATCGGACACCGTTCGAGTCCTTCAATGCACTGCCGGGTTGGAAGTGGCGCGGGACCTCGTGGATCGGACCGGTGTTTGTGTTGGGTTCCGTACTGACGGCTGCAAGTCTCGCGGGCATCCTGCGTGCGACAGGCGGGCTGCTGCACTCGTTTGTGCCATTGGCGAGTACGGAAGGACTCTCGGTCGATTTGTGGACAATCGTCGTCTCTTTCGGAACAGCCGCGCTGCTTTGGCAGGGGACTTATGTCAGCATCGAAAAAGTCATCACCGCACTGGTGGGTGTGTTCAGCCTGAGCGTCGTCGTGGGCCTGGGGCTGATCCAGGGGACCGAGTATCGCATCAGCAGTGAGCAGGTTTTGTCCGGGTTGACCTTCTCCTTCGGCGAGCATGACATCAAGCTGGCTGCCATTGCGGTTGTCAGCCTCATGGGAGCACTGGGGGCGACGGGGAATGAGCTGTTCATGTACCCCTATTGGATACTGGAGAAAGGTTACGGTCAGCATGTCGGCTCACCGGAAGATGAGGGGTGGGTGAAACGCACATGGGGCTGGATTCGCGTGCTGCAAGTCGACGTCTTCGTGTGCACCGCTCTGGCGACGGTGACGACGCTGGGATACTTTCTGATCGGCGCGGCTGTGTTTTACGGGACGGATCAACAGATCGGCGGAGATGAGATCGTCGACCGGCTGTCAGGTATGTACACCAACACCTACGGGGCCTGGTCGAAAAACGTGTTTCTCGTGGGGGCACTGTGCACGTTGCTCTCGACGCTCATCGTCGGCACGGCTGCCTTTGCTCGTATGTGGCGAGACATGTTTGTCAGCCTGGGGTGGTTGTCAGTTGGCGATCATCGGGCTTCGCGTGCCTGCATCCGTGGCGTGCAGATGGTGTACCTCACGGCGTTCCTGGCGATCACTATATTTGCAGGGAACTCTCCGGAACAACTCGTGATCTTCGGGCAATACGTCTCGGGGTTGTTTGGAACGCCCATGCTGATGATCGTCATCTGTTGGTTGGCGTTTCGGACCGACAAGCGCGTTCGCATGGGAGGGTTCACAGCCGTGCTGCTCGTCTTCTCGGTGCTGGTGCTCGTTGCCTGTGTCGTGGGGGCCATCCTCATTCAATTCATAGGAAAGACATAACCGGATGCCGAAGTTCGATCACGCACGACTCACAGTTCTGATTGCCGACGTTTGTCGTGCTTTCGGAACAGAAGGCGACGCAGCGAAAGTCGTGGCGCGTCATCTGGTCGATGCCAACCTCGCCGGTCACGATTCACATGGTGTGATGCGCGTCCTGCAGTATGTCAAAGAGATCGATTCCGGAAAGATCGACCCGCAAGATGAGGAACGTGTTCTCGACGAATGGGACACTGGAGCTGTCATCGATGCCCAAAGAGCGTTCGGGCAAGTTGCTTGTCACAACGCCATGCAACTTGCCATCGACAAAGCGAGTCATGCGGGGATAGCTGCGGTGACGATTCGTCATGCGAATCATTCCGGGCGTCTGGGGACCTACGTTGAGATGGCCGCCGCGTCGGGCATGATCGGGATCGCGATGGCCAACGGCGGCGGGAGCGGACAGTGGGTCGCCCCTTTTGGAGGCTGCGAGCCGCGCCTCTCGACGAATCCACTCGCGATCGGCCTTCCCTCCGGGAAGCCGTTCCCGATTGTGCTCGACATGAGCACGAGCATCGCACCGGAAGGAAAAGTCAGGGACTATGTGCAACGCGGGCAGCTCGTTCCCGAGGGATGGCTTGTCGACGCGACAGGCCAACCGACCCGAGACCCGCACCAACTCTATGGATCACCTCCGGGAGCACTACTTCCCTTCGGCGGACAGGCGGGACACAAAGGGTATGGCCTGGCGTTTATTGTCGATGCCTTCGCCGGCGCCCTCTCACAAGCCGGCTGTCCGCGTGCGGGCGAGTTCGATCCGATGCATCGCACGGGGTTGTTCATGATGGCCCTGCAGATCGACCGTTTCTCTCCCCTCGCCAAGTTCATCCTCCAGATGTCCGACATGTCGGATTATGTCAAATCGTCACGACCAGCTGCAGGATTTGATCGAATTCTCATTCCTGGAGAGTTCGAACACGAGCAGCGGCAGCAGCGAACTCGAGAAGGAATCGAGATCCCTGAGTCGGTCTGGAACGAAATGACCGCGATCGTCGAGAGGCTAAATCAAGAAGCTGGTGAGACAGTCATTTTCCTCCCTGAATTCCTGGAGACGACATCATGAGAACACAACGCGCTCGCTTGGCATTCGTTGCACTCGTCATGGTCCTGGCAATGTTTCTCGGTCAACCGGCTGAGCAGCCAAATTCCAAAGTGCTTTCTGCAGAGAAGGCAGCGCAGGAAGGTGGTGATAGCGCAGCTGCTCAGGAGACGCCGATCGGTCCGCGTTGGTGGCCCTCGAAGTGGGGAGCCGACGATCAGCGAGGTGCTGCCAATCTGATGTCGCCGGAGAAGGTGCTTCAGGCGAACAAGTTGATCACCGAAGGCCGCGTCTTTCAGTTGGGCCGAGTCTACGAAAGGGACATGCCGACGTTTCCCTTCCGCACGTATCGGCTCACCATTCCTGCGTTTCGTAAACCACCGCGTGGAAGCAACCAGCAGGTCGGGCGTGATGAGTTCTTCGTCGGCGAGATCGGCCAGATGGGAACCCAGTTCGATGGACTCGGACACGTCGGCGTGCGACTGCCAGATGGCGACACGTGGTACAACGGTTTGAAGTCGGTAGAGATCGAAGACGCTTACGGTCTTACGAAGCTGGGTATCGAAAACGCCGGTCCGTTCTTTACACGGGGTGTGCTTATCGACGTTGTGGCCTATCGCAATGCCGATCGACTGCCGGTGGGTTATGAGATCACACTCGATGATCTTGAAGGAGCGCTAGACCGTCAGCAGTCGACGATCACTCCGGGCGATGTGGTGCTTCTGCGCACGGGGCACAGCAAGTTGTGGATCAAGGACAACGAGACGTACAACTCGGGCGAGCCGGGCATCGGACTCGAAGCAGCAAGATGGCTCATCGAGCAGAACGTAGCCATCGTCGGAGCTGACAACTGGGGAATCGAAGTCGACCCGCCCCCCAACGGCGAGCGCCCGATCGAGGTGCATCAACAAATGATTACCCGAAACGGCATCTACTTCCTGGAAAACCTTGATCTGGAGGAACTGGCGTCGGCTGAGGTCCACGAATTTGCATTCATCTTCGCTCCGCTGCGTCTCAAGGGAGCGACAGGATCACCTGGCAATCCAATCGCTGTTCGATAGAAAGATCAAATTCCGTCAGCTGAAACGCGGACTGTCGAACGCCCCTGCTCGATTGTTTACGCATATAACGCCGCGTCGGCCGACAAGAAAACGTCTGGGCAGCGAGTCGTAAGGCTATGCTGCAAAGGTGTTTACAGGAATCTTCTTGCCTTCTCCCGGTAGTCCTTCGTATGATGGGGCGACAGGGTCGTCGCCTCAACGAGTCTTTTTGAGAAGGAGTGTCACGGACGGCAGTCGGGGAAGAGCCCCGGCCATTAAATGGAGAATTACACCGCATATCAGCCGGTCGTTTCCCCAAGTGAGCCGTTCCTGATGTCTCGAAAACTTCACCCACGACAACACCGCAAACCTCGCAAACCAGCCAGTCCTCCAAGGGCGGCAAGGCGTCGAGGCGGCATCGTCCGTCCCAGGCATCGCTTAGCGGGAGAGCGTGACTCCCAACCGTTTTGCCCGCCAGAACGATGGCATGAGCCAGAAGGTCGTGTGCACATCGACATCATTACGGAATCTGCAGGGCAAGGGTACATGCATCCTGTGACTGCACAGGAGGTTGCGGCAAGAATCGAGCAGTTGCCGGAGCGGTTTCGTCAGCCGTTGGAAGTGGTGCAACTCAGCCGCATGACGAGAAAACGGGCTTTGATGCCGCTTTACGGATTGCAGTGGGGATCCACAGTCTATCTTTACCCGATTGAAGACTCATTAATCGAGACTTACACGCGGTCTCCGCTGCCTGCGCAGGTAACTGAGGCGCGAATGTACGGTGGAACATGGATTCAGGACGGGCATCGTTGGGAATTGCATTGGACGCTTCCTGCACTGAAAGACTTCTATCTCAACAACATTCTGATTCATGAAATTGGTCATGTGAACGACGTTCGCAATACCAACTCGCAGGATCGCGAGCGTTTTGCAGAGTGGTTTGCGATCGAGTACGGCTATCGGACTTCGCGACGTCGAAAGTGAGATGTCGTCGCATTGAGTTCGGAGCAACATTCAATCCGTCTGGACACATTCTGGATTTCCCGGTTTAATCCGTGCTCATGACGCCATCCAGGAGGGATTGCGTTACCACTTCTGTTTTCTGGCTGGGATGGATCCGTGCAAAGCCTCGCTCGTCTGATTCCCTTTCTGTGGCCTCACCGGCGTCGTTTTGCGCTCTCTGTGGTGTTCGGTCTATTTGTTGCCGTCCTCTGGGGGGGGAATCTGACAGCCGTCCTGCCGATCGTCAAAGTACTCTTTGAGGAAGAGAGCTTGCACGAATCGGTCAAGAACTCCATCGATTCGTACGCGGCCGAGATTGTTGCGATCGAAGGCTCACTGGAAGAGGTTGAGAATAATATTGCCGACCTCAAGAACCAGGGGCAGGCAGGAGAGAAAGCATTGGTGGAGCAGTTGCAAAGTCGGGCTTCGCGCGAAGCGAGGCTGAGTGATGCACGCTGGAACCATTACACCATGACCTGGGTACAGCTTCACGTAATGCCCTGGGTGCCGACGAATCAGTTCCAGGCATTCACCTGGATACTTGTTCTCTTCTTGGTTGCAACAGCTGTTAAAGGTCTGTTCATCTTTATTCAAGATGTTCTGGTGGGTAGTGTCGTCGAACTGGTTGTGATGTCAATTCGCAAGCAATGCTTTCGACGGGTCCTGATGCTCGACTATCAGTCCCTGTCAGCCGATGGTACGGCTGATTTGATGTCTCGTTTCACGAACGACATACAACAGATGTCATTCGGTCTGGGACTGCTCGGCGGACGGCTGGTGAGAGAGCCTCTCAAAGCCCTCATCTGTATTGTGTTGGCCATGATGGTCAACTGGCGATTGACGCTGCTTTCGATGTTGTTTGTTCCCATTCTGGGTTGGGTTTTCTACCAGTATGGCAAAATGCTCAAGCGGGCGAGTCGTCGGATGCTGGAGAGTATGTCCCGCATCTACAAGGTACTTGAAGAAACTTTCGTGGGAATCAAAGTGGTCATCGCATTCGGTGGCGCACCCAGGCACCGTAGACAGTTTCATCAGGAGAACAAAACGTTCTACCGAAAGGCCATGAGGGTTGTGCAGATCGACGCTCTGACCAAACCGACGACAGAACTTCTCGGTTTGCTGGCAGTCATTGTAGCCATGTTACCTGGCGCATACCTCGTGCTCCGTGGAAAGACGGAGATTTGGGAAATCCGTCTCGCCAGCAATCCCATGGACGTGAGTCAGCTCTGTCTTCTGTACGCCCTTCTTGCGGGCATCCTCGACCCGTGTCGGAAGATGTCGTCCATCTATTCGAAACTAAAGACTTCCACAGCCGCCATGGACCGTGTGCTAGAACTTATGGACCGAAAGACAGACATCCGTGACCCGGATGTTGCCACTCCGCTGCCTCGGCTTTCAAGGGCAATTGAGTTCGATCACATCACCTATAAGTACCCCAATCGTGAACTGGTCCCCGCAAGGAAAACTGCTCTGGACGATGTGAATCTCAAGATCGCAGCCGGAGAGGTCGTCGCGATTGTGGGAGAGAACGGTTGTGGTAAGTCCACGCTGATCAATCTCATGCCTCGCTTTTTTGATCCGGACCGCGGCGAAGTCCGAATCGATGGTGTCCCTATCAAGCAGGCAACTCTGAAAGACCTGCGGGGTCAGATCGGTCTGGTAACTCAGGAGACCATTCTGTTCGATGACACGATCTTCGAGAACATCCGCTACGGAAAACCGGATGCCACGCCACAGGAGGTCGAACTCGCAGCTGAAAAAGCACACGTCACTTCGTTTGTGAACGAGTTGCCGGAGAGGTTCGCCACATCCGTCGGCGAGCGAGGCGGGGAACTTTCCGGAGGTCAGCGGCAGCGCATCGCGCTGGCTCGAGCCATTCTGCGTGATCCGGCACTCTTGATTCTGGACGAGGCGACATCCGCCATCGATGCACAAAGCGAGACACTCATTCATTCGGCTTTAAAGGACTTCGTTGTCGGCCGGACAGTCCTGATGGTGACCCACATGCTGTCAAACAGCCTGCTCGGCATCGTGACACGCATTGTTGTGATGGACGATGGCCAGGTGATTGCGACCGGTTCTCATGAGAAACTCCTGGCGACTTGCCCGCAGTACCAGAAGTTGTACGAAGCCCGCTCACATCGTCAGGCAGCATGAGCCTTTTCACAGAACATTTGAGTCACGATCCTGATCCGCGCTCATCCTCGGTGGTCTTGTGCCTGACTGACGGCAAGCCGGGACACAAGAGCCAGGTGCAGGGACTGGTCACAGCGATCGAACGTTGCCAGCCGTTGATCATCCAATGGCTCGATGTCCCGTCGCGATGGCAGGGCTGGCGTGAACTCTTCACTGGTCATCCCAGTCCTGGAAACTCATTGCAGTCGCCACAGTTGATCATCGCGGCTGGACATAGGACGCACGCAGCAGCGTTGGCAGTTCGTCGTGCGCTCGGTGGGCGAATTGTGCTGTTGATGAAGCCGACCTTGCCTACACACTGGTTCGATTTGTGCGTGGTTCCTCAGCACGACTTCGATGAAAATTCGACGGAGCCGCTTGCTAACAACATTATCACGACATATGGAGTTCTGAATTCGGTCCGCGCAAATGGGGCTAACAAGGATTCTCGGGGGCTCCTGCTGATCGGGGGACCGTCCAAGCATCATGGATGGGACGATCAGGCCATGTGTGTTCAAGTCCGGGAGATCGTCAGTTCCATGACGGATCATTGCTGGACGCTCACAACCTCTCGCAGAACTCCGACGTCGTTCATTTCTGAGTTGTTGAAATCTCCGATCCTGAATCTTGAGATCGTGCCTGCCAGCGAGACGCCTCCAGGCTGGGTTGTTGAGCGACTCACAGCGTCAAAAACCGTGTTCGTCAGTGAAGACAGTGTCTCGATGGTTTATGAGGCATTGTCTGCCAATGCGGATGTCGGACTGCTGCACGTGCCCAGACGTCGCATGGGTCGCATTGTTCGAGGCATCGATCGTCTGGCGGAGTCAGGATACGTCATCCCGTTTGAGCAATGGAAAATTCATCAGTTCACACATCGAGAACCCTGCGTACTTCAGGAAGCAGATCGTTGTGCGGAGATCGTCTGTAAACGATTTCTTGATGCTGCCTGAATGAGTCTTTGTCGTCACCCTTCTTGTCATCTGTGTTTCATCCCAATCAACTCAGCATGAATCGCAAACCAATCTCCGTCATGCAACTTGTTCCTTCTCTGGAGAGTGGGGGGGTCGAGCGGGGGACCTTGGAAGTCGCCGACGAACTTGTTCGTAGTGGTCATCGTTCGATCGTTGTTTCTGCAGGCGGACGTCTGGTTGAAAGGCTACTTGCGGGCGGGAGCGAGCACATTATCAGCCACATCGATCGTAAATCGCCGCTCACACTTGCGCGCATTCCGAAGCTGCGGAAGCTGATCTGTGAGTATCGAGTTGATGTGCTTCATGTACGTTCTCGAATCCCCGCCTGGATTGGCTGGCTTGCCTGGAAGTCGCTTCCGAAACAGCAGCGACCCCGTTTTGTGACGACGGTGCATGGGCTCTATTCCGTGAACCGGTTCAGCCGCATCATGACGTATGGGGAACGGGTGATTGCCGTCTCTGAAACGATCCGCAATTATGTCCTCGAAAACTATCCGGGAGTCTCTCCACAATCGATTTGCCTGATCCCGCGGGGAATCGATCCGCAGGAGTTTCCTTACGCATGTTCTCCTTCCCACGAGTGGCTCGCGAAATGGAATGCTGACCATCCAAGCTTATCCGGCAAACGACTACTGACGCTCGCGGGGCGCATCACCCGATTGAAGGGGCATTTTGACTTTCTCGATCTCATCTCTGCGCTCAAGTCCGAGGGGCATCAGATTCACGGACTGATTGTGGGTGACGAGGACCCGAGACGAAAATCGTATGCTGATGCAGTCAGGCAGTCGGTACGGCAACTGCAGCTGACGGACGACATTACCTTCCTGGGGCATCGCTCGGATATCCGTGAGATCTATGCGGTCTCGTCAATCGTGCTGTCTTTGTCAACCAAACCCGAGTCATTCGGTCGCACCACACTTGAGCCGCTCGCGATGGGAGTCCCCGTGATCGGTTATGACCATGGAGGAGTTGGCGAGATTCTCCGAAATGTGTTCCCACAGGGGGCCGTACCCCTGCGAGATGCCGGCGCCCTGAGAGAGAAAGCATCGACCTTCCTCCAGACAGACCGAGTTCCAGTTCCTGAGTTCGATCAATTCCGGCTCAGTGACACACTCGATCAGACGATCTCGCTTTACGAACAACTCACCGGCAGATCATCTGAAACTTCGCTCCACAAAGCTGCCTGAGAAGGCCCACAATCGAAGTGGTCGGGTGAGAGATTAGCCGTTGGGCTTCAGTCCGTGACAGATCGGGCAATCGGGATTTCGGGCGACTCTGCGTGTGGAGAACGTCATGTCCCGCAGATCGAATGTGAGCATCCGGCCAGCGAGAGGTTGACCGAAGTCCGCGAGCACTTTGACGGCCTCCATCGCTGCCATGCATCCGACTGTGCCGGAGACGGCTCCAAAAACAGGGAATTCGCGCGTCCAAGCCGCGGGCTTCTCAGGCGTCAGGCAAGCGAGGCAGGGGGTCCTGCCTGGTAGGATTGTCGTGATGCTTGCTTCCAAGTCAAACATCGCACATTCAACAAGTGGTTTCTGTTGCAGGACTGCCTGTCGATTCATTGCGAATCGTTCCTCAAACAAGGGTGCACAGTCCACGATGAGGTCGACCTGCTCGACGAGCGATTCAGCGTTCCCTTCTGAAACATTCTCTCCAATGGCAAGGATCTCAAGACGTGGGTTCAAATCCCGGAGACGCCGCGTCGCAGAATCAACACGGGGTTTTCCCAGCCAGTCGTGAGTCATCAGCAGCTGACGATTGAGGTCGCTCGGCTTCACGTTTCCCGCGTGTGCCAGCACGAGCTTGCCGACACCCGCTGCAGCCAGTTCATAGGCAACAACGCTGCCGAGCCCTCCCACACGTGAAATCAGAATAGATGCCCCTTTCAGCTTCTCCTGACCCTCTTCTCGAAAGTCGTCGACCCAGATCTGCCATTCGTAAACAGCTCGTTCTTCATCAATGAGGGGGAGTCGTTTCACCATGGATCATTTAATCTGTCGGGAGAAGTTTTCGAATCTC
>JAGQQG010000071.1:0-15022 GCA_020426325.1 Planctomycetaceae bacterium | reverse complement strand
GCCGGAGATAGGAGTCATCAACGTGACCTCGTCTCCCTCCGAGATGGTGTGTGGACAGTCACCGACGATCTGTTGATCGTTCACAAACAGCAACAAGGACGGCTGTAACCGACCGGACCCATCGACCAACATCAGGCGGACCGAGTCGCTGGCATGTTGAGCCAATTGCCTCACGACTTCACGCACATCGCAGGGATCAGCAACCTCAAATGTCTGAACAGCAACACCCGCGGCTCGCTTGAGAAGCGTTTCGTATCGAATAGTCAATTGCATGAGACTCGTTTATGGAGTTGTTGACGTCTCAATTTTACCGTTGATCAACTGGAACACACAGTCAGCAAGGCGGTCAGCTTCATCGAAATTATGCGTCACATGGAGTGTTGTCACTCCGGTGAGTTTTCTGACATCACTGAGCAATTCGCACATCCTCTCCCGCGTTTCGGTATCGAGTGCGCTCAGCGGTTCGTCGAGACAGAGGACACGAGGTTGAAACGACAGCGCGCGGCCGAGGGCAACTCGCTGTTTTTCACCGCCACTCAATCCTCGCGGAGTCCGGTCCAACAGTGAAGTGATGTGCAGCATCTCCGACAGTTCGTGGACTCGCTCATCGATGGTTTTGCGATCGACGTGTCGAACATATAGGGCGAACGCGAGATGATCCCGCACGCTCATGTGAGCGAAAAGTGCTCCATCCTGCGGAACATACCCGATCCCCCGGACCGCAGGGTTGAGGTCCGTCACCTCCTCGCCAGCAAGGCGAATGTGTCCGGAAGTGACATCACGCAAGCCCAGGATCGATTCGAGAATCGTGGTTTTGCCTGACCCCGTCTTGCCCATCAAAACGCCGTATTTTCCAGCGGAAACTTTCAGCGAGATGTTGCTGAGCACAAACTCACCCGCGCTGACCGAGATGTTTTCGACGACAATCATGAGGCAGCGAGATCGGATTTATAACGTGACATCACGTACGCCCCAGACTCGGGTAATGACGAGAACCAGGATCGCCGCAGTGACCATGATCAGCGAGACTGCGACCGCTCCTTCGATGTTACCGACGTTCATTTCGAGGAAAACGGATGTCGATAGAACTTCCGTTTTCATGCGAGTCGCCCCGGCGAAGATCAGCAAGGGGCCGAACTCGCCCAGCGCTCTGGCCCACGCGAGTGTAAACGCCGTCATCATCCCTCGCGAGGCTTCCGGGAGGACGACTCGTCCAAAGGCCTGAGCGCGACTGCATCCGAGAGTCACAGCGACCTGCTCACAACGGGGGTCAATATGATCGAAGGTCGACTTCATCGTGCGAACGGCGAATGCACAGGCGACCGAGAACTGAGCGATCACAACCGCAGGGACCTGATAAACGATGGTACGATTGACCCATGCAAAAGGAGGGAACTGAAACAGAATCAACAGACTCAATCCCACCACCAAAGGCGGGAGCACAATCGGGATGTCGAGGACCGCATCAAGGAGGCGTTTACCGGGGAACTGATGGCGTGACAGCAGATATCCCATCGGGACAGCCACGACCAGAGAGATGACCGCTGCCAAGGTGCACGAGATTAGACTCAGCCAGATCGAATAGCGGATTTTGGGGTCAGCCAAAGCTGTTGAAACAGGATTCTCTCGCAGTGCGGCCTGCCACGGCGTCGGCGACTGGGCAACTGAGTGGAGCGTCTCATCGACCATGAAGGTCGCATCGGCAAGGAGCATCGCAATAATCAACAGGACGTATGTGCCGCCGATAATCGACAGAGCTGCGTAAAATATGGTGTTTGAAAGACGGAGTGATTCCGGACTGCGACGGCGCCCATATTCACGCTGATCGATACTTCCCATGCTCTGTGCACTCGTCACGGGAGGTTGCTTTCCGTGGTCTCGATCGAAGAGTCTTCCTGCTCACGATAATTGAAGCCCGCCGATTTGAAGGCATCCGGAGAATTCACGATCTGGCGGAATAACCGTCTCGCCAGATACTTGTGCTCACTCGATTTGGCGATGCTGAATGGTTGCACCGCGCGATTGAGTGGTGACGTGAAATGAACGATGTCAACACGATCCTCATTTGCCAGTACATCGGTAATGTAGGCGACAGCCGCATCGACATGACCGGTCACGACATCGGGGACCAACAAGGCAGACGAAGACTTCTCCACTACGACTTCACCCGGTTGTGATTGTTTTTCGATCAACTGGTCGTAGAGTCCTTCCTCATCCAGCATACGGCGAGTGAGCGCACCGATCGTACATTGTTCCGGTTGACCAATCGCGACTCGCACTCCGGGTTTAATGAGATCATCGGGAGATCGGACAACGTCGCTCCCTTTTGGCACTGCAATCACAATCTCGACATCGGAAACGTTCGCCGCTTCCTGAAACCATTCACGGACATTGTCCAGGTAGTACACGTCGCAGGCCATATATACGTCGGGAAAGCCGAGTGAAGTCTGTTGTCCTTCAATGGTTTTCATTCGCCCGGTCAGGATTCCGCAACCATCATAAATCGTGTTGATCTCGACCCCCTCACGTTCCTCAAACCGTGTCACGACATCTTCAACAACCCGCCGATTGACGGCTCCGCAGTAGAAGTTCATTTGCGGATGCTCTTCCCAAATGTCCCCATCGACAGGGTGTGCTCCGAATTCAGCAAAGACTGGCAGTCCTTTGTCGCTCGCAGTCAGGTATCGGGCAAACTTCAGAGCAGCCGTTGGCTGCTGAGAGGAATTGAGCACGGCGATACTGATGAGATCCGGTTCGCCCTCCAATTCAGGCACCGGAATCGCCTGCAACTCGTCGCGATTCGACGGCATGGCGACCGTTGTCTCCCAGACGATGCCCGCGTCAACCGCCCCCAGCTTGATGTCATTGGAAACGTCATTCACTGTCGGCTTAAAGACCCCGTGTTGAGTCACCGCCGCTTCCAACTGATTCCAGCGGGTCGTGCCGTCGACTTCGATCTTTCTCAGTAATCGTCTGGTTGCTTTGCCAATCGCGGCCTGGTCAGGATTCGCGACAGCAACCGTAACGTCGTCGCGCAGCAGATCGGCCAGTGACTGAATCTCCTTCTTCTGATCCTTGCGGACGGCGATCACGGCCCGCTGATGACCGATCGGCAGGACCTCGGCAGCAAGCCCCAACTCAACAGCTTTGTCGGTGTAAAAGTCATCCGCTGCGAGATAAAGATCTGCGGTTTCAAACTCATTGACCTGCAACTGGTTCAGCAGAGTATTGGAACCTCCATATTGCAGATCAATGTGAGTTCCGTACTCTTGTTCATACTCGTGGGCGATCTGTTCAACAGCCGTTCGCATCCCGGCCGCTGCATACATAGTGAGAGTCTGTGTTTTTGCAGGGACAACCGAATTGCCGCGACTGAGAAGCGCCACTGACAGGCCGATAATCACGAGTGCCGTCACGATCAACACCCACAAAACGTTTCCCTGCCCAGCACGAGTATGGGGAAGTTGTTGAGGATGTAAATGACGCCGATCAATTATCATCAGTGAAGTACCAGCTTTCCCGTCAGTCCTGCCGATTTACGATGCTTTGATATCTTGCAATCTAGACCAGTCGTACAGCACATTCAATCAACGACCGCGCCGAAGCCGATCAGGCATGTTTGGCTTTGGCATTTCACCTGACGACGGTCCCTTATCCATGACATGAACGGGCCCCCCGTTCGGAAGCACCTGATTGACTTGAACGCCCAAAAGTCGTCACAATCATGCACTCTTGCCCGTGCTCTCTCAATCCTCTTGCGCTCATGCCCGAACAAACAGTCCGCGTTAGTCTTCACTCGAATTTAACACGCCGTGCCTTTCTTGGGACCGCAGCAACACTCGCCGCGGGATCTTACCTCACCGGTCAGGCGAGTGCTGAGGCACCGGCGATCGACATGATGGAAACCAAGATCATCAGCGTCGACCCGCAGATCTATCATGGATGGCCGACCCTGACGAGGCGAAGCAACGGTGAGTTGTTGCTAGTCTGGTCAGGCGGTAGAGAAGCACATGTCTGCCCTTTCGGCCGTGTGGACTGGATGAAATCATTCGATGAAGGTCGGTCATGGACATGGCCTCGCACCTTGATGGACGGTGCCAGTGACGATCGGGATGCAGGAGTTCTGGAGACCGCAGATGGAACAATCCTGGTGACCACGTTCACCTCGGATGCCTGGGTATCAGTCTATGCGAAAGCGGAGGCCGAGAAGTGGCCCAATGATCGACTCAGGCGATGGGAGGCTGCCGCTGCTCGGTTGACTCCCGATCAGCGACAGGCTGACTTGGGAACCTGGATGATTCGATCGACTGACGGAGGAGTCAACTGGTCGAACAGATATGAAGTGCCGGTCAACAGTCCGCACGGGCCGATCCAACTGACGGATGGCCGTTTGCTGTACGCCGGCAAACAACTCTGGAAGGACGTTGCCAAGGTGGGCGTCTCGATATCATCTGATGACGGAGTCAGTTGGGGGTCTGTGGTCGAAATTCCTGCAAGAGACGGCGATGACTTCAACAATTACCACGAACTTCACTCCGTCGAGGCGAGTGATGGTCGCATCATCGTGCAGATTCGCAACCACAATCCAAAGCACGAACGTGAAACGCTGCAAACTCATTCGGACGACGGCGGCGAGACGTGGGCAGTCCCCTACTCGATCGGTGTCTGGGGGCTACCATCGCACCTGCTTCGGCTCCGCGATGGGCGTTTGCTGATGACCTACGGACATCGGCGGCAGCCTTTGGGGAACCAGGCACGCGTGAGCGATGACGGAGGTCGAACGTGGTCGGAGCCGATTAACGTCTCCGGTGACGGCACCTCCGGAGACTTGGGTTATCCGTCGACCGTCGAACTGTCGGATGGTTCGCTGTTGTCGGTCTGGTATGAGAAACTTGCAGACATGCCCAAGGCGGTACTGCGGCAGGCTCACTGGCAATTGAAAGGCTGACGGATGCCCGGGCGACTGATCACGACGCAATCGGCGTTCGACGAGCTTTGCGATCATCTGGCCGAGTCGGGCATCGTCGCGTTCGACACGGAGTTTGTCTCGGAGTCGTACTATCGACCGCGCCTCTGTCTGTTGCAGTTCGCGACAAAGGAGCGGAAGGCGGTCGTAGATCCGTTTGAGATCAAATCACTCGATCGCTGGTGGGACTTGTTCAGCGACGATGAGACGACAATTGTTGCTCATGGGGCGAGGGAAGAGGTGCGCTTCTGCCTGCATTTTGCCCAGGCACCGCCACGCAAACTGGTCGATGTCCAAGTTGCAGAAGGATTGCTCAGCCGTGGCTTTCCGCTTTCTTATAAAGCACTCGTGCAACGTGTCGTGAATCAACGTGTTGACTCGCACGAAACTCGCACTGACTGGGCACGGCGGCCGCTGACATCGCGACAGATCGACTATGCTTTGGAAGACGTCGAACATCTGCTCACAATTTGGGAGATGCAACAGAAGTCGCTGAAGAAATGCAATCGCCTCGATTGGGCATGGGACGAGTTTGAGCGACGAACAGCTGTCTATGCCGCTGAGGACGACGGCGAGCGCTGGCGGAAGGTCTCGGGGGTTCACAAGCTCTCGCGACGGGAGATGGCGATCGTACGTGAGCTGTACGAGTGGAGGGACCAGCAGGCTCAGACGCGAAACAAGCCGGCTCGGACGGTCTTGCGGGACGATCTGCTGATCGATTTAGCACGTCGCAAGCCGTCGAAGCTCCCGGAGGTGACCGCCACAAGGGGGATGCAGCGAGGCCATAAACGTGATGCAGAGCAGTTACTGGCTTGCGTCTTGCGTGCACTGGAACTTCCAGACGGCGAATGTCCGCAGAAGTTGGACAAACATCGGGCCGAACCGCAGGAGGATGTCCTCGCAAAGTTGTTGGGAATCGCACTGGCCGATCGTTGTGCTGAGTTCGGCTTGTCACAGTCTATCGTTGGGTCAATGTCCGACTTGCAGGATCTGGTTCGCTGGCATGCATTCGAGGGGCGACAGGGAACCCCACCGGTGCTGTTGCAGGGCTGGCGGGCTGAAGTTTGCGGCAACGTCCTCACAGACCTGTTAGACGGACGGGTTACGATGCGAGTTGCTGATGTCCATCAGGAAGCTCCACTCACATTCGATCGTTTCGAGTGAGAAGAAACAGAAGCGAAGCTCACTCATTTCCTGTGAGGTGCCTGCTGAGGATCTCACCAATCGTGGCGTCAAACTTGCCGCGTGAGAGCACCTCGGTGCACCCAGCATCTTTCGCTGCGGTGAGCAAGCGTTCCTTCACATGCGGTCCGTACGCAACGGTCGATGTGGGAATGACACTATCGGCTGTTCGGACGATCTCAACCAGATCGATTCCCGGAGTTTCCAGGTCAACCAGTATCAATGCGTACTGATCTTCCATCAGCCGTGAGAGAGCTGTCTGTCCTGAAGATACGACCGACAGCGAGGCACCGCTTGCGGACACGGCTCCACGGATTCGACTTCCCAGAAACAGGTCGGCTGAAATGAGGAGGACGCTAGGCTGCCTGTCCTTCAAATCGACCATCAGGGAGTTGCCTCCGTCTGGTCATTGACATCAGCTGCTGCGACCTCCTGTTCCGGAATCATGAGATCACGAATCCAGATGTTACGGAAGCGAACGGGGTTTCCGTGGAATTGCAGGGACAGAGGCTCTCGTAACGAATGGGCATCGTACGATGGGGGAGACATGTAGAACGTCCCCCCCTGGATTTCGTAATTGTTCTGGACGAGAACTCCATTCTGAAGCACGGTCAGCATCGCCGGAGACTTTAGGTCTCCTTTGGCATGAAATCGAGGAGCCCTGAAGATGATGTCGTACGTCTGCCATTCGCCCGGCTTGCGACATGCATTGACGAGTGGCGGACGCTGCTTGTAGACGGAGGCACATTGCCCGTCGAAATACGTTTCATTTTCATAGGAATCAAGGATCTGTACTTCATAGAGTCCCATGAGATAGACGCCGCTGTTTCCTCTTCCTTGTCCGGTTCCCTCAACCACAGCAGGCGTGGCGAACTCCAGATGGAGTTGACAGTCACCGAATCCCTGCTTTGTCGAAACGTTACTGCCGACGATTGCGTAGTCCTCTTCAAGCATCCAGTTCTCGACCCCATCAAAGGCAGAGAGATCGCCTCCCCCAAACAGAACGATGGCGTCCGATGGTGGCTGGGTGCCTTCGCCCGGCGTTACGACCCTCGGTTCAAGCCAGTCGACGCCGCTCTTCCATTCCGGAAAGTAGGCAACTGCAGACGAGAGGAGCATCGTCAGCATCCCCAACAGGGTGAGAGACGAAATGAGTGTGCGAAGTCGACCGGTCTTGGCAGGTGAGGGCATGATCAGTTTCTCTGAGAACGTCGTGGCTGAATGCTTGAGGAGCAGTGAAGTGGTTTTGTCATTTTGACGGTCTCCGGGGGCAGAAGGCAACCGATGGAACGATCAGTGGAGAGGACAGATCGGCAATTGTCGCCGCTCCATCCGGGGAGGAACGTGCCTGGATCACTCACGCAGCGGACTCGGGTTGGAGTGAAAGTTCTCCGCTCCGTATATTTCGTCCCAATTGATCACTCTTCAATGATCCCGGGACACCCTCTGTCGACCGGGGAGGATCCTCCGATGCCGCGACTCAGTCTGACGTTGATGCTGATTGCCTGCCTGGCCTTCGGTTGCGGGAGAGACAACGATCGTGAGACGACCGCAGATCGGGCACCTCAATCGGAAGAGTTCGTTGCTCCATCTCTCCCTGCTGATGAACCGAGCGAAGATGCGTCCGAGGCTGAGGTCCCAACTGATGACCTCGCAGGTCCTCAGTTCGCTAGTCCCGAAAGTGTAAAAACTCCTGAACCTTTACCCCTCTTCGCGCCGGGGCTGTTCACCCAACCGAGGCAGGCACCGCAGACGGCACTGGCTCCGAGTCCAACCACGCCTGCTGCGGCTGCTCCGTTGCCCTATGACGTAGTGAGAGTCTTTTACGGAACGAATCGAGTTCATACTGGATCTCCGAATCCCAAAACTTTCTATGGACAGGGTCGCGGTGACGTCTCCTATGGCCATTGCGATGTCAGCATCCCCAGAAATCATCAAAAGGGAAAACTTGAGTCGCCCAGTATCTGGAGATTTGAGTTTCGCGAAGATCCGAAGAAGCATGTGGTTCTGCTGGGAGTCGTTGAGAAGCCGCAAGCACAGTTCATGAGCGAACTGAGGCAAGTCGTCTGGAACTCCATGAAAGTTGTGGACACGGAAAACGGCCCTGCACTCGCTGGCGGCGAAGCGTTGGTTTTCGTGCATGGGTTCAACAATTCGTTCGAGGATGCTGCACGACGGACCGCACAGATTGCACACGATCTCAAGTTTCAAGGGGCGCCTGTCATGTACAGCTGGCCCTCTCAGGAAAAGTCCAGCCTGGAGGCGTACCGCGAAGACGGTCACATGGCGGGTTGGAGTGAGGAGCATCTCATCGACTTCGTCACACAGGTGGCCAGAGACTCAGGTGCCCGCAAGGTACATCTCGTGGCACACAGTATGGGGAACCGGATTGTCTCCGGGGCTCTGAGACGGCTGGCAGAACAGTGTGCGACTCGGCAGATACCGAAGTTCAATGAAGTGATCCTCTCGGCCCCCGATATCGATGCGGATTACTTCAAGACGGCGATCGCCCCCTACATCACACAGACGGCTGACCGTATCACGATCTATTCCTCTTCCCGAGACATTGCCCTGAAGCTCTCCAGTCTGTTCAATCCGCTTGCCCGGCGGCGACTGGGGGAATCGGGCAGCGAGCTGACGCTGTTTCCCGAGTTCAACAACATCGACGTCATCGATGCGACGGATGTCGAGACGGATCTGTTCACGCTCAACCACTCGTATCACGCCAGCAGTCCCACCGTGCTCAACGACATTCAACTTCTTCTGGCGGGATACACCACCGAAGAGCGGGGACTCTCATCCATGCTGAATCACCTCGCCTGGCGCATCCGCAATCTTGGCCAACAGCTCAGCGACCGCACGCTCGGCTCGCAATCCAACTGAAATGATTGCATGAGACTCGTCCAGGTGATCATCGCAGCGGTTGGTCAAATTTGATGATCGCTGACGGTACTCAGCCTCCTGAACTGTATCAACTCGCAGGCAGATAGGGGCGGAAGAAGTCGATCGCCAGCAGAATGGACACTGTGCCGTAAAACAACGCACACGCGATCAGTCCGGCCCGCCGCCACAGCGAAGGTCGCAACTCAGGAGGCAGGAAACGGGTGTTGACCCGCAGGATCTGGATGGATGCAATCGCCAGAATCGGCCCGGCTGCGATCCCGAGGATCTTGAACAGGCTCAGTGCGTTTTCGCCAATGGCCAACGCTATCACTCCCCAGACGGTAAAGCCGAGCAGCAGGATGGCATAGAGTCGACTTGCCTGTCTTCGGCGGACCCGTGGCCATGACGCCCAGCTGATGTCGGCGACCGTGCGAGTGAGTCCGTCAATGTTGCCGATCTGTGTTGAAAAGAGGACCCAGAAGCCGTTGAGCAGGCAAAGCACCCAGAAGCCCTGCCAAAGTTTTTCCGCCATATACTGTGCCTGAAACGCACCGGCTTCGTATCCGCTGACGTGGGCATCTGCAGGTACGAGAGATGTTGCGAGGTTCACGTTCAGGAACATCCCGACAAAGCATCCGACCGCCCACAATCCTAACTGGTCGACGAGGGAATACCGCCACCACGTCCCCCAGCGGCGAAGATTTTCAGTCGTCGTCGGAAACACGGTTCCGGTGGGTGAGAGTTCGATGTGGCCCTCTGCCAGCACGCCGCCGAACCCGCCAGAGTAGGCGCCCATGCCGAACCCCTTGTCTCGCACCCAGTTTGAGATGGCGAGGTTGCCAATCCCTCCCGAGCCCGCGGTCGCAGCGAACAGGGCCAGCAACATGATGTCCATGTTCTCCGGCAAAGCGGACGGGGTCATGAATCCACGAAATGTCTGTGCCCACACGGACAAGGGGACAAACAGCACGTTGACCACGATCAGGAAGCTGAAGATCAGGATGATCATGCCCCAGGACAACCGTTCCAGCACGCGCTCGATGGATTTTCCAGAGAGAAGCAGGAGAACAATCGCTGCGAGCACTGTGTAGGAGATCCACAACAGTGACGTGGCATCGCCTCCCTGTGCATCGGGCAACCGATGCATGGAGGCTGCGAAGATCACGTTCGCACAACCAAGAGCCAGAGCCGGTGTTGCCAGTTGAGCGATGCCGACAAAGATGTAAAACCAGGCCCACAACTTGGGGCCCGGTGACAGGCGCAGGATACCCGTCAGCACAGGCTCGCCCGTGTACAGAGCGTACCGTACAGATTCGAGATTGAGGATCACCTGCAGGATGATGCCAACGGTTGCGATCCACAGGATGCCCGACCCGTACTGCACAGCGACCATCGGGCCGACGATCCATTCTCCTCCGCCAATAGACCCCGCGAGCAGAATCGCTCCCGGTCCGATCGTTCTCACCACGTTTCCCGGTGAGAAGGGTAACGGTTCCGGCAGATCGGCCACCTGCCATCGAGGCAGACACCCGTGATCGGCTCCCGGCTCAACCGTGGCGTCTTGTGCGTCTTCGATCATTGAGATTGCTCCGTGGCCTGCATTAATCCGCGTAGATAGCCGTATGCGAACAATCGGCCCTGCATCGTGTAACCCGGTTCTCCATCGTCCTCCCCGACCAATTGTGGTACGTGATCGGGACGAATCGGACCATCAAAATCGACATCGCGGTAGGCTCGCATGGCTGCCACCATGTCCGTCTGACCGTTGTCGTGAAAAGTCTCTGCAAACGAAGTGGCCGTGCCTCGGACATCACGGCAATGCACATATTTGATATGAGGCCCGAGCCGTCTGATGGTGTCAGGGATGTCCACCCCCATCTCCGCGAACGTTCCCTGACAGAAGCAGATCGCATTGCGAGGGCTCGGCACGAGTTCGACCAGACGCTCGAAGCCCTCCACACAATTCATGATTCGCGAATTGCCCAACAGCTCTGGCAGCGGCGGGTCATCAGGATGCATCGCTAGTGTCACTCCGGCTGCCTCTGCGACCGGGACGAGTTCCCGCAGCAGCGACTCCAGACTTGTCCAAAGCGTGTTGACGGAAACTCCATCAGACTGCGGCCTCGCTCCGGCGTCATGGCCAAGCAGCACCGCCCGCTCGACATCAGCCAGTTTAAAAGCCGTGACCTTCGCTCCTGCCCGCTCCGGAGCATCGAGACGGGTCCGGACCCAGTCTGTCCCCGCCATAAAGTTGTAGCACAACAACGGAATGCCGAGTTCGCCCATGTCCTGCACGAGGGTCTTGAGTTCAGCAAGCTCACTCCCGTCGTCTAATCCCCGTTTGATATTCTCAATCGGCAGGTAACCTTCAATGACTGACAGCTGCAACCCATGCTGCTCAACGCGACGCTTGGCTTCGTTCAGTCGTTCACGTCCCGGCCCGGGATACCGCGTGACGATGTCCGTCACACCGCATTGGGCCGCCAGCTGCAGATTATGAGCCGACTCCGGAGTGAGCACAGTCGCAAGTCGCATCATCATTTCCTGAGAAGATTCCAAGCAGACTCATTGCCGCAGAGAGCAGCTCGCTCGGACGCGACCTATCGTGCGACATCCTCCGGTATGCGTCAACTCTCAGCGAAGTTCAGGTCGGGCCTTCAGCGATGTTGAACCTGGGAATATTCAACATGGGAGGGCGAGGCTCCTGCCGAGCCGCAACTGCTGACCTCGCTGCTCCGCAACTGGGGAGCAGCGATTGCCCCAATCCGTGGTTTAACGAGGTTGGACGTCAGCTCAAGGTTCAGCAGAGAGCCGGTCGATAATGTTTCGTGTGATCTGGATCACCGTCGGATCGTTTCCTTTCAAGCTGTGCGACCAGTCGGTTGTCCCTGTTGTGACTACCGTGCCGCCACGCGTGTATGTGCCCAGCACAGCTGCGCCGGTTCGGTCCTCAGGGAAGCGGTCGTACCAGAGGCTGTCTCCCGGAGCCCAGCGGACCGGACAGGTCGCCAGAATCGTGAATGTCTCTGGCGTTCCGTCACGATGGGTCGGAAACGGCAGACCGTCTTTCCACTCAATTTCGCATCCGTCACATTCATAGCCGACGATGGTGTCCTCCCCACCGAATCGGTCATCGCGCTTTAAGTCAGTCCCTTTGAACAACCAGTGATCGGGACGATGCACCTGAAACGAAGCCGGGCCGTCCATGAACTGTCCGTGACTGCGATGGTAGCCGCCCCAGAGAAAGCCGACCCCCGTGAGCTCGTTCTCGGGTCGGTCGATGAGGTGATGGCTCCACAAAGTGCTCAGCAGTTTATGGTCACCTTTTCTGTAGAGCGGATCGACGTTGTACCACTGCTTCCAGCAAGTGAGTGCCCGGCCATCATCTTCGCTGCGTACTTGCCAGCAACAGGTGTTGCCACTCATGAAAGCGACATTCCCGCCATCGGCGATAAACCGTTCGAGGTTGTCGCGCATCGGCGATGACCAGTACTCGTCATGCCCGACGCTGAGGACCAGCCGGTAGTGAGAGAGAATCTCCGGGTGAAACTCCAGGTCGCTGTTGACTGCGTAGTCGATCACATACCCGTTCGACTCGGCCCATTTGACAAACGGCAACTCCCAGTTTGCGTACTGTGAATTCAGTGGACGTTCGAACGAGACCCGATGTCCCTGGAGACCGTCTCGATCGTGATACGAATACAGACTGTGACCACCCCAATTCGTGTAAGCGTTGTAGGTATTGGTTGCGAGTTGCAGGAGGACACGAGAGTTCTGACCGGGTTCCGCAGCACGGACAACGAACAGCACCGTGCTGCGAGCATCCTTGTCGCCTTCACTTGCAGTCAATGTGGCGATGTAGCATCCGCTGGTCCAGTCTTCCGGGATCGTCAGAGTATATGTTGCAGGCCAACCGCAACCTTCCGAGGACGCTTGGTCGGGAATTGGATGTGCTGCACTCGCAATCTCGGCCTCCTCCAGGACAACTTCATTGGCGGCCCCCACTCGTTCGATCACCATCCGCACCGAGGCTGCACTACTGGAGAGGTGAAAGGCCAGCTCCTCTCCCGGCGTACAACTGAGCGTGCTGGCGTATCCCATCACGAACGGAGCCGGAGGCTGCATCTGCTCAGCGTGAACCACTGATGCGATCACCACCACAAAACTCACTGCGACGAGACGGAGGCTGTTAACAGAGTGTCGAGTCATGATTCTCCCGTAACTGGTTGCGAACTGAGCGGCTAGAATCCGTCGGCGTCTCCCCCAACCAGACGTGACAAATGCCAGGAACATCCTATCAGCGAACACCATAAAGGACGAATGAGCAGCAGGAGTCGAGAGGCAGTGACGTCCGAGTGGTTCAGAGCTGGTCCGCTGCCATGCGGCCACTCGTCATGGCCCACGCTATGTGCAGTCCGTGTCCCCAGAGGATCTGGCCTCCCAGACCATTCTGGCCAACTGCATAGAGTCCCGGGATCGGTCGCTCCTCCCGATCCAAGACCTGAAACCGCTGATTGATCGCAGCTCCCCCTTCAGTGGTGGTGAAGTACGTTCGAACCGGCCCCAGCAACACCCAGCGGGCCCCCTCCAGCGGCTGTCCACCAGATGACCGCCGCTCCTGATTGATTGTGCTGACAGTCTTTTCCAGCTCAGCACCCGAGAGACCGCGTGAGGCTGCAAGCTGAGTGAGAGATGGCGCGGACGTTGACACATCCGGTCGAAGCTTCAGGTAATCCTCAACGTAAGCATAGGCGATTTCTGGTGCGGTCGAGATGAAGTTCGGCCATTGGCTGAACAACGTGATGAGGCGTTCGTCCAGTAGAATGTAGGCGGACTTCTCCGGCTGTCTCGCGACTGCCAGCTCTCGCTCCTGCGATCGATTCTCATCACAGAAACGTTCGCCATTTTGATTGATCAGAATGGCTCCTTCCCTGAAAAGTTTGTCCTCCGGGTGCTGCCATGTGACGAGCAGCCGCTTGATGAAGGCATTGATGACTCTTTTGGGAACCAATGGGAGCAGTCGACCGAGAATTCGGGAAGCCGGACCGGACGAAGGGAGCAACTGTGTGAACCCACGGCGACTCGAAGGCGGAGATACAAACCGCAGCTCCGGTCCATACGTGATATCCATGTTGAGGAGTTTGGCTCCTGCTGATTCTGCGAGGCGATGGCCGTCTCCCTGTGCATGAGGGTTGATCCCTTCCACACTCGAAAAACGCTCTCCTTTGAAGCGTGAAATGAGTTCGCTTGAGTTCGCATAATCACCAGCTGCCAGGATCACTCCTCGTCTTGCAATGTAGCTGGCCTCGATTCCATCACGGACAACCTTCACTCCAATGACACGTTCACTGTCTGTGATGAGCCGCTCAACCGACGCGCCGCAGAGGATCTCACCGCCACCTCTCAGAATCTTGGATTGGAGAGCGGCAATGTAGGCCTTGGCGTTGGGAATGACATTGTGCATCCGTGGCACTCGATTCGGCGGCTCTGGAGACGGCCCGTGGAAAGACAGGCCCATACTCACCAGCCAGTCGAGTGTCTCCACGGCACGATCGAGAAAGAAGCGACGCAGCTCATCATTGTTGCGTGCTTCGATCTCAGGAATCGCGAACTTTCCCGCGTCTTCAACGTGTGCTTCGAGATCATCCGTCACCTGAGCCCGGGACTGATAAGCCGTTCGGTTTGCAGTGAACGATCCCACGGCAATCCCCGTCGTACCCCCAAGTCGAGCCTGCTTCTCCAGCACCATAACGGATAACCCGCGCTCCACACTCCGCGCTGCGGCAGCAAGCCCACTCCCACCCCCTCCCACGACGACAACGTCAAACTCTGGCATCACTCACCCCCTCCAGATCAGAAATCAAAGTCAAGAGTGAGTTCAGACGCCCTGAGAGTCAACATCTCAATCCTCGGAGTTACTGCACCCTGAGAACCTCTGTCACTTTCTAGACATACTGATGTTCGTCAGAGAATCGGGAACTTAGTGTTCTT
>JAGQQG010000070.1 GCA_020426325.1 Planctomycetaceae bacterium | reverse complement strand
ACCACCACGGCCAGTTGACTTCAACACAGAAGACGCAATCCTGAGACCAAACCCATCACCAACGTGCGATTGCCGTGAAAATATGCCTACCTCGTCTCTCTACTTTGGGTACCGGCGGTGGCGGTTAAGAAAGGATCTCTCAGGCTTGGATCGTGTTTTCCATGGCGGCAGCTTGGGCGAAGTTTTGGCACAGGCATGGGGGGGAGAGAATGCTCAACTCGATCTCAGCGATGTTCAGCCAGTTGATGTTCTTGGGGGGGCCGAGTCTGATTCGGCGAAGGAGTATGCCGACGGTTTCCGCTTCGATCGTCGGACAGTCTCCAAACTCGGCACGATTGTGGCCGTGTCCGCCTCAGTCGCATGGTACACCTCCGCCTCGATGATGGCTTCGGTCTTCAGGTCGACGACGTGCTCGGCCTTGTACGCCAGATGCGTGCGGCCGTCTTTCATCTTGGTGATGCGGGCATCCGGATCGGCCGGCGAGGTCCACTCCTCATTCGAGACCTTCTTCTTCCCACGCTTGTTGCGGTCTTTGTCGTAGCGGATGAGGTCCGACTTGCTCTTGATCTCCACGCCGTCCGCTTCGGCCAGCCGACGCACGTACGCGTCCCAGTCCTCGCCCGTGTCCTTGCGGACGATTGATTTCATGGCCGCGTTCGCTTCCAGCGTTGTCGCGTCCACACCGACCAGCGTGCCATCGATCAACTGGTGAGCGTGCAGCACCTCCAGCACGAACGCGTGCACCGCCTGAAAGACCTCCAGCGGTAACCGACCGCGAATGCGGCTCAGACTCGAATGGTCGGGCGTCTCATCGAACGGCTCGAAGCCCAGAAACCGCTTCAGCGACAGACTGTCCTCACACCGCCACGCGATGCCGCGCTGCGAGTCGATGCCTTCAAAGTACCCCACAAACAACATACGGAAGTAGATGCCCGGAGCAATCCCCTTGCGCCCCGTCTCCGCATAGAACGGATGACACAGTTCCTCGATCCACGGATCAAACTCCGCCTCCGCCAGCAGCGCGTTCAACTTCTCATAGAATACATGCCGCGGTCCCTGAGTCGTCTCGCTCGTCGCCACCCAAAACGTCCCCTGCCGCTCAACCTCCCGCCGCCCCATCCCCATCCCGACTCCTCCCGATTCGAAAAACAACGAGCCGCCACTCTAACATTCACGTCAAGGGAGTTATTCAACAGGCTGCTAACCGCAGACCATCGTCTTGAACGTGTCCATCTCGACTTGGCTGCCGACGATCAGCGGCGTGCGCTGGTGAATGCTTTCGGGCTGAACATCCAGTACCCGCTGTTGTCCGGTCGTTGCCTGTCCACCTGCCTGTTCGGCAATGAAGGCGATCGGATTGGCCTCGTAAAGTAGACGCAGCTTGCCACTCGGATGATCATCCGTTGGTGGATAAAGGAAGATGCCTCCCTTGAGCAGTGTTCGATGGAAGTCAGCAACCATCGAGCCGATGTATCGGGAGCTGTACTTTCGTCCGAGGCCGCCACCTCGCAGATGGTCCAGGTACTCCCCATATTTGGATGGAAACGAGTCCCGGTAGGCTTCGTTGACCGAGTAATAACTGCCTTGTTCGGGCATGCGGATGTTCTCGTGACTCAGCAAGTATGCGCCGACGGCCGGGTCGAGGGTGAAGCCATGCACTCCGTATCCCACACTGTACACCAGCATGGTCGACGAGCCGTAGATGACATAGCCTGCAGCAACCTGCCGGTTGCCCGGTTGAAGCACCCAGCTCGTTGCGTCGTCGGTCCCTTCACCAAACGGACGATGCACGATGGAAAAGGTCGTGCCCACGCTGACGTTGACATCGATATTCGAAGACCCGTCGAGTGGATCAAATACGACGGCGTATTTGGCGTTGGGGGATGTGTGGTTGATGATGATGGGATGTTCGTTTTCTTCGGAAGCCAGTACACCGATACTTTCCCGCATGGAAAGACAGTGATCGAGCATGTCGTTGGCGTAGACGTCGAGTTTCTGCTGGACTTCTCCCTGGACATTCACTTCTCCGTGTGCGCCCAGCACATCGGTCAACCCTGCACGACGGACCTTTGCCTGAATCAGCTTGGTGGCCAAAGTGATCCCCGAGAGCAGCCAGGAGAACTCACCGGATGCACCAGGGAAGCGCTTTTGCTCCTGAAGAATGTGTTGCTGAACGGTGAGAAATGGTTCGCTTTCGATCGCTGGTGTAATCGTGGTCTCCTCGGTGGTCATGACAGAAATCCTCTTCGGCTCTTTTTGGTCTCAGCGTTGTGATTGACGAATCGCATCATAGTGGTCGACGACCTGCAGGAACATCGCTGCAAATCATGGACCGCGTATGAACGAGGAAATGTTTCTTTCATCATGTTCCTCATGGCATGCGGCCTGCCTGAAGTGTGAGAACACTTCAACACTCAGTGCCAGATTACAATAATTCATCCTTGATTTTGCGTCTGTCCTCTGAACTCTTGTCGTCATCCCCGTACAGGCGGGATCCAGTGAACTGAGTCCTCGTCTCATATCATTCCGCGTTGCTCAACGTCGGTCTGGATACCCGATTGCGCGGCAATGACGGTTCGGACATGAATTCACCTTCCAGGAACGCACACTCTCCAGTGCAAATCCGCTCGCTTGGTTGTGAGGTTGTCACTCATCGCTACAATGAGCGGCTGACTAAGACAGTGTTGATGATTCAGTTCATCTGGCGATGAATTGTATGAAGTCGTGTTGTCGAAAGTTCTCTCAACATTTGCATTCATCGGAGGTGACGGCTGATGTCAGGCTCGAGCAAGACACCCCGTAGCGGTCCCGGCTTCAGCCGCCGCTCATTTCTAAAAGGCTCCGGGGCCGCGATGGCCGCGACCGCCATCGTCACGGGAGCCGAAGAGGCTCTCGTCGCTGACGACAACACGGTCGTTAGTGGGCCGAAGGAAATCACGCTCAACGTCAACGGACAGGACCGCAAGGTTACGGTCGAACCTCGTACGAGCCTGCTGGAAGTCCTTCGCGACCAACTCGGCCTGACTGGCAGTAAGGACCTGCAGGACATCTATGTTGACGGTGCGGATACCGTGATGGTGGACGGCAAAGCCACCTACGCTGGCACCACCTTCGCCCTGCAGGTCGAGGGGAAACCGATCAGGACCGTTGAGTCACTGCGGGACGGACGCAACCTCGATCCGGTCGTCACTGGTTTCGTCAAGCACGACGGCATGCAATGTGGATACTGCACGCCCGGCTTCGTCGTCGCGACACGTGCCTTCCTCGATCAGAACCCCAGTGCCACGCTGGAAGAGATTCAGAAGGGGCTGGGAGGCAACATCTGTCGTTGCGGCACCTATGACGGCATCACCAAGTGTGCTCTCGAACTCGCGAAAGGAGGTGCCTGATGGTGGAACTGAAAGTTGAATGGAAACCTCGGAACGAGAACACCGTCTTCAATCACCCTGCGGTACGAACCGACGGCGTCGACAAGGCATCCGGCTTCGCAAAGTACTCGACCGACTACACGGGCAACGGATCGTTGCATGTCCGCCTTCTGACCGCTCGCCACGCACACGCGATGATCAAGACGTTGAATGTGCGTGACGCAAAGCGAATGGATGGTGTCCAGGAAGTCTACGTTTTCCCGTTCCGCGAACCTGCCAACGGCATGTTGTACGAAGTGCAGTGGGAAGGCGAACCAATCGTTGCTGTTGCGGCTGATACACCGGCCCAGGCCGAAGCTGGCGTCAGGGCCATCGAGATTGCCTACTATGTACTCGATCATCTGGTGAATGATCAGTACCTTGAGGCTGCGACCGAGTTGGGTCTGACCAAGCCTGGACGCACAGCCGAAGAAGGCGAGGAAGGCGAAGTCGACAAGGCCATCAGCAGTGCTGCTGTTGTCCATCGGGGGAGCTATGGCATTCAGGCCATCACACACTGCTGCCTGGAGCCTCATGGTTCAACTTGTGCTTGGGAGGGAGAGGACAAGCTCAACGTCGAGCTGTCGACGCAGAACGTTTCAGGAACAGGCGGACAATTTGCGGGTCCCTTGGGAATCGATGCTGCAAACGTCACCGTTCATTGTGACTACATCGGCGGAGGATTCGGATCGAAGTTTGCTGCTGACGAATGGGGACTTGCCTGTGCAGAGATCGCAAAAGCAACCAAACGTCCTGTGCAACTCCATCTCGATCGTCCGACGGAGTTGCAAATTGCTGGCTCTCGCCCGTCGGCATTCGCTGATGTGACAGTGGCCGCCAATCAGGATGGCACGATCGTCGCCTGGGACAGCCATCACTGGGGAACTGACGGAATTCGTGGCGGTACTGTGACACAGGTTCCGTACGTCATTCAGCCCAAGCTGCGGAGAGTTCGAACGACAGGCTTGATCACCAACACCGGGCCGGCTCGCGCATGGCGTGCGCCGAATCATCCGCAGGCGTGTGCTCTCACAAGTACGGCGATTGATGACCTTGCAGCTGCGTTGGGAATGGACCCCTACGATGTGTTCCTCAAGAACCTCAACCTGGCGACCGGTTCGCAGTCCAAGAATCCGCAGGAAGTCTACGCCGAGGAGATGAAAGTCGCTGAAGGCCTGATGGACTGGAAAGGCAAATGGAAAGGCCGGGGCCAGTGGGACGACAACGGCTGGAAACGCGGACTCGGCATGGCCATCCACACTTGGGGCGGTCGTGCTGGCGGCGGTTCGTGCACGATAAAGGTCCATCAGGACGGTACCGTTGAGACGTTTGCGGGCACACAGGACCTTGGTACCGGAACCCGGACCTGCATCGGTCAGGTGGTTGCTGAATCCTTCGGGCTGCCGCTGTCCGCCGTGCAGGTCAACATCGGTTCCAGCAAGTACCCGCAGTCAGGAGCGTCCGGCGGCAGCACAACCATCGGGGGTGTGAGCGGTCCGCATCGTCGAGCCGCACTCGATGCCTTGGGCAAGATCTTCGACAAGGTCGCTGCCAAATACGAGGTGGACGCGGCCAGCCTGTCAGCGAAGGACGGCAAGATCCTCAACGGCGAAAACGTCGTGTGCACATGGCAACAGGCAGCCGGGCTTGTCGGTCCGATGGGATTGGAAGTCATGGGCGAGGGCCCCAAGGACGACGGCCTGACCTCCGACGGAGTCTGTGGCGTGCAGATGGTCGATCTGTCCGTCGACACGGAGACCGGCCGGGTGAAGATCAACAAGTATGTCGCCGTCCAGGATATTGGCACCATCGTGAACCATCAGCTGGCAAAAAGTCAGGTGCTCGGGGCCATGATCCAGTGCATCTCCTATGGTCTCTCGGAAGAGCGGATTATGGACAACGCGTCGGGGCGGTTCCTCAACGCCAATCTCAGAGACTATAAGCTGCCTCGGATCGGGGACATCGGAGAACTGGTTGTCGAGTTCTACGAGCCGGACAGCCAGTACAACAAAGGGGTCGTCGGCCTCGGCGAGCCGCCTGTCATCTCCGGCGGCGCGGCCATCTCGAATGCGGTCGCCAACGCCATTGGAGTGCGTGTTCCCGTTCTTCCCCTCACCCCCAAACGCATCCTCGATGCCCTGGCCAACGCCTGAAAGGAGGCTGACCGATGAATCCCTTCGAGTATGCTCAACCAAACACCGAAGCTGAAGCGGTCGCATTGCTGGCCGAACGCGGTTCGACTGTCCTCGCTTCGGGGATGGACCTGATGCCTTTGTTGAGAAAGAGTGTTGTCGAAACTGAGCGGGTTGTGGACATCAGCCGTGTTGAAAGCCTGCGAGGCATCGAAGCGGTTGGGGGCGGAGTAACGATCGGCGTGCTCTCGACCCTGGAGGACATCGCCTGTAATCCGCTACTGGCGGATTACCCTTCTCTGAAAGACGTGAATGAAGGAATCCGCGCCATTCAGGTGCAGCAGAACGGCACGCTGGGCGGTGACCTGTGTCACCTGCCCAACTGCTGGTACTTCCGCAGTGGATACGGCCTGCTGGGACGTGAGAACGGGAAGTCACTCCCAGAGATCGGCGACAACCGGTATCACGCCATCTTCGGCAACGCGGGGCCTGCCAAATTTGTCAGTGCCTCCCGCTTCGCACCGGCACTCATCGCGTGGGGGGCAAAGGTCCGCATCGCTGGACCGGAACCGGACGCTGAGAAATGGCTGCCGCTGGAAGAGTTCTATCAGACGCCCAAGACAGAACGTCACGGGGTTACGGTTCTCACTCCGGGGCAACTGCTCACGCATGTCTGGCTCCCCTCAGCGGAGAACAAGGTGAGTGCAACCTACGAAGTGCTGGAGATGGAGGGACTCGACTGGCCGCTGGCCTCAGCCGCTGCCACGCTCGAACTCGAAGCGGGACGTGTTCGCACTGCGACCATCGTCCTTGGACACGTCGCCCCAACGCCGTGGTTTAGCCTCGTCGCTGCCGATGTCCTCGTGGGACAGCCGGTCACGCCACAGCTGGCTCAGGCTGCTGGAGAAGCTGCGGTCAGCGAAGCGACCCCATTGTCTGAGAACGCTTACAAGGTCCGGCTGGCTCAAACGTCAGTCAAGCGAGCGCTGCTCAAAGCGACCAATCAACTGGAAGGAGGGTTGTGAAATGCCACTCGAACTTCACGTTTTGAATCACCCGGATCGCTGCCGCTGCCTGCTCTCGAAGGGGTTGTACATCAACGCCGGTCTGGAGCCAGGCAAAGAAGCGACCGGCGACGGCAACTACTGGTGCGGGAAAACGCAAACGATCTTCGGCCCTGATCGCAATCTCTGCGATGGCGAGTTCTGTCTCGATCACTCTCGTACCTGTTATGAGGCTCCCTTCTGAGTTGTATCCTCGATCAGTCACAACGAAGCACCCCGGTTACTCACCTGTGGCCGGGGTGTTTCGTTTGTGGTTCCGCCAAGCAAGGGAAGGATTCACCACGGAGGCACTGAGACACGGAGGGATAAGAGTCATCGGTTTTTCGCAAGAATGCCCGGCGACGAAAGGACGAACTCAGGACCGCTGGTCTTGTGCTGAGTTTGGAATTCAGATCTCTGCTTTCCGTAGGAGCGATATGTCACTTCCACTCGTCATTCTCTGTGTCTCCGTGCCTCAGTGGTGATCAACAACCCTCACTTTTTCGGGACAGAATCGTCTTGTCATTCCAAAATGAACACGATGTCGACAGACAAGCACACTCCCCCTAAGTGCTGTTCAGGCCTAGAATACAGGGACGTGACGAATTGAATCAGGACGAGAGTGCATGACGCTTCTGCATCCAGCCATTCTGTTGGGTCTGGGACTGGCCGCTATTCCGGTCATTCTGCATCTGCTGCTGCGTCAGAAGCCGAAGAAGCTGCTCTTTCCCGCACTGCGATTGATCCAGAATCGCCGCAAGCAGAATGTCCGCCGCATGCGGATCAGGCATCTGCTCCTTCTTCTGCTGCGGATGGCGGTGATTGCTCTGTTTGTGTTCGCGATCGCACGGCCGTCTGTGCCTGCTGCGGACTACTCACCGAGCTTGCGTGAGACGCTGACCTTTCTCGGGATCGTCGCTGCTGCAATCGCTGCCTATTACGGGCTCTCGCATCTGTGGCGGACGAGTGACATGCCGGCTCATGTCGTGCAAACACGACGGTCCCAATTGCGGGGGCGGTTAGTGGCGGCAGCCGTGCTGTTAACTCTGCTCGCGGTCATGTGGCCGTATCAACGGCGGGTCGCTGCGGAACTCAAGTCGCCGACCCCTGCGAGCGACATTTCCCTTCCGGTCGCGGGCGTGTTCCTGTTCGACACGAGCCTGAGTATGGAGTATCAACAGGAAAGCAAAACGAGGCTCGACGTCGCGAAAGAGATCGCACTCACACATCTCAGTGACCTGCCGGGCGGCAGTCGTGTTGCGGTCGCTGATGTAGGCAACGACCATCCGATTCTGTTTCAGTCGACACTGGCCGGGGCCAAAACGCGCATCGAGGCTCTGGAACTGCGTCCGGTCAGAATCCCAATGAACGATCGTATTCGCGCCTGCGTACGACTGCATGAGGACGATCGCAAACGGACGATGGCCGAGCAGGGAGCGGTCGCGGAGGATCAGCGGACCGATCGCTACCTGCGGCGTGTCTACGTGCTGACGGACATGTCCCGGTCCGCCTGGCGTGTCGGCGGCACCTCGCGTCTGGCTGAGGAGTTGGAACGACTCAAATCGGTCAACCTGTTTCTCATCGACGTGGGCGAATCGAATCCGCCCAACACTGCGATCACCGACGCAGCACCGCTGCGGCCTCGTGTGACCAGTGGAAGTGAGGTCTTCATCCGGTCAACCATCACGGGAGTTGGCCGAGGTGAGGAGGAACAGATCGTCGAGTTATTGCTCGACGAGGGGACAGGGCGATTACTGAAGGCGGACCAGAAGTCGATCCCTCTCGCTGACGATGCACCGCAGATCGTCGAATTCGGGCCGATCCCCATCAACGGCGGACCGATTGTGCATGGTCAGGTGCAGCTCGTTTCGAGTGATCCGCTTCCGTTCGATGATGTTCGTTACTTCACATTGCAGGTTCGTGCGCCAATCCGCATTCTGACTGTTGCCGCAAAACTCGAAGACGCAGACGAATGGAACCTCGCGTTGGAATCCGAAAGATACGCGCCCAAGACGATTCGTCCCGATCGATTGCCGGAGACGGATCTCTCCAATTACGAGGTCGTCTGCCTGATCAACGTGCCTTCCCTGCCGGATGAGGACTGGTTCAAGCTGGGCCAGTTCGTGCAAAGGGGAGGCGGGTTGGGAGTCTTTCTGGGGTCACGTGACACCGGGTTTGCGGTGAATTACGCGCGCGATGAACCGCAAGCGTTCCTGCCGGGGAAGCCGCTGGTGCATTCGTCTCCGGGATTGCAGTTCATACGCGTTACCAATGAGCAGCATCCAATGATGCAAGCGATGGCCGAGGAGGACCTGATTGGCCTGCTGGAGTCCATCGACGTCATGAGGTACTGGAAGGTCGAGCCGACAGAAGGGGCGGCCGTCATTACAGAGTACGATGACGACTCACACACACCCGCACTGCTTGAGCGAACGCACGGCGACGGCCGCGTGATGATGTTCACCACAGCGGTGGACCTGAAGGGATATCAGCGGGAATGGAATCTCTTTCCGAGTCCCAGCGGTCCGGTCTTCACCTTCATTGCCTTCGCGGACGAGTTGGTGAGGCACCTCGCACAGGACTCTGATGTGCTTCTCACCTATGACGCGGGCGAACAGCCCGTGCTCCGATTGGAACCATCGGACGAGCCGCAGTCATTCCTTCTTCAACAGCCGGAGTTCCGGCAGGCACGACTCACGCTGCCTGCCGGAGAAACGCTGCTGCGGATTCCCGACGCAGACGTGATCGGCGCCTACGTCCTGAAGGAGCAATCCGACGGAGGCGAAACGGTCAGCGGTTTCAGCGTCAATGCTCCCTCCGGCGAGAGTGACTTCACACGTGTCTCGGTCGAAGAATTGGACGGGATCATCGGCGAGGGGCGTTATCAGTTGGCAGAATCGATCGGCGAGCTCCAAGAGAACATCAACATAGCAGACCTCGGCCGCGAGTTGTTCCCACTGATTCTCGCGGTGGTTGTGCTGATCTTTTGTGGCGAGCACTTCCTGGCGAACTGGTTCTACGAGGACGAACCCGGCACACTGCCCGGCAAAGTCTCCTGGCAAGCAAAATCTCCGGAATCTCGCCCACAGTCAGTGCTGGAGGCCACGTAGGACTTGTGATGGAGTTCATCGTCGATCCTGTCTGGCCCTGGTCGATCGTCGCGCTCGTTGGCGTCGGCCTCGTCGCTGTGGTGCTGCTGACGTACCCGCCCCGGGTGCGGCATCTGGCTCCCTGGCGACGCAGGCTGTTGATTGGGCTGCGATTGCTGACGGCGCTGCTGCTGGTGTTCGCCATGTTCCGGCCGGCACTGCGGTTCACCGAGACCGATACGCAATCCGCCGAACTGGTCATTCTCTTAGACAAGTCGGCCAGCATGGCGACCCCCGACGGGCCGGGGGGCATCACTCGCCGCGAGTTGGTGCTGAAGACGCTCGCAGACGCTGAGCCGATGCTGAAGGAACTGACCGAGAAGGTTGATCTGAGGCTGATCGACTTCTCGGAGCAGCCAGCGGCCGTTGAGACTCCTGACGAAACGGCTGACGGTGATTTCACGGCGATTGGCTCAATTCTCGATGAGTTGCGACGCGAAGACAGCGGCAATCGGCTACTCGGCGTCGTGCTGATGAGTGACGGGGCCCAGCGAGCGGTCGCCCCGAACGACATCGATCCCCGTACGGCTGCCCGGCGTTTTGCAGAGCAACTCGGCGTACCAATTCATACGGTCTCATTCGGCACGTCGGATCTCTCGACCGCGGGGCTCGATCTTTCGGTCGAGGAGATGCTGATGGATACGATTACCTTCGAGAAGAAAACGGTCCCTGTCCGTGTTCAAGCTCGTCTGCTGGGTGCAGCCGGGCGCCCGGTCAAAATTCAACTCCTGAAGGAAGAACGTCGTGGCAAGCGACTAGGTGAGTCGGGTGACTTGAAGGTGATCCCCTTTCCGCAAGCGGGGAAGGAGTACACAGCCCGTAGCAACGACGAGACCATTGCATTTGACCTCGAACTCGTGGCTGAAGAACCGGGCGAATTCAAGATTGCAGCCGAGGTCGTGCCGCTTGAGGGCGAGTTGAAGACCACCAACAACCGCCTGGAGACGCTGCTCACCGTCCGCAAAGGGGGACTCAAGGTCGCCTACTTCGACGTGCTTGGCCGGAATGAATCGAGGTTCATCATGGAACTCAATGAGACGGCCAACATCCAACTCGACTGGCAGGTGCTCTTGCCCGGACCGTTCGCCTCACGCACGGAGATTTCCCCGAAGTGGTTTGAGCCTGGAGAATACGATGTGTTCATCATTGGCGACGTGCCGGCCAGCGCCTTTCGCAAAGGAAACACGGATCTCCTTGAAAAGCTGGCGGACCGACTTGAGGATGGGGCCGGGCTGATGATGATCGGCGGTCAACACAGCTTTGGAGCGGGGGGTTACGCGGACACGCGACTCGCGGACTTTCTGCCGGTCGTCATGCGAACAGATGAACACATTCCGGATGATGCGATCGACAACGATCAGCAACTGGTCCGCAGGCTTCCGATGCTGCCGACACGAGCCGGTGTCGCATTGCATTACGTAATGAACATCGATCCTCGCGACAACTCTGGCACTTGGGCGAAGATGTCAACGGAAGCTCCTCTCCTCGGAGCAAACCGCATCACTCCCAAGGAATCCGCCACCGTGCTGGCCGAGTCGACGGATCATATCCCCCTGCTGGCGGTCACCGACGCGGGAGCCGCTCGCTCGATCGCTCTCGCGACCGACTCAACCTGGACCTGGCACATGCACGGATTTCGGGAAGAACATCAGCGGTTCTGGCAGCAGATGGTCCTCTGGCTCGCTCGCAAGGAGTTGGAAGGGGATCAGCCGGTGTGGGTGCTCGTCGATCCGCGGAACTTCGCCCCTCAGTCCAATGTGGCGATCTCCTTTGGTGCCCGTGACGAGGCTCGTCGTCCGATCAGCGATGCGGAATTTACCGTGACCCTCACCAAGCCGGATGGAGAAGTCCGCGAATTGACGCCAGGGCGAGATGGTGACAACGGTCTGTCCGTGTTCGAGGAGACGGATCTGCCGGGAGATTATTGGGTCACTGTGACGGCAACCCATATCGGCAAAGCGGTCGGACAACCCGCCACAACCCGTTTCATCGTCGACCCCCGCGACATCGAGCGTGACAACCCGGCTGCTGACCCGGATCTCATGGCGGAAATCGCCTCCCTGACGGGGACTCTGCCGATGACTGCCGAATTGTTTCCGTCCTTCATTGAGAACCTGCTGGAGTCCGGTCTCACGACCGAACTCACCCAGCACACGCAGGTCAACCTATGGGACAGCTGGCCGTTGCTTCTGGTGTTTGTGCTGATGATGTCGACTGAATGGTTCGTCCGTAAGCGTCGCGGGCTCGTGTGATCGCATGCATTGTTGAACATCGCTCTGAGTTATCCCTGCCCACTTGAGTATTCATGTCCGCGTTTCGTGTTCACTGTCCGGAGTGCAACAAAAAGCTGGTGCTGAAGGATCGTTCGCTGCTTGGTCGAAAGGGGAAGTGTCCGAAATGCGGACATCGGTTTATCCTGTCTTTGCCGCAGTCCGATGAGCCGGTCAATCAAGTCGTCCAGTTGCCTCCCGTGCGAGATGAAGCGGAGGCAGTCCAAGACGAACTGACCAGTCCCCCTTCAACAAGACCTGTGAACGAAGGGGCGATCGAGATTCCCAGGATTGAAACCGGCTCGACAATCACAGGCGAGAACTACTCACAGCGGTTCACTCGTCGTCGACAGGGAGCCAGACGCTTCTGGATGACGGGTGGCCTGATCTTCGCCATCTTTGTGATTAGCATTGGCGGCTTCATTTGGACTCAACGCCAGGACATCCCACCCCTCGAGGACATTGCCTCGCAACCGCCGCCCGTTCAATCTGTTCAAGAGCCGAAGTCCGTTGCATCACCAGCCCAAGAACTGGAAGGCCCGGTTGCCGACAGAGAGCCGATTCAACTTCTGATGGTGCCGTCGGGAGCGCGGCTGATCGTGAATCTCAGGCCGGCTGAGTTGTGGAGTGACGATCCTCGCCTGATGGAGTTGAGGCAGTGTCTGACAGAGGACGTACTCGCGTCACTGACGGACATGCTGAAGACGGTCACCCACCGCGAGCCGCAGCAAATTGAGGAAGTGCTGCTGGCGTGGATTCTGGGTGCGCGCGGGACCGAACCACAGTTTGCGGCTGTCGTGCATCTGGCTGAGGAAGAACGGCTGTCCGACCTCTTCGACGAGTTCGGCGGCGAACCGCTTGATGAATTGGCACAACCGAAAGTCTACTTGCATGGCGACCAGGCGGTACTCATCCATGATCGCCGCACGCTCGCATTCGCTCCACGTGAACTGGCAGAGGAACTAACTGACTGGGTCGAAGTGCCCAACTACAACACGAGCGACGGCATCCTCGCTTTGTTGAAGGGAACCGATCGCAATCAGTTGCTGACCGTCGTCTGCGAACCTGCGGATGTCGGACGACATGTGGAGCTGTTATTCCCTCCGAAGGTACATGCCATTTCTCAGTTGGTTACATCATGGTTCGCGGAACAGGCGGAGACGGTCGCGTGGAGCGTCAACGTGAGTCATGAGTTTCGCTCGGAGTTCCTTTTGCGCGGAGCGAGCACCATAACGGCCTCAACATTGGAAGAGCAGATCACGGAGCGGATCGAGACTTTACCATCACAACTGACGGACACGATCGAGCGGTTGCAGCCGTCTCGCTCAGGCATTCGCACGCTCATCGGACGCTTTCCCACGATGCTGGAAGTTTCTCGTCAAGCAACACAGTCTTCAAATGATGGTCGTATTGTCAGGCTCGTGACCGTGCTGCCTCCGAAAGCAGGGCCAAATCTTGCCCTCGCGTCCGTCCTGACATGGGCCGAGTCCCAACGGCAGTCACTCCCCGATGAAGTCTCATCACCCTCTGCCATCACCGTCAGTGAACAGCGCACGATCGCAGAACGTTTGCGACTTCCCGTCGATGCTGAGTTCAATCGCACGCCATTGCAGGAGGCGATCAACTACGTTGCCAGCGAAATCAACGTGACCATCGACATCGACGGCGATGCCCTCAAGGATGCCGGTTACACCAAAAACATGCCGCAAACTTTCGACCTCGGCATGATCCCGGCCAGAGATGTGCTCTGGGAAATCCTCAAACAATACCAGGAAGTCGGCAAACAAATGGTGCTGATCGTCAACGAGGCCGATGGGCGAGCAACGGTGAAGACCCGGAAGTTTGCTGACGCTGCCGGAGAAACACCGTACGAGTTAGCCCCAGCGGCGTCTCCTGAATGACTCTCGACAAATGGGGATCGCTGGGTCAGTCCTACGAGATGACCTCGTCGCTCGAAAACCAAGCAGTGATCGACCACTATCGTCCAATGGGTTGCAATGGACTCTTGGCCGCGTGAAATGTCTTGGTGAGTTCAGAGTCCTCGAACTTCACGGTGACTGTTCGACGAGGGCCATGTCCGTCTGTGGCTGTGACAGTCCCACGACCGTAACGAGGATGCCGTACAAGCATCCCCTGACGGAATCCGAATGGGATGTCGATGCTCTTCTTGACGCCGTTGAGCAGGTCGGCCGCAGTCATCAACATCGGTTTGTTGTCAAAGATCAGAGGCTGATCCTCCGAGCTTTCACGACGCTTTGCCAGGCTCTCCTGCAGTTGTTGCTGCTGCCACTCCGGCATGAAGGCTTCGTCCATGCAGTCAACGGTTTCGCACTCAATTTCGCTGACGAACGGACTGCGGATGGTCATCATGTCCCGCCCGCGAAAACTGCGGCGAGCCGTCTCTGTCAGCGACAGTTTCTCCTGTGCACGCGTGATCCCCACGAACAGCAACCGACGTTCTTCCTCCAACTCCCGCGGGTCGTTCTCACGAGTTGCCCGCTCGTGCGGCAGCAGTCCTTCCTCGACCCCCACAATATAGACGACCGGGAACTCCAACCCCTTCGCTGCGTGCAAGGTCATCATCGTGACCTGACCGGATGTCTTGTCGAGTGAGTCAGTCTCGTTCACGAGGCACGTCTGTTCGAGGAAACCTTCCAGCGAAGTCTCGTCGGCGAACGTTGCATCAAATTGTCTGGCCGCACTGACGAGTTCCTGGACGTTCGCTAACTGCTGCTGTTCTGTCTCGACGGGACTCCCCTCCCACGGTTTCGTGTACCCGGTCCGTTCAATAATACTGGTGAGCTGATTCTCAACCGACCCTGCATCGGCCAGAGAAAAGTCGTCGAGCATCTCTGCAAACTTGCGGAACGCAGAGACGGCCCGCTTTGAGAGTTTCGGAATTTCCGTCGCACGGCGGGCTGCTTCGATGAAGTCAACTCCTTCTCGTGCTGCCCATGCGACCAGTCGGTCCTGTGACGTTTTACCGAGTCCACGGAGCGGCTTGTTGACGACTCGCAAGAACGCTGCCCGGTCGGCCGCGTTGTAGACGAGGCGGAGGTAGCCGAGCATGTCCTTGATCTCAGTCCGGTCATAAAAGGCGACACCGGCCGCTACCTGAAACGGCACGCGATGCCGCATGAGGGCATTTTCGAGTTGACGCGAGAGGGCATTGACTCGATAGAAGATAGCGAAGTCCGTCCATTCGCGTTCGCCCGCTTCGACCTGCTCACGGATCTGGCGAGCGATGCCGTCCGCTTCGAGATGGCTGTCGGGAAACCGTAACAGCTTGACGGATTCACCCTCTGGATTTTGTGTGATCAGCCGTTTGTCCTTTCGCTGTGTGTTGTGAGTAATGAGTGCATCGGCGGACCTCAAAATGGCCCTTGTGCTGCGGAAATTGTCTTCGAGACGGATCACCTTTGCGTCCGGATAGTCCTGCTCAAAGCGGAGGATGTTGGCAATCCGAGCGCCCCGCCAGCCGTAAATCGACTGATCCGGATCGCCGGTCACACACAGGTTGGGAAACTGCTGCGAAAGTGCCCGAACGATCTGGTACTGAGCGATGTTGGTGTCCTGATACTCATCTACGAGGACATAGCGAAATCGCTCATCGAGGTCGTTTCGCAGTTCCTCATGTTCTGCGAGCATCACCGCGACGTGCAGGAGCAGGTCGTCGAAGTCGACAGCATTCGAGTCGAGCAGCCACTTCTGATAGGCCGGATAAACTCGGGCGACGGTCGCTTGCCAATGGTCGCCAATTTGCTCCTCATAGCGGCGTGCGTACATCTCTGCTGTCACGAGATCGTTCTTCGCTGTCGAGATGTGCCAGGCGATCCGATCAGGTGTGTAGTGGACGGGGTCGAGATCCAGGTCATGCATGACCCGACGCATGGCCGTCTTCTGGTCGCCCGTATCGAGGATCGTGTAGTTCGATTCGAGGCCGACGACCGAAGCATGTCTGCGGAGAAGCCTCGCACAAAACCGGTGGAACGTGCTCACCCACACACGAGCCGCCGGCAGGATCGCCTTGACCCGCTCGGACATCTCCTCTGCGGCCTTGTTGGTGAACGTAATGGCGAGAATCTGAGAAGGAGGCACCCCCGATTCGACGAGGTGGGCAATCCGACGCGTGACAACACGCGTCTTCCCCGACCCCGGACCGGCGAGCACCAGCAGAGGACCATCAATGTGCGACACGGCTTGTCGCTGACTGGGAGTAAGATCATCCATGAGAGGGAAACCGGCAGAACAGATGTGTGAACTGCCAGTCTACTTCATCAGAGGCGCATCTGCCCACAGTCAGAAGTCGCCTGGAACTTCGCCGCCGCTCCGCGTCAGAAGCCCCTCATATACACTGAGATCGATGTATTCGCTGACGAATCTCCCGTGTCCGTCTGCAAAGGCGAAGTGCACGCCGCCGACATGCGGACTGGAGAACTGAAACCGTTGCTCACAGTTGTTGTTGCAGGTTGTTTCCGGGAGGTTCATGCCCGGCTGAGCACATCCAGACGCACACTTCCACCAGCGCAGGACTCCGCGAGCAAATGCCTGTCCACCTCCTCCGCCACCACCGCCACCAGAGTTGATCGCCCCACGCGCCCAACCGCCGATTTCGTGTTGAACTTCGCCTGCTGCGATGGTATTCGACGTACCATCGCTGATATGCCGAAAAGATATGGCAGATAGTGGGTACAGCAGCCCGTTATCCGCACCGGGTTCCGTCCCTGCATTGCCGGTGTAGTGGGTCGGTGCGAACTCGATGTCGAGCGGCAGGGTCGAAACCGACGGGCAGACAAATACAGGGACGACCGACTTGACGGCTGACTCATTCTCAGGGTCGTCGAAGCGGAGATCGAAATCATACAACTGCTGTACTGCTGGCTGCTCGACGTAAGGCAACAGCTGCGAAAGCCATGTGTGGAGCCTCTGGTTTTGAGACGTTGAGCCGCTCGTGCCCAGCACTCCAAACGGAAAGACGCGATGAGAGGACTGATAATTGTGGAGTGCCAGCGCCAGTTGCCGAATATTGTTGCGACATGCGGTCTGTCGAGCAGCCTCTCTGGCCTGATTGACTGCAGGCAACAGGAGTGCCACCAGGATGGCGATGATCGCGATGACGACCAACAGTTCAATCAGCGTGAATGCGGATCGCTTGCGAGATTCCTTCAAGGTGCGTCGGTGATTCATGTGAGCTTCTGTGCCAGCCATCGAAGTTCTGTTGCGTCCGGATCGCGGGTGACGAACACGACCTGCTTTCCTCCTCTCAGATTGGGCCGCAGCTTTTTGCCGACATCGATCATTCCCTCGGTAATCTCCTGATGGTCAGCGTGCGATCGGACTATCACATCTCGACGCATGACTTCTGCTACCGGATGAACTCCCGAGAGTTCGTCGTGCATCCCTTGCCACTGCACGACTCGTCCGTCATCCCCTGTCGCAGCCAGACCGACGGCTGCCAGTGCTCCGATGACGCCATCGCAGGTTCCACCCAGTCCTTCCAGAACGACCTTTTCCTGACTTGCGAGTTCTCGTGCATCAGTTGCATTGACGACTTCACGCTGACAGCGGTGTCCGAATTCTGTGACGGAGGAGGGCACTTTTGCCGTCACACACAATCCGGGATCGCTGCCTGGAATGAACTCACACAGCATCTCGGTACGAATCGTCTCGATCAGTCGATCGAGATCGGGTGACATCATCGGTTCTAACCAGATGGAGGCGGAACCGTTCTTGCTTGTGTAGGGCACTCGATCATCGAACAACAACTGATGCCGCACAATTTTCAGGCAACGGTAGGCAGGAGAAAGCACGCGAGCCAGATGCTTGGCCAGCTGGTTCGTGCCTCGAGAGTCAGACGTGTCCGTGTCGTCAATGCCGACGAGGATCATGGCTCTGCCTTATGTTCGATGTGGCTCTGTTTGACCTCCCCCGAACCGAAGAAGATGGCGGCACTCACAAACCCGGCAATCAACCCGCAGAGTGCGTAACTGACCGGAGCGACACTCAGCCAGTCGTGTAGCAGACGAGTTCCCGCCAGGCTGCCTCCGGACATCTTGGTGCCTCCACGTACGACAAATGCCCCCAGATTGGCCATGAGACCCGCGATCCCGAAGGCCGCATAGAGTCGCCATCCAGGGCCGACGCGACGCACGGCGAGATCAAGCAGCGGGCCAAGCAGCAGCAGACTTGCCGCAGCCCCCGGACCGACGCCACTCCCCCCGAACAGCGACATGCCCCATAACGTTGCCCCGGACGATGCTCCCATCGTGAGTCCCGCACCCCGGCGTGGGACCAATGACATCCCCAGCGACAACGGCAGGACAACCTTCAGAATTGCATGCCCGGGCAGACGGAGATTCAGGTCAATCAGTGCTGACATCACCGCTGCTGTGAAGCCGCAGCCCACCAGAATCGCGACGTCCAGCAATCCAGTCCCCGCCGAGGACAGCATCGCTCGACCGAGACGACTGCGCTGCGACAACGGTTGATTGACAGACCACATCGACGGCATTGGCTCGACCCTCAGCTAATAGCACAACTGTGCGATCAGATGTGATTGTGCCGATCGCCGCAGGCAGCGTCAAGCATTGAACACGATCCGGCTCCGCCAACGACGACGGCGGAGCCATCGGCTTGGTAAGCGAATATTATTTCGATCGTTGGTGACGGGAGAGAGTTTCGTTAAGCCGCTGTGTGAACACATTGTCAACCAGATGGTAGACTTCGCTGCGGAGGTCATCGAATTCCCGGAGCAGATCGACGGCCAGGTCGGTCAACTCACTACGGTTCGATCCGCGGCCACCGAGATGAGTCTCAACGAGTTGACGTCCCAACGCGTCCTCAGCATGTTTAATGCGAGCCCAGACAAACCGATAACTCCGCCCCACTCGCTCCGCCGCATGCTTGATCGACCCGGTCTCCTCTACTCCCCGCAGCATCGCACACAACCCTCCACACAGGACAGACTCCTCCTCAGACTCCAGCCAGAGTTTGACACGAGGCCGGATTGTCAGTCTTTTCCGTTTGGTTTTCGTCACAGGCATGGGGTTTTTCTGTCCGGTGATCTCAAGGGCTCAAGGACACAATTCATATCCATGTCTTGCGTCGTATCGCAAGGCAACTGGCCGATCATGGGGTGTCGTCCCCAGATCGGTGCAGAGGTGTCCACATCGAAATCGTTTGAACACTCCGGGCAAACCTCCACACATCCGGCAGCCTCGGCAGGAAACGTCAACTCGAAATCGCAATGGCGGCATTTGAACTCAATCGAGGTATCATTGAGTTCAGACATTTACACAACAGATCTTTGAGGCAGACGGAATGCGGACGGGGCTGGACTTACGAATGTGAAAGCCCCGTGTAGATCGCGGATTCGTTCACTGATGATGTCTAATCTACGCGTTTGGATAGGAAAAACGGGTAAAAAAGGTACTGTGTCCGCCAGCCGAATCTTGATCGAAAAGACAACAACAGTCCTATTGATTTCAATACGACTACTGGTCCTTCTATCGTTCGATGTCGGGGAGTGGGTAGAGGGCTTTGAGTTTGATTCTGGCGTCGGGGGTGGTGAATTGCCAGTTGGTGCCGGCGCGCTTGGTGTTGTGATGGGTTGCCCAGGTGTGGATGGCCGAGTCCATCTCGTTGGCGCTAGCGATGCGTTGGCTCAGGCATTGGCGGGAGAGGATGCTCAGTTCGATTTCGGCCATGTTCAGCCAGCTGCCGCTCTTCGGCATGTGCACAATTCGTAATCGACGACGCAGCCTCCCGGCGGTTTCCGCATCGAAGGTGTGAGACAGACTGGCAATGTCGTGCGTGTTGAGGTTGTCGCACACCAGCGTGACACACTTCGCATCGGGATCGTCCTCATCCAGCAGGTGTCGGAGGAGAGCTCAAGCAGGTGACCATCGACACGAATGTTCAGGAAAAGAACATCACGCATCCAACTGACTCGAAGATGTCCCACCGGGCCATCACCAAGCTGGCCAAGGCGACCAAAGATCGGGGCATCCTGCTGCGTCAGACGTACGTCCGCGTGGCGAAGCAAGCGGCTGACCACACACTGGCCCAAGCGATTGCATCAACGAAAGTGACACTGGCTTAGAAGTCACCGACACGTACGACGTCTGGTGCCTGCGAATCTGCCTCACTCGCCAGCAACCCTGAACGATCCACCGGCAAGGCCCCCTCGCCACCTGAGCCCACCGGCAACCGTGCCCCAAAGTACCCCAACTGGCAATGAGACTTTTTCAGGGTCGACGAATGAGCAGTGAAATCATTGCGGGGGGAGCAACTTCAGAATATCCTCGAACAATTCCCCTATGATTTTGCCAAGAAGGATTTCATAGGGGGAATCTCTCTGATTCAGATTGTACGAAGATCGAAACCGATGACCATCGAGACACCGACGTTGCGGCGATTCTTTCCGTGTACCCATCGGACGATTGGAACACTTTCCAGGTCGCGACGGGTTGTTGTGGCGGCGATGGTTCTGCTGATGGTCACAGTCAACGTGTGCTCTGCGGAGTCCACGATTGATTTGAGGACCACTGTCCTGATTTCACCAGTGGACGGGCGTGTCGGAAAGGCTGCGGCGACCTTGAGCGATGCGGTTTATGAACGCTCGGGAATCCGCTGGTACATCCGTGAACATTTTCCCGGTGCATGTCGCATTGTGCTCAGCACGGTCGACGATCTGCCGGACGGAGTGGAGATCCCTGCGGGGTTGGTCATCCCCGACGCGGCGGAGGGATTCGCGATCGGCGTCGATGGTGAAACGGTCCTGATCATCGGCAGGGATGAGCGAGGAATTCTGTTCGGCGTCGGCCGACTGTTGCGTGAGCTGACGATGCGTCAGGGAGAAATTCACCTCCCCAGCGACACGCAGATCTCGACATCACCCAGGTATCCGATGCGCGTCCATCAACTTGGTTATCGCAACGGGGCGACCAGCTACGACCTGTGGACAGTGGCGAAGTATGAACAGTATCTGCGGGAGTTATCTTTTTTTGGCTGCAACGGAGCTGAGTTGATCCAGGAACTGCCGCCGGGAGAAAAGGACAGCGTGCTCTTGGCGGAACCGGAATGGGACATGAACATGCGGCTGTCGAAGCTGCTGGACGACTACGACCTGGACGTGTTCGTGTGGTATCCCGTGCCGATTTTGGGGGATGACAAGGAGCTTTACGAACGAGAGTTGGGCTACCGTGAACGGTTCTTCAACGAGATGTCACGCATCGACCACGTGTTTGTGCCGGGTGGCGATCCTGGAGACAACCATCCCCGGATTCTCATGCCGGCACTCAAAGTCATGGCAGACATGTTGCACAAGCCATTTCCCGACGCTGGCGTGTTCGTGTCGAACCAGAAGATGCCTCCCGAGTGGACCGAGTGGATGTTCAACTACATCCGCGAGGATCAACCGACGTGGCTGGGCGGGTACGTGTATGGTCCGGGCACGGAGCACCACAGCATCAAGGAGGCCCGAGAGTGGTTGCCAAAGCAGTATCAAATTCGCCGCTACCCGGACATCACTCACAATGTCAGAGCACAGTTTCCGGTACCGCACTGGGACGATCGCATGGCTCAGACACTGGATCGCGAGGGAATCAACCCGCGTCCCGGACATAACCATCTCGTTCATAATGCCTATGACGAGTACGCCAGCGGCTTCGGCACCTACTCCGATGGAATCAACGACGATCTCAACAAGACAGTCTGGAGTGCGCTCGGATGGGATCCTGATGCGGACATTCACGAGATTGTGCTGGATTATGGGCGTCTGTTCTTTGGCGAGGACGTTGGCCAGGACGCGGCCGACGGCCTGTGGATGCTTCAGGACAATATGGAGGGAAACCTCCTGACGAACGAAGGCATTCCCCAGACACTCGCCAAATGGAGAGAGATCGGCCAGAAGGTCACTCCTGAAGTGCGGAGAAGCTGGCGATATCAAATGTACCTGATGCGGGCCATCTTCGACCATTACACGCGGGAGCGATATCTCGCCGAGCACGAGTATGAGCAAGCGGCCTACGCGGCGCTGATGAAGTCACCGAAAGTGGGGGCGACCGCAGCGATCGCAGAGGCCAGAAAAGAGTTTGCCAGGGCCGATTCGGTAAAGATCGGCGTCCCGCTCCGCGAGGAGATGTCGGTCTTGGCGGATGGCATGTTCAACAGCATCGGGTATCAGTTCAGTGTGAAGCCCCCGTACTTCACCCGCAATCCAGAGCGCGGAGCCTTGCTGGACAAGCTCGACGTGCCGATGAACGATCGTCCCTGGTTGGAAAGCCAGTTCGACCGGATTCAGTCTCTCAAGACGGAGAAGGAGCGACTGGAACAGATCGAGGTCCTCGTGAACTGGGACGATCCGGGGCCGGGTGGATTCTATGATGATCTGGGTGACCCGGAGCGGCAGACGCATGTCGACATGCTATCGACGTTTGAAGAGAACCCCAGCCGTCTGCAACGTGTCACCGAAGGGCACTACCGCTGGATGAACAATGAGACGTTACAGGTCGACAATCGGTATCGCTACTCCTGGCTGCACCACTGCCAGACTTTCCCCGGCGCTCCGTTGATCATGCGTTATGACGGGCTGGACCCAAACGCAGAATACAAGGTCAAGGTCGTCGAATTCGGGCGATTCGGCTCGACGCTCGATCTGACGGCCGATGGGGAGTATCGCATCCATGGGCCAATGAAAATCGAATATCCGATCTGGCCACGTGAGTTTGACATTCCCAAGGCCGTCACTTCGGACGGCAAACTCGAATTGGAGTGGGGGCTGGTTGAGGGTCGAGGAATCCAGGTCGCCGAGGTCTGGTTAATCAAGAAGCCATAGCGATCTCTCCCCTGGATTCCTTCACAAGGGGTCGGAGGAAGTTCTTCTGAGCATACAGCACTATTGCTGAGTTGACGGTCTTGCCTGACTGGTCCGGGATGAGTAGGTTTTCATGTGCTAGCATAAAACTTCTCATTTCCACTCTGGGCGATACGACCATGACCATGGGCTCAGAATCCGCTCGCGCAATTCGCTGGACAGACAAATGACCAATGGTGATTTCAAGTGGTCTGTGGACCATGAATCCGAATTACCTCCGCATCGAGGTCGATGGCCTAAGGTGATTGGCTTAGCCCTTGTGATCGGGTTCGCTGTCGCGCTGGTCGTGGGCATGTTCATGTGGGGACTGTCGGAACCCGATGGCGGCAGGGGAGGGAGAAGACTCGTCTTTCGCAATCAGTCGCATGCAGCCAAGGTTTCCCCTGATTCTCCAAAGTTCTTTCAAATACCACGGATTGATGTCTGGTGGGACCACATTCCCACTGATCTGCAGGCGACGACGGACCAGCCCGGTCAGGCGTCCAGTAACATCCACCCAGAGGACTACGTTGGTCCGGAAGCCTGCCGAGAGTGTCACAAGAAGAACTACGAAGGCTGGGCACATCATCCTCATCGCTGGATGAATGCTGTGGCCGATGAGTCGACCGTTGTCGGCGACTTCTCCGGTACAACCATGTCATATCTTGGAGGGAAAGCGACGTTCTTCCAGGAGAACGGCGAATACCGCATGCGGCTCGAACGAGAAGAGTCGCGAACTTATGCCATTCACGAGACGATTGGCTCGCGATTCTTTCAGTACTACATCGGCAAACAGATCGACGGGCCTGAATCCGCAGAGGAGCAAACCGATCCGCAGCAATTCGACCACGTTCTGCCGCTGGGCTATTGGATTGAGCCCGGAGAATGGGTGCCGATTGTCAATGTCGCACAGGAAGAAGTGCCGGATGGCCAACGGATGGATCCTTTCGATGCGACAAGCTACGAGGCAAATTTTGCCCAATACGCGGATGCCTGCGATCAATGTCACACCACGCCCCCGCTGGGAGATCTGCTGTCGGGGAATGCAAATCAGCTGGCTCGCGAAGTCCCGGTCAACATCCACTGGGCTGTCTCGGACTACCTGGAGGAAGAACGTCCCGACTGGTTGCCACCCCGACACAGATCCCTGTCTGACGACCAGGCAGTTGAACTGCTGAATTCGTTCGATGCCATCCCCGCGTCGGAGCATGCGGTCACACTGGGGATCAGTTGCGAGTCGTGCCACCTGGGCTGCCGCGAACACGCCGAGAACCCGAAGATCCTTCCCGCGTTCTTCCCGTACAGTGAGCACCTGCATTCCGGATCTTCGGATGAACCGACCGACCTGGGTCGAACACATGACAACATCAACTGGGCCTGCGGTCGATGTCACTCCGGCGAACGTCCCCGGTATGCAGGCGGAATGTCGACCTGGAACTCGACCGAATACTCCGATGCCATGCGGGGCAGCTGCTACAGCGAACTCAAATGCACCGACTGCCACAACCCGCATCAGGCGACAGGCCACGAATGGTCTTCGACGCCGGCGGAAGATGACGCCCGGTGTACCAAGTGCCATGAGCAGTATGCATCAGCGGAATCACAAGCCGCGCACTCGCATCATCAGCCGGATAGCGAGGGGAGTCGTTGCATGAACTGCCATATGCCGCGAATCGACGAGGGACTGCAGGACATCGTGCGCACACACATGATTTTCTCACCGACCAACTTCGCCATGATTCACACCAATCATCCCAATGCGTGCAATCAGTGCCATACAGACAAATCGATAGACTGGACAATCGACTCTTTGGAGCAATGGTATGGCTCGAGGTTCAACCAGGAGAAACTGAACGCTCACTATGCAGACCGGACACAATCGGTGGCATTGGGTTGGTTGCAGAGTGAGAACGATGCGGTTCGAAAAATTGCTGCGGATTCCCTATTCCGCACGAGATCCACATGGGACCAGGACACGACGATTCAGGATGCCTTGATCAACGCCCTGGATGATCCGTATTTGATCAACCGCCAGTTCGCGCAGCGTGGATTCGAAGAGATGCTAGGCGTCCAGCTGCGGGACCACGGCTATCGCTTCTACATGACACCCGAAGAACGCGAAAAACCCATGGACGAATTGCGACAGATCCTCCGGAAAGCATTCGCGGAATCGACACTCAAGATTGACGAATGAACGAAATTTTGAGGTGTTTCCTTGCAATCAGAGAAGCAGGTGAGCGCCTTCGGGCAGGGCAATCAGGCGCTCGCTGCGACGCCATGCCATTTGTCGGCTTCATTCAGATGAACTCTCTGTCGCAGAGGACTCGATCTTTTCGATGGCAGACTGGAGAATGGGAGCGGTTTTCGGATCGTTGAGGAAATACTGAAATTTCGGCTCTGTCTTGAGCCGCTCCGCATCGCTGAATCCCGATGCCATCAGCTTGTCGATCGCCTCTTTCAAAGTAGTGGGGGCATCCTCTCCCTGAGGATAATAGCCTTCCCGGCGAGCCTGGTTGAAATACACCTCCTGGCAAAGCTGCAATTCTTCCTCGGACAAGTCGGCAAAGTTTTCCCGCAACCGGTCCATTTCCATAACTGCCGAGTTGATCGCGATCAATGCATTGATCGCGTCGGTGGTTTCTTTGGCGTGGAATGAGGCCAGCCGCGCCTTACCATAGGCCAGCTTGGCCTCACGATGTCCAGGGACCAGCGTCAACAGGCTCATGGACAACTTGACGACTTCATCGACTTTTGTCGGATCGGATTTCGCCTCCTCCAGCATTGCGTAAACCTGAGGCAACGTTTCCTCCACTTTTGCTTCCTTCTCCCGAATTTGTTCCGGGGTATCGGGCGGTGGGACTGGAAACGCTTTTGCCAATTCGTCACGCCGAGCCTGGAGTTCCTCCTCGGAGACCTCCCGCGGATCCGTCTTCGAACCACAGCCGAAACTCGCGAGAATCACGGCACAGATCAAGCTTCGGACGACCACCTTTGTCCAACGTGGTGATGCAGGCAAAACCGGGTCACGGACGATTGACGGACTCTGGTGATTATCGAGCTGACACAGTCGCATCGGTTGGTCCAACAGACCCTGCTCATATCCAGATTGGATGGAGATTGTCACTGAATCGTCGAATGATCTGGTGGCTTGGTGCGACACGGTCGATCGGTCCCCAATGTGGTTTTTACAGAATGGCGTCATCAGGCAGACATCACAGAGAAGCACTCTCGCTTTGAAGTATGATCGGCCCCGTGCAGGCATGCAAGCTCTCTGCTTCAGGATTTCCGGGGTCCCGGCCGCTGAAAACAATGTGTACGTGCCATGCAGCTCTACGAGAATCTGCCACCCACAATGGCGCTTGACGACTGTCAAACGACGCATCGAAGATGCAACCTCCGGTCACAGGGCAGCCGTCATCTCAGGTTCGGTGCCCCCCCGACTCTGAGTGGATACCTTCAGGCGACTCGCTTCATCGTGATCCAGCGATAGGGGACCGATCCCAACCAACACTGGCCTGTCAAGTGCAATGCTCGGCGCGATTTGCCTGCGACTCAGAGCAAAATCTCCACCGAAACGGCCAGTCAGCTTTGTGGGATTTTAGGGAAAGGATTGTTAATAATGGTCGAATAATCATTGAACGGCAATCTCCGAAACGATACATTCATGGAATCTCTTCTTGCGGAAATCTCTATGTTCAGTACGTGAGTGTTTGGGTCTGACCATTGGAAAGACCTTCTTCATACTTGTTGGTCATTCGACCATTGTCTTTGTCGAGGAGAGCGTGATATGAGAGTCCAGAGACGCGGATTCACGTTAATTGAATTGCTGGTGGTGATCGCCATCATCGCAATTCTGATCGCATTGCTTCTTCCTGCGGTGCAGCAGGCCCGCGAGGCAGCACGTCGCACGCAGTGTCGGAACAATCTGAAGCAGATTGGTCTGGCGATGCATAACTACCACGATGTTCATCTGCAATTTCCTCCGGGACGGATGGCTCCTTCACGTGGACAGAACGTTGGTATCGATTGCTGGTATGGTCACGTTTCCCCGCTCTACCACGTCCTGCCGTACATTGATCAGGGCAACGTCTATAATCAGCTCGATCACAACCTGACGCGCGTTCGCTTCGGGACACCGCTTTGCGATACGAACGGCTTCGTGAACAGCCTTGCTCTTCCCGCGTTTATGTGCCCGTCCGATCCCAGCCATCAATCGGGCGTCAACACGAACAGCTACCGCGCGAACTGGGGTGCCACTGCTTACGGTGGGCGACATTTTGGCAGCGGCCTCGCGGAGGATGCAACCTACACGCCGAACGCTGAGTCTGAGCTTGACGGAGCACCGAGTGGTTCATTCGGCGATACTTCCGGTCGCAAAATCGGGTCGTTCAGCGATGGTACCTCGAACACCTCTCTGTACTCAGAGCGAATGGTTGGCACTCACAATACCAGCACGGTCAGCTTGGCGAACTACCTGCACAAAAACGATGGTGGGACTTCGTTCGTTCCCGGTGCCAACACCGACACCACAGCCAGCGTTGTTACCGCCTGCTCTGCGATTACTGCAGCAGACATTAACACATCAAATATCTCAGGTAACTACCGGGTTGACTTTGGCTACACAAGTGGCGACGACCCTGCGTGGTATTACTCCAGCTATCAGCACGGAGCGTACAACCACCTGTACACTCCGAACTATCCAGTGCCGGACTGCGGTAAGGGATCACTTCCGGATGACGAGAGTGAATTGGCCATCGTTTCTGCACGAAGCTACCACACCGGTGGTGTGCATACATGCCTCGCAGACGGAAGCGTCAAATTTGTCAGTAACAACATTGACCTGAACATCTGGAAAGCAGCCGGTACTCGTGCTGGTGGTGAAGTTCTGGGCGACTGGTAGGAATTTGGCTTGTGCTGAGTTCGACTCTTCCGCGTCTTTGAGACGGCCGGGAGAATGTTGTTGAACACGTTCATCATGGCTTCCGGCTGCAGTTGCAGCCGGAAGCTTTTCAGTTTAGGTTGACTTGGCTTTTCACAAACTTACATTTCTCTCCGGCTGATTTCAAAAGGCTTCAAGCCAACCTCGCGGTAAATCAGCGATGGAACTTCAGGATCAGGATCAATCGTGGGGTACCCGCATTGGTCGTGTCCGCCAGATTCGAATTGCGCGGTCGCAGACAGCGCGGAGATAGAGCAATAAGACATCTCAGAGGGAAGAGTGATGACTAAAGAGATTCGATTAGTGGCGATCTTATGCACCTTCGTTCTTTCGCTTGGTTGTGGACCAAGCAAAAAATCCAGCGTGGACTCACGAACGTACCATGGTGCGTTTAACAATATCGTGATCGAAACCGAGGGTATGAAAGCTGACGTCTTCTCCGAGAATTATGATCCGCGGCTAGAACCGGTGCAGGACCAATTCGGAAGCGTCGTTGCTGCCTTCATGAGGAATAAGGACGTGAAAGGGACGCCGCTGGAAGCCGAGGCACAGAAGTTGTTGGATAAAGAACAAGAGATCATGGAGATCTGGAGATCCCCGGACGGGTCGATCGAGAAACTCCGCGCCGCCGTGCAGGAGGTCGTTGATCAGGTCGAGCATATGAAGACGATGATCTGAGTTTCCTCCGGAATCTAGCCAGGTAAGGTTGGCTTTCTGGGCTCACCTACGTTATCCCCCAAGCCGACAGCTTTGCTGTCGGTCGACTGCAATCAGCGAAGACCTTGAGCAATGCCGTCGAACTGGCCTTCGGTGGCCCTGATGCAGTCGAGAAGGTGTGTCGGTGATTGCTCACGGCTGTCAAGGTCCAGAAGCATTTGGTCGGTTACCAAGCGACTGATCAATCATTCCTTGATCAGCCAGACTTCGGCGACCTGACAACCCCGCTGGGCGAGTAATTCCCATTGGAGGTCCAGCACGCCATCGGAAGTCGCAGCTTGGGGAACGGCGAATTCCATCGGCCATGTTTCGGACGGCTGCGGCAATGGGCCATGCACTTCGTAGTGCTGATCTGCCATCAGCCTCATGGTGGCATGGAAGCGACCAGCATACGTCACTCGCACACGATACGTTGCCTTCGGATCAAGGTCCGTGTATCGCATGCGAAGCGGCGTGCCGAACAGCGTTTCTGCCTGATTCACCCAGGAGAGTTTGCCATCATTGAGCTGCAATAGCCCATGATTGACGCGATTCCCGAATTCTGACTGTGACGTACTGACGAATCCAGGGTCGGCTCTCCAGGCAGCTTCGCGGTCGGACGGCAGTAAGTGTGGCTGACGGCCGACACACCCCAGGTCGTCATAGAAGCCGCCCGGTCCAGGGTCTTCCCAATCGACGATGAGCTGAATCCGTTGGAGTTGTTCTGTTGTTCCTTCCAACGCGAGGATTTGCTGGAATTGTGCTTCCAACCAAGGGCGATCGTTCAGGGCAAAGTCGAGATAATCGAGGACCGCACCACGATCCGACCGAACAGCTCCATAAGTGGCCTTGTCCAACTGCAAGCCGATGCTTTCATTCAGTAGCTTGCCCAGTTCGAGTAATCGCTTCCGCAGATCGTGTGCGGTATCATCGGTCGTCACCTGGGCAAGCACGCTGCGGGCTTCTGCGATGGCCGCTTTGGGGCCGATGCGCGTGGCTTGACGCAACCTGTCGATTGTCTCTTCTTCAATTTCGGTATGTCGAATGAGTCGCCGTCGCAGATAGGCATCGTAATTCGCCCGTAACAATGGCAATTGCAGCCGCCAATTGTTCTGAGCGGCTTCGGGAGCCTGACGTTCGATCTGCTGCCAATGAGCCAGCGTTTGTTCGACGCTGTGATTATCCCGTAGAGGTCCCCGCCAATTCTCTTCCAAGGCGAGCAGTCCAGTTGCCACTGACTCACCATGTCCTTCTCCGATGAAATACCGTCCGTATTCGGTCAGGATCTCCTCCACGTTTTGATCTCGATCCCACCCGCAGGCATTCCACACGAATTTGTTCACATCATCGGTAATCCCGTCGGAATAAGTGGCAAACCCGTCCGCGAGATCGGCCGTTGAATTGTGAATGAGGGCCATGGCCTGTGGACGCGGGTTGTAGGGCTCGCGGCCCAATGCCTGACAGAAGGCGGGGTCCCAATCGGGAACCGGATACTGGCAGCGCAGCGTATGGCAGATATCAGGATATCGGCGGATGCCGTACTTCCGCGGCGTGCGCGCACGAGCCTCTGCCAGCGAGTGCTTTACCCAGGGGCCGAAGACAATCCCTGTCAACCAGTCCGGCTCAGCGTCCCGCAGGTATCCGAAGAGCACTTCGTTTTGCTCGGGTGTGAATCCCTGATTGGAGACCCAGACGCCCGCACCCGGATGCGTTTCATGTAACGCCTCCGCCATATGCGACAGCCAGGGGAGCAGAACGTCGGGAGCCGTATGGCCAGGATCGCCGCCGGGGACAAAGATGTGATCGATGTGCGAGAAGGAGGCGAACAGCTCCCGCCTGCGATCCAGTTCCGCCTCCGCTTCCTCCGGATTATCCACGTGAGCATAGACTGGCACCCACATCCAGACATCCAACCCATAGCTACCAATCAGCTCACTCAATTTCCGGTTCATTTCCCAGGGGTCCATCTCCATCAGGGGCCCCCGCTCTTCGTCTGGTGTGACGGCAGGAATCAGTTCGATAGCGTTCGCTCCGAACACAATCAGATCACGAAGATACTGTTCGTACTGCGACAGATCCCAGGCGTCATAGCTGTTCGCGGCTTCCCGATAGCCAAGTTGATGGCCACGGATTGCCACGTCTGGCGCGCTCGAGAGGTGGACATCTGCAGGGAGTTCCAGCTTTCCTTGCGTCATGGACATTAGCCGGAGCAGCCTCCCCGCCGCGTAGAGTGTTGCCCGCCCATCGTAACCCAACAGATGCACGGTCGGAGTCAGCTGGGATCGATCGACCCAGATTGCGTAAGAATCCGCGCTACTCGGAGTTTTGAGGTCAACAGGTACTTGGACGTCCGGGAATTCCGTCAGCGGTTGAATGACGACCGTCGGAAAACCTGACTTATGTTCGTCTTGGAGCATCGGTAGACTAATCCCTGTTCGTCGTTCAACCTCGTCGGCCAACAGATCCGCAGCCTTAGCGGAGAGCGGACCATCACCAACCGAGACGATCCCCGCTTTGGTCAAATCGAGAGTGACCTGATCAGCTGCTAAGCTGAGTGCGTTGAAGACCGTTCCGCAAGTGATTAGGGTCAAAGCAGTCGAAAGGAGTCTCGCTGGAACGAAAGCCATGTCGTTCTCCGGTAATGTCATAGTTCAGTTGATAGCTCCGATTCCTATCTTGAGCCGTCCCACTCACCTCCGCAAGGCAGCTGCATCCCTCGAAGAATTTGACCAGCACTGACAATTGTCGGATTGAGTTGGCCGCATTGTCCTGCTGACTGGGGGCCGAAAGCCAAACGGAAGGAACGCTGGTCGTGAGCTTGGCTGGGTCTGTTCCATGACTGACTTTGTGGCGCACGACACGCATTCCACTCCGAAGACAACCTGCTTTACGCCTCAGCCGTATCAAATGTTCCAGCAGCACAGCGGAGCTATTGTCATCTGCCGCTCATACGCCGTGAACCGTCCGACCACAAAATTCGAGACAAGCTCCCGTGGTGACAAACCTGAACAGCCGATGGACACAGCAAGTGTCCGGATGTTCCGACCAAACGTAGCCGGAAACCAAACGGCGTCGATGTCATAGATGCAGATTGGCCAGATGCCGAAAATGACAAATGTCGAGCACGCATGGGACGTATCACTAGTGAAAAGTGAATCGCCAACTTGAGTGATCCGCCAACACAAAATGGTACGTTGTTTCTCTCAATGATCTAAAGGGTAACACTTTTCTTTTCCGCGGGCGTCTGCACTTTCCGATCTCACGGATGAGACGGTAGTCTCCCAACTCTTTCGGGGGGGGCGACCACAAGTCAGCGCCCGGGAGTTGTTAGAGGCAGTCTTCTAATTGACGTGTGAGCGGAAAATGGGTACGGCTCCTGGTGCAAACCAGTTCCAAGGAAGGAGCCGCAC
>JAGQQG010000006.1 GCA_020426325.1 Planctomycetaceae bacterium | reverse complement strand
AATCCACTTCCGGATGTGATGACCTCGGGAATCACGTTCTCGCTGAAGACAGCCTGGCGAGGAACATATGTCTGGTCGGATTCGGCAATCAGCGGGACCAAACTCTCCCCCTGATTCTCATAAGGTTCCGGCAGACCGATCAGCTCGAAAAGAGTGGGAAGCAGATCGATCGACTCGACCAGTTCGTCATACTTAGCCGGTTCGACATGCTGCGGGAATCGAATGATGAACGGAACACGCACCGATGATTCGAAGAAGCAATTCTTCCCCATCAGTCCATGTTCCAGCAGTTGGTCGCCGTGATCGGAGGAGAAGACCACGATCGTGTTGTCCGCGACTCCCGCCTCTTCGAGTGTCTCCATGATCCGGCCGATCTCCCGGTCGATGTGCGAGATGGCTCCATAGTAACTCCGATAGATCCACTGCAGGCGTTCGCGATCCGTGTCGTAGACCGGCTTGCCCCGCAGAATCAGCAGACGCAATGGAGGAGGCAGCCGTGTAATATCGTCCAGCGACATCGGCTCCGGGAGCGGGATCTCAACGTCGTCATACATCGCATCAAACGGCTGAGGCACCTCGAATGGCGAGTGCGGTTTCCAGAAGGAACTGAACAGAAAGAAAGGCTTGTCCGACTTCGCCAGCTTCTTGATGTAGTGTCGTGTCCGCAGTCCGGTCCATGACGTCTCCGTGTGCTCCTCGCTGATCGCCTGACGAAACGGGTTCTTTCCCGGCGGAATCTCCTCAGCGATAGCCCGGTAACGCAGATGGGAGAGTGGATCATGCTCACGTCGCCAGGCGACGTAGGCTGAGAACTCATCCAGCGGCGGGACTGCGTCGTGCAGTTCGACATCGTCAAACCCGGTCCCCTTTGCCTCACGAACATCCGGCGGATGATAGTGCAGCTTGCCCACGACTGCGGTTGCATAACCGGCTTCCTGCAGCCTTGCCTGCATCAGAACCTCGCGTCGATCCAGGGGCGTATAGTTGACCCGGTTCTTGTGTGAGTGCGGATATCGACCCGTGAAAAAGCTCACTCGCGACGGCACACACACGGGCGCCTGCACGAAGCAATGCGTGAAGTTGGCTCCCTCAGCGGCAAGCTGATCGAGATGAGGTGTCTTGATCAGTGCGTTGCCGTTCGCCCCGATGCAGTCCCAGCGGTGCTGGTCCGTCATGATGAACAGAATGTTCGGCCGTTCTGTTTTTGCAGCGTCACATGTCGATGATAGTGAGACGAGAACCGTCATCAGCGAAACCAATAAACTGCCAAGACGCCAAGGACGCCAAGCCTGAGAAGCATTGGTAGTCGCACGGATTCGACTCATGGGCACTTGCAATCGGGGTTCGGAGCGTCTGTCAAATCCAAGACTCTTGACAACCTTGGCGTCTTGGCGGTTATAGATTCAAGCTCGACCATCAACCGGCAGGCCGCACGCGAGGAACAGAGATTTCTGCACAGCATAGTCGTGTTCATAGGAGAAATTCGCGTCTTTCTCACCTCTGACGATCTGTGCGAGATCGGCGACGTCGGCCACATAGCGGCGATACTTGGGAAGGGTAACGTCCTGATATCCCTTCTGGTATTTGCCGTGTGGCTGTGAGAAGGCCACCTTCGCCTCCGGGTCATCCAGCGGCTGCATGTGGAATGTCCCCTCGGTTCCGCAAAGTGTGAGATGCCTGCGGGCGAAGCCTTCGACTTCGTTCAGACTCGTGCGGATAGTCGCTGTCGCTTGGGGATACTCGAAGACAGCCAGCATGTTATCCCGCAGACCGTCATCAATCGGTGAGGAGTGCTGGACGAACGGATGAACCTTCACCGGCTCGCCGAGAAAGCCGACGACCAGATCGATGAGGTGCCCGCCCAGATCGAACATTGTCCCCCCGATGTATTGCAGCATCCCCTGCCGGGCAGAGGCGTCCATCTTCTTGCTCATCACAGCGTGCAACTCGAACGGCTGTCCCATCCATCCACGACTGAGGAAGTCCCGCAACATCACCACGCCGGGATTGTACCGATACATGTAACCCATCTGGACTGCCAGATGTTTCCGTGCTGCCTCATCGAGAATGCGACGGTACAGTGCTAGGTCATTCCCCGCCGGCTTGTCGAGGTGAATGTGTTTGTCGGCCGCGATGCACTGCTCTGCTACATCAAGGAGGCCTGCGACCTTCGTCTCGACGCCGACCACCTGCAAATCAGGCACATTGAGCAGTTCTTCAAAGGTCATCCAGTTGACGTCACGGTACGCATCCTGTTGTTGAGCCTTCGCCCGCAGTTGGTCATCCGGCTCCACCACCCCGACGACGTCCCATTCATCTGACTCGCGATATGCACTGATTTTACTTGCATGCGGATGACCAACCCCGACTTGCCCGTACTTGATCTTCGCCATCGTGACCTCAACGTCTTCTGGATTTCGCTGAAACACATTTCACTATTCGGTGCACAATCCATCGTAACTGCTCGATGCATCCCTCGCGACAGTCGGCTGCTGCTTGCATCTTGCCCGGTTCGCGGATAGACCTTGAATGTTCCCTTTCGGGGGAACGAACCGTTCGTTTGAGGCGTCATCACTCGGAGCCGGATTCGCATCAACCCTGACCTCGTGCGAGTTCCGCGACACATCACGCACCCCGGAGACTGCTGCATGGCCATCGCGACAGACACGCCGACGACACTCCAAGAGGACGATGTCGCGAAAGTGGACGAACTTCGAGTTGACTACGAACGTTTGCAGGCCGAGTTAGCGCAGATCATCGTCGGGCAGAAGTCGGTCATCGAACAGCTGGCGATCTGCCTGTTCTCCCGAGGTCATGCCCTGCTGATGGGGGTTCCCGGACTGGCGAAAACGCTGCTCATCAGCAGGCTGGCCGAGACGATGGCCTTGGACTTCAGCCGCATTCAGTTCACCCCCGACTTGATGCCGATGGACATCACCGGGACAGACATCCTGCAGGCATCGGGTGATGGCCGCAGGGAGTTTGAGTTCGTCAAGGGGCCGATCTTCGCCAACATTGTCCTGGCGGACGAAATCAACCGGGCCCCGTCGAAAACGCAGGCCGCCATGCTGGAGGCCATGCAGGAACATCGAGTCACCGTGCTCGGTCGGAGCTACAAACTCGCTCCACCGTTCTTCGTCCTGGCGACGCAGAACCCTATCGAACAGGAAGGAACGTACCCGCTGCCTGAGGCCCAGCTCGACCGGTTCATGTTCCTGATCGAAATGGATTATCCGGACCGGGATGAGGAACTGGAAATCTCGCAGAAGACGACCGGCGAGGAAGTGCCCAAGCTGAATGAAGTGATCCACGGCGACACAGTGCAGATGTTCCAGTCGGTCGTTCGCCGCATGCCTGTGCCCCAGCACGTCTACGAGTTCGCAGTCGACCTCACCCGCAGGACGCGCCCCAAGTCAGAGGACGCTCCCGATTGGCTGAAACCCTTGGTCGGCTGGGGAGCCGGTCCGCGAGCCGTACAGTACCTGGTTCTCGGGGCCAAGGCACGGGCAGCTCTGCAGGGGAGCTATCTCGTCCGACAGGAAGACGTCATTGCCGTCGCAGAGCCCGTTCTGACGCATCGCGTGATCACGACGTTTACAGCAGAGAGCCAGGGAGTCACGAGTCGAGATGTCGTCCGCAGGCTCGTCGAAGAGTTGCAGGCAGAAGGCTAGTCGCAGGTTTTGAGTCACTCTCGCTGCCATCCTCTTCGTCAATCACCACATCATGCAAGATCAACGCGACTTTCTGGATCCCGACGTGCTGGCGAGGCTCGCGCCGCTGTCCTTGCATGCCCGCTTTCCCATGCTGGGCAATGTCTCAGGACGGCATCGGAGTCCAATCCGTGGGTCGAGTCTGGAGTTTGCAGCCTATCGTGAGTACGCACCGGGAGATGACCTGCGGCGGCTCGACTGGCGAGTGCATGGACGCAGCGACCGGTACTACGTCAAGCAGTTTGAGGCTGACACGAACCTGCGTCTCTGTGTCGTCGTCGACACGAGCGGATCGATGCGGTACTCCGCCGGAGGGATGAGCAAGCTCGACTATGCCAAACGACTGGCGGGGACGCTGGCTTACCTCGCAGCCAATCAGGGGGATGCCGTGGGTCTGTATTGTGCAGGCGCGGGCATCGCACATCACATTGACCCCAAGCGAAACGCGACTCACCTCGGCACGGTCCTCGACGAATTGGCTATGCTGAAAGCGTCCGGCGAGACGGGCCTCGTTGAGGCTCTGCACGAAGCCGCGGAGAAGGTGCCCCAACGAGCGCTGTTCGTGATCATCTCGGACCTGTTCGTCAATCCCGAAGAACTGGGGGAGGCCTTTCAGCATCTGCGGTTCCGGAAACACGATGCGTCCGTCTTCCACCTGTTGGAGCAGAAGGAGATTGACTTCGAGTTCGATCGACCGATCCGCTTCGTCGACCTCGAAGGGGGAGCATCCATTCTCGCCGACCCAACGATGATCGCTCAGCAGTACCGGACAGCTCTGCATAACTACCTGGAAAGCCTCACCGAAGTCGTCCGGGAAGCCCGCGTCGACTATCACCGTGTCGCGCTCGATGAACCGTACGGCGACGTCCTCGCAAGGTTCCTGCTGTCTCGCACGCCGAAGAAGTCACGATAGGGAATAGAGCATAGGGACTAGGGAATAGTGCTCAGATCAACGTCATCTCAATCTTCACACCAAATCGCGCAGCCGAGTCCTTCGCCCCACTACTACTCCCTACTCCCCACTCACTACTCCCTCCAACAATGACTTTTCTGCAGCCCATTCTGCTTGCCGGACTGCCTCTCGTGGCGCTGCCGATCTTGATCCATCTGATCAATCGGTGGCGGCATCGGAAGGTGGAGTGGGGGGCCATGATGTTCCTGCTCGATGCCAAGCGGCTCACACGAGGTATGGCCAAACTCCGGTTCTGGCTGATTATGGCCATGCGAATGCTCGCGATCGCAGCTCTGCTTTTCGCCTTTGCACGACCCCTGACATCCGGTTGGCTGGGGCTGGCCATTGGAGGTCAAGTCGAGACAACCATCATTCTGCTCGATCGCTCGGCCAGTATGGAGCAGACCGACTTGAACTCGCGCGTCTCCAAAAGGCAAGCGGCACTCTCACAACTGTCCTCAATGCTGGAAAACACCGGGAGTGGTTCACGACTCGTGCTGATCGAGAGTGTGGATAACGTCGCCCGTGAAATCGATCCGGGACAGCCGTTGAATGAGTTGCTCGACACGTCACCGACCGCGACCTCTTCTGACATCCCGGGCATGCTGGAAACAGCACTGGAGTATGTCACGGCGAATCTGACCGGTCGCACGGACATCTGGATCTGCTCAGACCTGCGTGAGCACGACTGGAATGTGAACGATGGACGGTGGGCAACTGCGCGGGAGAAGTTTCAACCGTTGGAAGGGGTGAAGTTCTTCCTGCTGTCATACGCAGAACGTGCGTCGGACAATTTGGCGGTGCGAATCGAAAACGTGCAGAAGCGGGGTGCGAAAGGGGAACAGGAGGTGCAGTTTGACGTCGTCCTGCAGCGAGAAGGAGACAGCTTAGCACCGCAGAGCGTCCCCTGTGAGCTTGTGATCAACGGCGTGCGTTCGACTTTCAACATGGAGCTTTCCGGTGACTCCGCACTGTTGCAGGGCCATCGAATTCCGATTGAAGACGAGCTTGCAGGTGGATGGGGACGTGTCGACATCCCTGCGGACGAGAATCTGATCGACAATACGAGCTACTTCGTCTTCAGCGATTCACCCGTGCATCGGACCGTCATCGTTTACGAGGATGCACAGGTCGCGGACGCCCTGCGGATTGCTGCGACCGCTCCGCTGGATGCGGGCATCTCATACGAGGCTCAACTCATCGAAGCTAATCGTGCTGAGGAAGTGGAACTGGAGAACGTCTCGCTCCTGATCTGGCAGGCCGAACTCCCGGACGGGGTGCTGTCGGATCAGATACAGGCATTCGTCAGGAGTGGAAGACCGGCCCTCTTCTTCCCCCCGGACCGGGGCGGCGATAATGCCATCTTTGATTTCCAGTGGGGAGAGTGGCAAGAATCCGCTGGAGCCGAGCCGCATCGTGTCACCACATGGCGGCGTGAAAGCGATCTGCTCGCGGATACCAGCAGTGGTGAGCCGATCGGCTTGGGCGATCTCAGAACCGATGCGTATCGAAAACTGGTTGGCGAGCCGGGGCGGGTTCTTGCGCAGCTGGATGATGGCTCTCCGTTGCTGTTACGGGTCACGAACAGTGATGGCCCGGCATACTTCTGGACAACGCTGCCCGTCTGGGGAAAGTCGAGTCTGGCACAGGATGGGGTCGCATTGTACGTGAGTCTCCAACGGGCACTGACGATCGGTGCGGAGGCACAGTCGCAATCTCGGTCCGTCGATGCCGGGTCACCAGACGCAAAGGCTATCGAAAACTGGCAACCGCTCGATGAGTCGTTGAACGCAGTGCTCCTGTCCCAACGTTGGATGAACGCGGGTGCGTACTCACTGGGGGAACGGCAGATCGCACTTGTGCGTCCAGCGGCGGAAGACCTTGCGGCTGTGTTGGACGCTGATCAGGTCAACGGGCTGTTCAACGGACTCGACTTTCGACATGTTGAGCAACAGGCGGGGAGTTCCGGGGCGCTCACCAGTGAAGTCTGGCGGGCCGTGCTGACTGTGATGGTGCTGGCGATGCTGATGGAAGCGTTTCTCTGTCTGCCGGAGCGGAAGGAGTCCGTGCCCACATGAACGCATCGCAGTCACTCACATTTCAGGCGACTCCCGCAGCCATATTGCTCGGGGTGCTGACGATCGGTGCGACGGTCGTCGTGTGTGTGCTGGCGTGGCGGCGCAGCGGTTACCGGCCGACGACCGGACTGATGGAGGGGCTGCGTCTGCTGATCGTGAGTCTCATCGCAATAACACTCCTGCAGCCGGAATGGCTGACGGAGTATCGACCGGAATCGCGTCCGTCAGTCCTGGTGCTCACCGACATTTCCCGCAGCATGGAGACGCGGGATGTCGTCGACGCTGCGAACCCCTCGACCCTGCCGCGAACGCGAGCCGAAGCGGCTGCGGCACTTCAGGACGAGACTTTCTGGCAATCACTCACCAGTCGCTTTGACGTCGTGCAGGAATCGTTCTCGTCTTCGCTGCCGGAGCCGGCTGAAGGATCGGACCTGAACCTCGCATTGACTGATGCCCTGAAGAAACATGACAACCTGGCGGCGGTCGTGCTCACGACAGACGGCGACTGGAACGCGGGTGAGCCTCCTGTGCGGGCAGCGAGCGAGTTGCGGAAAAAGGGGGTGCCCGTCATTGCGGTGGCTCAGGGAAGTGACTCGCGGCTGCCGGATCTCGATCTCTTACGAGTTGATGCGCCGACGTTTGGAGTCGCGGGAAAGGCGTTGCGGATTCCGTTCGTGATCGACAGTTCACTTCCGCGCGAGACAACCGCGACCGTCACGCTGACAACGTCCTCCGGCGAAGCAGTGACATCACAGGTGACGATCCCCGCGATGGGACAGTTGAATGACTCGCTGTTGTGGACGCCCTACGAAGAGGGTGAGTACGAGTTGACGGTTAAGGTGCCAGTCGACCGGGCGGAGGTCATCCCGGAGAACAACGAACGAGTCGTGCCGATCGCGATTCGCACGGAAGAGTTACGGGTGTTGCTGGTCGAGTCGTTGCCACGTTGGGAGTACCGGTATCTGCGGAATGCGCTGGAGCGAGATCCGGGTGTCGAGGTGTCGTGTCTGCTGTTTCATCCGGGGCTGAGCAAAGTCGGTGGCGGCAAGGGGTACCTCAAAGCGTTCCCCGGCACGATGGACGAGTTGTCGGAATATGATGTGGTGTTTCTCGGCGACGTGGGCGTCGAAGCGGGACAACTCACATTGGAGGACTGCCGGCTGATCAAAGCACTCGTGCAGAGTCATGCGTCGGGTCTGGTCTGGATGCCCGGCATGCGTGGGGCCCAGTTGTCATTCGTCGGAACCGAACTGGAGGAGTTGTACCCGGTCGTGCTCGATCCGTCGCAGCCTCGTGGTTGGGGAGCACAAGTCCCCGCTCACATGGAGTTGACCGAGGCGGGGCGTCGCAGCCTGCTTACACAACTGGAAGACACGGAGGACGCGAACATCCGTCTGTGGGAAACGCTGCCCGGGTTCCAATGGTTCGCGGCCGCGAACCGACCGCGAGCCGGTTCCGAGGTGCTGGCTGTCCATCAGTCGCAGTCGACGGAGTTCGGCCGCGTTCCGTTGCTGGTAACTCGAACGTACGGAACGGGGAAGATTCTGTACCTTGGAACGGACAGCGCCTGGCGCTGGCGGGAAGGAGTTGAAGACAAATACCACTATCGCTTCTGGGGACAGGTCGCGCGCTGGATGGCCTACCAGCGCAGCATGGCACAGGGGGAGACCATGCGGTTGTTTTACTCGCCGGACCGTCCGAAGTCGGGGGACACGGTCGCCCTGTTCGCCAATGTGATGCAGAGCACGGGCGAGCCGCTTCAGGGGGGACATGTTTCGGTCAGTGTCGTCGGACCTGATGGGGAGTCGGAGACAGTCCGGCTCGCTCCGGAGGATGAATGGGGTCTCTATCAGGGGGCCTTCACCCCAGACGATGCGGGTGAGTACAAGCTCACACTCAGCTCGCGCGAGAGTGACGCGACGCTGGAGACGACGCTCGCAGTGCGTAACATTCGTCGAGAGCGAATCGGTCAGCCGGCCCGGATCGACGTGTTGAACGAGATCGCTGCGATTACGGGGGGACAAGTGTTGCAGGTGACCGAACTGTCTCAACTGACCGAGCGACTGGCCGCTTTACCGGAACCACAGGCATCCATCCGGCGTCTCAGGCTGTGGTGTCACCCGGTTTGGGCCGGTTTTCTCATCGTTCTGCTCGGACTGTTCTGGACGGGACGCAAGCTGACGGGTGTAATATGATTTTGGCGTTTAGCTGCACATTTGAAATGTGCGGCTAAACGGAGATTCGCTCGGCTGACAATCGCTACCCGATCATGGACACAACATGCAAGTTCACACATCGAAGGGTCGCTTTGAACTCCCGGAACGGATGCGGACGCAGTTGGATGCGTTTCGCCGTCGGCTGTGGTGGATCAAGGTGGGCGAAGGCCTGCTGGCGGGCCTCTTCGGACTGTTGCTGTCGTATGTGGCACTGTTTGTAATCGACCGCTTCATCGAGACGCCCGCGATCGTGCGGACGATCCTGTTGCTGGCGGGAACGCTCGGTCTTGCGGTCGCCTTCCCGCTCAAATGGCATCGCTGGGTCTGGCGCACGCGACAACTGGAGCAGGTCGCGAAGCTCCTGCGACGACGTTACCCGCGTCTGGGTGACCAACTTCTCGGCATCGTCGAACTGGCGCACGCTGAGGGGAATACGAAGGGATATTCGGAATCGCTGCTGCGGGCTGCGGTCGCCCAGGTCGACGAAGAAACGTCGCATCAGAACTTTGATGAAGCTGTCCCGAACACCGGGCTGAGACGATGGGGTTTCGCTGCCGGGGGGCTTGTCGCGCTGGTGGCTCTTGTCCTCGCGCTCACGCCTGCGGCCGGTCTGAATACGATGGCTCGCTGGCTGATGCCGTTGAGTGACACCGAGCGGTACACGTTTGCCCAACTGGACGAATTGCCTGACAAACTGGTCGTGCCCTATGCGGAAGAGTTCGCGTTTCAGGCGAAGCTGAGGGATGAGACGGAATGGAGGCCCGGCAAAGGCTCCGCCCAGTATGGCTCACAGCCGCCTGTGACGACCGAACTGAGCGAGGGGGCCTACGACTTCACCCTCCCGCCTCAAAAGGAGTCCCACTCGCTCAAACTTGCCATCGGCGATGCGAGACGTGAAATCGCGATCGAACCGACCATGCGGCCCGAGTTGACGGACATGCATGTGCACATCACGTTGCCCGAGTACCTGCAGTACACGCATGAACTCAAACAGGACCTGCGGGGAGGCAAAGCCTCGCTGGTGAAGGGGAGTCTCGTTCAACTGGTTGCGACCGCATCTCGTGAACTGGCTGCCGCGACTCTGGACGGGACGCCGCAGGCAATTGACGGGAGCACCATCAGTTCCGAGCGTCATCTCGTGCACGAATCACTCGCCCCGGAACTTCGCTGGCAAGACGAGTTCGGTCTCGAAGGCAAGCAGCCGCTGGTGCTCGACCTCCAGGCGACCGACGATGAACCGCCGACACTCAGCTGTGCCGGTGGAGCATTCGAGCATGTGCTACTGGAGAGCGACGTGCTGACGTTTCAGGTCAAATCGACCGATGACTTCGGCGTGAAGACGATCGGCATGATGTGGGAGGGGATCGAGGACCCCATTCACAATCCGCATCCGTCGAACGGTGAGAAGGTCCTGCTCAACGGCGAGCCGGAGTCGGTCGACCTCGGCTCCGATGTGACGTTCTCAGCAAAACGGGAAGGCATTCCGCCGCAGACGCTCAAACTGCGGATGTTTGCCGTCGATTACCTGCCGGATCGCGAGCGGGTCTACTCGCCGACGTTCGTCCTGCATATCCTCAGCCCGGAGGATCACAACATCTGGCTGACGCGGCAGCTGTCCAAATGGTTCCGCACGGCCAACGAGGTGTATGACAAGGAACGACAATTGCATCAGACGAACGCGTCGCTGCAAGCAATGACGGCTGAGGAACTTGATCGTCCAGAGACACGAAAGCTCATCCGGAGTCAGGCCTCCGCAGAACGCGCCAACGGGCAGCGGCTGGGAGCGGTCAGCCGTGCGGGGGAAGGCCTCATTCGTGAGGCGATGAAGAACGATCAGTTCAACCCGGAGACGTTGGAGACATGGGCCGAAATGCTCAACGCCCTCGACGACATCGCCAAGAAGCGGATGCCCTCTGTGAGTGACCTGCTGACGGCAGCTGCTGACGGACCGGCCGCCAAGACGACGCCGTCGGCGAAACCCCCTGAGCCGGGTGAGTCGAAGTCGGAGGCCAGTCCGAGTGTGGGGAACAACCGCAACCCCGCTTCCGGGAAGGGAGGACAACAGAAGACGGAAGGTGAAGCACCACGCACGCCGAAGGTTGTTGATACCGAGTCTGGCTTTAATGAAATCAAGACTCCCGAGGAGGAAGAAGAGGAAGACCAGCCGCCGTCTCCTGCGAGTGCGAGTCCGCTGCGGTTGCCGGGGACGACTCTCGTCGGTGGTGGTCCGACGCCAGAGAAGAAGCCGCCGAAAACTCCCCCTGAGGAACAGGTCGCTCAGGCGGTCGAGGAACAGCAGGAACTGCTTGACGAGTTCGCCCGTGTGGCGGATGAACTGCAACGGATTCTCGACAACCTCGAAGGGAGCACGTTCGTCAAACGACTCAAGGCCGCCTCCCGTCGGCAGATGGAAGTTGCAGGCGACATGAGCACCGGGCTGCTCGACAACTTCGGGGTTGAGGCTCGCGATGTCGGAGAAAAGGCAAGCACGCATGCAGACAACATCGCGAACCGCGAGCAGGCGCAGAGTGATCTCATCTGGAACGTGCAGAGCGATCTCGAAGCGTACTACCAGCGTGTTCGAGACGGGAAGTTCAAGGTGGTGCTCGACGAGATGGAACAGGAGAATCCTGTTGGAGGTATCTCGGAGCTCGGCAAAACCGTTCGCAACAATCGCACGGGGCGAGCCATCGCTGGTGCAGAGTACTGGGCCGACAACCTCGATCGCTGGGCTGAGCAACTCGTGGGACCTGCGTGTGCCTGTAACGGGCAGTGTCCGCCGGGCAAAGCGGACAGTCTGCCTCCTGCAGTCGTGCTCGCCGTGATGAAGATCCTCGAACAGGAAATCAATCTCCGGGAAGAGACCCGTGCAGCTGAGCAGGCGCGGCCGACACTCGAGCCAGCCGTGCATGCGGAACGGTCGACGGGTCTCGCTGTCACTCAAAACGAGATCGGCGATCAGGTGGTGGAGGCCGTCGATACGATTGGTGCACTGGAGAATGCAGCCAGTTTTGGCCGTGAAATCTCGCTGCTGAATCGGGTCGAGATCGTGATGCGTGAAGCGGCCGATCTGCTGGGCGACGCAGAGACCGGAGCGCCGACCATCGCAGCAGAGACGGAAGCCATTGAATTGTTGCTCCAAACCAAACGCATCAATCCCAAGGGAGGCGGAGGCGGAGGTGCCACGCCCGGCGGCGGAGGCACTGGAGACACCGAAGAGTCGGCTCTTGCTCTCCTGGGGGATGGCAACGAACAGAATGCCCAGGCGGTTGACCGCACCACCGGCCAAGCGACCGGCGTCAGCGGCCGCCAGTTCCCTGCCGAGTACCGCACGGGCCTCGATGCCTACTTCGGTGCCATCGAAGGTACGCGGAACTTAAATACCGAATCATCACCCTAGCCATTTGCCGCAGATTTCTTGATGCCAATTCTTGTGACTGTATTTTTCCGACGATCGATTCTGCTTGTGCTGTGTTTGTTCACGATCCTCGCCTCGACAACGCGGGCGGAACACTTTCCGCTCACGGACGTCGTTCCGGAGTCTGTGCCTGATGAGCAGCGTGAAGCCGTGCAGGCGCGTGCCCAGCAACTGGCTGATGCCATGTTGGACGAACTCCTGCTGCAACTCGACGAAGTTGACCGAGTCTGTGACTTAAATGTGTCACAGGAACGCCAATTGACGATCGCGGCCAAGGGGGTCGTGCAACAAGGATTGGATGGATGGCTTTCAATCCTGAGCGAACTGCAAGCGATAAAGAATCTCGACGATGAGAATCGTGATCAGATGGGGAGGCACTTTCTCCATTTTGACAGACTGGTGCTGCGACGACCCGGACCGATGCAAGGCATAAACGGACTAAACATCAGGTTTAACGAGATTAAGGTTAACGCTGAGGGCTTCCGTGACGTTGAAGTACAAATAATTCCAAGTGATCCCAATGCTGAACCACCTCTACAGAATGCCGATGAGTGTGTGCTCTGGACGGAGACACTGAATCGTACTCTGAACGATCAGCAGAAAGAGTTGTACGCAGCGGCAGAGGCTGAGCGCGCGGCGTTGCCGAGTGAGTGGCGGCATGAGCGGGTGATGATTGAGTTTGACAAGATGCTTCGCCTCGATCACACGCAGCGAGGGCTAATCTCGGAGCGAGTCACGAAGTTTCTGGAGATGTCGCAAATCAAACTCTGGCTCAAGCGACGTCAGGGATTTGATGACGAAGCTCTGGCTCACATGGCCCTACGGGCCATCCCGACCGCCGATGTGAAAGACATCCTCAGCCCGCGGCAACTCGCCCAGTGGCAACTCATCCTGCAGGAAGACCTGGAGTCGCGATGAACGGAGCATCTTGCATGATGTCGTTCAAAGAGTGTGGTCATCACGCTCCGCGTGATGACGCATCTGCTCACAAGGGTTCACGCTTTTACGCTTGTTGCCAGGTCGTCCTAGTTCCGCTCATCACGCGGAGCGTGATGGCTACTGTGATGGCAACGCGATTGTTGATTGTGTTCGTTACCGTCACGTTGCTCGTGATCGGAACGGGTGTCACGAGGGCACAAGGACCGTCGATTCAGTACGGCGATGCGGTGCCGGCTGAGGTGAAACAGATCTATGAACGCGGGCTGGATTATCTGGCAAGCGAACAGCAGCAGGATGGTTCCTGGTCGGGGGGTCAGCAGGGGAGCGGTATTACGGGCATGTGCCTGATGGCGTTCCTCGCTCATGGAGAAGACCCGAACTTCGGACGGTATCAGTTGGTGATCCAGCGAGCCGTCCGGAACATCATCGAATCTCAGGATGCGAAGTCCGGTTACATTTCCGGCAGTATGTACCATCACGGCTTCGCCACACTGGCCCTGGCAGAGGCTTACGGAGCAGTCGATGACTCGCTGCTGTGGGACGGAGGGGATGCGAGTCGGCAGCGGTCGATTGGTGAGGCATTGGAGCTGGCCGTCCGGCGTGCTGTGACCAGCCAGAATAACGAGGGAGGCTGGCGGTATTCACCGGAATCGAATGATGCTGACACGTCTGTCACTGGTGCCATCCTGATGGGACTGCTTGCTGCGCGAAACGCCGGGATCGAAGTCCCCGATCAGGTCATCGACAAGTCGCTGCTCTACTATCAGAGCATGACGACAAGTGGCGGCACGGTGGGTTACTCGGGGGCGGGGAGTCACGGCGATTCGATGAACCGCTCGGCCATCGCGACACTCGTGATGGCGATCGGGAAACGCAGAGACTGGGAGAAATACCAGGCTGCCTCCCATTACATCGGTTCAAACCTGACGCATCAGGAGCAGGGATATCCGTTCTACTTCCGGTACTACATGGCTCAGGCGCTGTTCCAGTCCGACTTTGATGCCTGGACCAAATGGAAACGCGAGAACACAGCAGTCCTGCGCAACCTGCAACGTGAGGACGGCCACTTCGACGCGGGTCACGGACCCGCCTACGGCACGGCTATGTCATTATTGTCGCTGGCTCTCGACTACCGTTACCTGCCGATCTACGAACGCTAAGCACGAGGATTCACTGATGCATTATCTGCGTTCACCAGATCAGGGCCAACTGGGTCATCTCTTGATGTTGGTGCTCTTGTTCGTCGGCATGGTGAACGGGTCCGTCGTTGCTGAAGACGGCTCCCGTAAAGGACCGCAAAAACTGATCTGGGTCAATGGCGACGAACTCACCGGACGCATTGTCGAATCAACGGACACTCATCTGTTGTGGCAGTCTGAAGCACTCTCGCAGGCCTTGTCTGTCGATCTGCGCACGTTGCACTCGGTCGTGGCTGACAAGACCGAACAGGCGAACGATGCGGTCTCCGCGTTCCGCGTCAGGCTCGTCAATGGCGACACCTGGATCGGCGATCTGAGATCGATCAGCGACGAATATGTGGTTCTGACGGGACCGCGTTACGGCGAAGTGTCGGTCAAACGCGCCTGGATCAACCGGATCATCCGCATGGGGCTGACGGCACCGATTGATCTCACGGGAACGAAGGCTGAAGGCTGGGTGTCGGTTTCCCCATCATGGGAGCAGAAAGGCGAACTGACTCAATGGAACACGGACAACCCGGAGGAGATTGCAACGTCGAGTCCCGGAGCCCGGCTGTTTCATCCGACCGTCTTGCCTGAACTGTGTGACATCGAGTTACTCATCGAGTCCACCAAACGGCCCGCGTTCTCGCTGGCAATGGGAGCCCTGTCAAAGCTCAAGGAGCGGACGGGGAACCTGGAGTTTGAAACGTGGGGCGACGAACTCATCGTGCAGGCGGAATCAGTCTCAGCCGCATTTACTCCTCTGATGCGGCTAGGTCCGGATGCACATCGCGTTCATCTGCGGGCATTCTGGAACCGGGCAGAGGGGCGACTGACCGTCCATGACATGCACGGTGGGTTGCTTGCCGATGTCTCTCTGGATCCGACCGAAGCGAAACTCGAGGGAGGCATCCTGCTGGAGAACAAGGGGACGGATCTGACGATCAAAGCTTTGCGGATCAGTTCCTGGAACGGAAAGAGTCCAGTGTCTGCTCCCTCGGCCGAGGAGACTGATGTCCCGGATCAGCAGCGGGTCAGATTGATGAGCGGTGAGGAGTACTTCGGTCAGATCTCCGGACCGGATGCGGATGGTTTCTGGATCGTACGATCTCCATCAGACACGAGGGTGAAAATTGCACCGGATCAGCTTGCAGAGGTGCTGTCGACAGAGACAGAGGAAGTGGAAGAGTCCAGACCGTTGAGTGAGCTGAAGTATGCCGACGGGAGCACATTGCGAGGCGATTTACTGGCGATCGCTGACGGAAGCGCGACGATGAGAGTGCCGTTCTCTGACGAGCCACTCCGAGTCGACCTGAGTGGCTTCGAGTCTTTCACGTTTCCTGCTCTCGAAAAGCAGGATGTCCCGGCGTCCGAGCATGTGCTTGAGTATCAAGGCATGGAACTGCACGGAACGCTGGCCCCTGCGGAGACGAAACTCGGCTGGCGACTGGTGGGAGCTGAGGACGTCATTCCGCTGGAGCTTGATCGTCCGCTCCGCATTCGACGTGTCAAAGAAGCGACCGACGACGAACCTGCAACGGGGGAACATCCGGGCGTCGTCTACCTTGCTAACGGAGACCAACTGCCGTGTCGTGTCGAGTCCATCGATGGCGATCTGATGACTTTGGCGACTGAATTCCGTCCGCTCATCAAAGTCCCGACCAGCGATGTCAAAGCGATTGAGTTTGGAACATCGCGGCCAGACGACATTGTGGGCTTCAAACATTCTCGCTGGAACATCTCGAACAACCGTGCCAACGCGGTCGAACGCACAGATGATGAAATTCGATTCCATGGAAACGGAGCGGTGTCGCATCCGGACCTGCTGGCCTCAGGGTATTGTGAGTTTGTTGCCAAGTGGCCGAAGTCTCCAGGAGCTTACCTCATGCTCATTGTGCAATATGAGTTTGTTGGTGGAGCAGGCCGACAGGTGCAGATGCTCCAGAGAATGCAGCAGGTCCAGCAGAGTAGCGCCTATATCCTGCACTCCAACGACCGCATCATGGCTCACATTCAGTCGGGCCAATCGACTCGGCAGGCAACACTCGATGCCAACAAGAAGGGGAGGAACATCGTCGATGTCCAAATCCAGCAGGATAGTGACCAACTCCTGCTGTTTGTGAATGGACAGGAGGCGGGCGTGCTCGCAACGCTGGATGAAACGGTTCGAGTCTCCGGATTGGTCATCAACTGCCAACAGATCAACGGGCAGCAACGGCCCGTGAACGCAAACCAGGCAGAGAACGGAGAACCGGTGCTGACGTTATCCGACATGAAAGCTGGGCGCGTTTCGGGGTTGTTTTCGACGGTCCACTTGAACGAATCCAGCAGGAAGCACGCATTGACCGTGCCGCGAAGTCAACGAAACAATCCTCCTAAGCACCTCCTTGTGTCACGGACCGGGGATCTGTTGAGAGGCGAACTGCTGTCGGTCGCGTCAACGAATCTTCGATTCCGAGCAGGGTTCGATGAGGTGATCATTCCCCGTGACCGCCTCGCAGGGATCGTCTGGATGAATGAGCCTGTTTCTGCTGATACTCCAGAGGAAGAGCAGGCTGCCCCGGAGCCGCCCGCACCAGAGGAAGCCCCGGCAGCATCAGCAGATGGTCAGATTCAGGCGGTCTTCCCCAACGGCGTCGCGCTGCATCTGCTGGTCGATCGAGTCGAGGGGGATGTGCTTGTGGGCACACATGACATCTTTGGGGAATGCCGATTGAGTCTGAACAAAGTCAATGAACTGCGGATCGGTGCGGTCAAGCAAGAGTTGGAACAGGCGGTCTTCTCAGAGTGGACACTCGTCTCCGCCCGCGAACCGGTCATCCCCGACCCGAACGCGGACGACTCGTTCGGAACCTTTTCCACACTCATCGGCGAGCAGGCTGAGAACTTCCAGTTGGAACAACTCGATGGTACGCCGTTTCAACTCAGCGATCACCAGGGGAAGGTCGTCATCCTCGACTTCTGGGCGACGTGGTGCGGTCCCTGCATGCGTTCCATCCCGGAAATGCTCGAAGCAACCTCCGCCTACTCTCCCGATGACGTATTATTTGTCGGAGTCAACCATCAGGAAACCGCAGCCCTCGTGCAGCGCGTGCTCGATGAGCACCAATGGGACTTCACCGTCGCCCTCGATCGGGACGGCATCATCAGCCGCAGATATCTCGTGGAAGGATTCCCGCAGACGGTCATCATTGATCGCGCCGGACGCATTCAGCATGTCCATCTGGGAGCCAGTTCCAACCTCAGAGAGAGCCTCACGGATGTCATCGACAAACTTCTGAATGAGCAGGAAGGCAATACCAATTAGGAGGGCAATCGCACGTTCAAGACGTCCGAATTGCCCTGAAAATGTGCTCTCGTCACCGTAGCTGGACTCGCCAGAGTTCAGATTGATGAGTGGCAACTGACATGAAGGCTGAATTCTGGCGAATCCAGCTACATCGAACGTGCGATGGCCCTGCGCCAATTAGGCGTCCCGCTTCGTAACCACGGAGACAGCGGCGAAGCCGATTAGCCCGCGATTCTGCGTGGTCGTACTGCTATCATCACATCCCTTTGTCAGGATGTCAGGTTCGGTCGTAATCGCAACCGATACCATGCTGGAGTGACTATTGCAGAGTTCCCTTGCGTCGTCCGGCATTCATCAAGCGAGCTGTCACTCCGTAGTGAAGCAGGGGACTCCTCGTTGAATGCCGTTTGAAGATCGGCATGGTTGTGGCGATTCCCTGGGCTGAACTCTGTCGCGAAGCACTCGATGCGCAGCCGTATCCACAGACGCTCAAGTCGGTCACACTGCCGGCGCTGCCCGGTGTCGTGGACGCCTTCCTGCAGAAGTCGGCGGACCCTAACGCATCGGCTCAACAGCTCGCATCAACACTCGAGTCCGACTCGGGTATCACCTGTGAGCTGCTCAGACATGTCAACTCAGCCTCGTATGCCGGTCATGCACGGATCGGCAGCGTGGCGCAGGCAATCACCGTCCTCGGACTGCGGAAAGCCAAGTCGTTCGTGACCACGGTGGGAATTCAGGCGGCGATGGCAGCTTCCAAGACACGGGTGATGAACCAGACCACCTTCTGGAATGAATCCCTGCAGCGGGCGCTCTTCGCCCGCGAGGTGGCCTGCACAGGCAAACTGGATGGTGACGTGGCGTTTCTCGGAGCTTTGTTGCAGGATTTTCTGCTGCCGGTGTTCGCGTCGGAGTATCCGGAAGAGTACTTTCAGTATCTCAGTCTGGCTCGCGAGGAAGGTTTTGAACTGTGTGATTACGAACGTGGTCTGTTCAATTGTGATCACGCAACGGCCGCAGCACATCTGGCCCACAACTGGAATCTTCCAGATGATCTGGTGTGCTGTATCTTCTATCACCATCAGATTCCCTTTCTGGCTGGCCATCCGGTTCTGGGCGACTCGGTCTGTCTGCCGGTCGCGATCTCGTCATTGCTGTTCGGACAGATGCGTCAGGTCCGTCAGGGAGAAGAGCGGTTGATCGATCTCGACCGAATGACGGACATGTTCGATCTGGCAACGGTCTGCGAAGCGGTCGATGCACAGTTGCAGGAGATGGCTCAAGGGAACCGCGTGCAGTTTCCGCTGGCCCGTCGATTCCGACACCGCCTGTCATCTGTATGAAAAACGCGCCGTTGCCCTCTCCCACAACCGAGCGTTGTGGCTACCCGAGCATGTCTGAGCCGGGACGATCGGCAATGATTGTTGGTCACGCAGTCGCTATTGTGTGGTGACTCACAGACGATGACCTGAGGTTGGCACTCTCATGAAAGCATCGGACCGGATGCAATGCTGTGTCTCACATGTCACGCGTACCTGAAGATGAGAACTGTAGGAAACGATCGATGCCGCTTCAGAGTCTGCAACGACAGGGGAATCCGCTCGCAGATGCTGCGAATCAGTTGTTGATTCTTGAACAGCTCGGCGAAGGTGTTGTGCCATTTTTTCACCAGACTCTTGAAGAACACGGATTGCCCGCCCCGACTGCTCAGGCCGTCGAAACTCTGCAGATCAATCTGGGCAAGCTCTGCAATCAGACGTGCAGACATTGTCATGTGGATGCGGGTCCCGATCGGCGTGAGATCATGAGTCGTGACACGATGGAGCAGTGCCTTGATGTCCTGACGTGGTCGAACATTCGAAGTGTCGATTTGACGGGAGGGGCTCCCGAGATGAATCCGGACTTCGAGTGGTTCGTTGCGGAAATCCGTCGACTCGACCGTCACGTGATCGACCGCTGTAACCTGACCATTCTGACATCGCCCGCGTACACGCATCTCTCCGACTTCTTTGCAGAACACAAGGTGGAGATTGTGGCGTCGCTCCCCTGTTACCTCGAAGAGAACTGCGACAGCCAGCGTGGCGACGGCGTTTTTCAAAGGTCGATCGATGCACTCCGTTTGCTCAATGAGAGAGGATACGGAAAACCTTCATCGGAACTCAGGCTGAACCTCGTTTACAACCCGGTCGGAGCGACATTGCCGCCCGATCAGCAGAAGCTTGCAAAAGCCTACCGCGAACAACTTCGCGATCGCTTTGGCATCGAGTTCAACGAACTGTTCACGATCACGAACATGCCCATCAGCCGGTTTCTGGATGACCTGCAGCGATCACATCAGTATGAGCAATACATGGAACTGCTGGTGACGGCCTTCAACCCCCAAGCGGTCGAAGGAGTCATGTGCAGGTCGACATTATCCATCGACTGGAAGGGATACCTGTACGACTGTGACTTCAACCAGATGCTCAACCTGCGGGTCGATCTTTCACTCGCGCAACATATCAGCGAGTACGATGAAGCCTCCTTCGCCCGCAGACCGATTCGAACGGGCCGTCACTGCTACGGATGTACCGCAGGGGCCGGATCAAGTTGCCAAGGGGCTCTTCTGAGCTGAGAGACCGGTCCTCATGAAGGAGCGCTCGACGTGTCACTGACCGTTTTCAGAAACGGGACGCGATCATCCGAGGCACACGGTCACGAACCTGCACGTTCCCCGCTGTCTGCAGCTGCCTTTGTTGCTCCATATATTTTCGACAACCGGAGCATTCAGAGAAATGGGCATTGATCCTCTCAATGACAGCTGGTTCCAGTTCCCCTGCCAGATAGGCGGGGACCGAGTCATGGACTTCTGAGCAGGTGATGCCGCCATAATGTGACTCTCCCGGCTCGCTGGTCGAACGCAGTGTGTACCATCCTGCGGCCACGGTCATGAGGACGACGGACAGCACTCCCGAAATTCGTGCGATCTGTTGGCGACATTGCCTGCGTCTCAGACACGTCGAGAGTCCGGACAACGTTCCTCGAGGACATTCCTCCCAGGTTGTGGATTGAGAATCATTCGTCATTGATCAACGCCCTTGAACATACCGTGCAGATCTACCGAGCCGCAGACGGCGCCTGTCTCTTCTGAAATCATCGACATTCTTTAGTAAAAAGTCTGTGAATTATGCCACAGTTTACTTGATCGACACCTCATCGCTTTGTGGTCTGCGAACGGGTGACGGCCTTTCAGACGAGGGGGTGTGGGCATCCGTCGTTTCTCCCGCTGCCTGCGCCAGTTGCGACACCTTCAGGATTACGATGCGCTGACGACCGATGGAGATCATGCCGTCCGCCTGCAATTCCCCCAAAGCCAGCGTCACGGATTCACGGGTCACCCCAATCAGTCCGGCGAGATCCTGATGCGACAGTTTGATGTCGATCAGTAAACCCTCGTCCGTTCGGCGTCCATAGCGCTCGGTGAGTTCCCACAGCAAACCCGTCAGACGTTCGCGATTCGAGCGAAACAGTAGGTTCCGTAATCGCCGTTCCAGCTTCTTCCGACGCCAGCCTATCAGTTTTGTGATCGCGAGAGACAGTTTCGCATTCTGACTCATCACGAGATCGACGGACTCTTTGGGGATGGCGACAACCTTTGATCCCACAACAGCCTCCGCATACTCCTCGCGAGGCTCCGAACCGAGAATGGCCAGTTCGCCAAAAAGGTCTCCAGGTTCGAAAATCGCGTGAATGGCCTCCTTCCCATCCGGAGTGATCGAGACGAGACGAATCCGCCCCTCTGCGACAACGTACACAGAGTCAGCCGCGTCCTGTGGCAGGTAAACAACCGCTTTCCTCGGGAACGACTTGATGCGCGCCCGAGACTCCAGTACCTCGAGATCCGAAGGAGACAGCTGTTCAAACAGCTCGCACTTCTGGATGTACCAGACGCGGTCCGACATCAGTTTCTCAGTGGTGAAGGGGAACGTCCTGACCGCTCGACTACAAAAAGCAGTATCAGCAGTGCATCACAGCTGACAAATCGTACTCCCTGCCACCGAACGATAATAGCCCAACATCGCTCGGTGTAAGTGTGAGCGATTCAGGGCATCGGTTTTTCCGACGTCAGCCAGTCGATGACTCGCCAGTCCATCCAATGGCGATCTGGATCGGTACCCCCACTGCGACCAATGTATCCGAGATGTCCTCCACAGGGGGCGACGTGCAAGTGAACGCTCTCGGGCAAGGTCATGAGTTCGAACAGTGAGACCGGAACGAGCGGATCATTCCGGGAGGTGAGCAGCAGCGTGGGGACACGAATGTCGCCGATGACTCGTGCTGCGCTGCTCTGTTGATAGTAGTCTGCTGCCGAGGCAAAGCCGGCCACGGGAGCGGTCAACTCTTCATCAAACTCCAGCACTCGCTTCGGACCTCTCGACGACCACCCTTTGGGAATGAATCCATGCCAGTGGGGAGTCTCCAGTGCATGTTCATGCAACAGTCTGGCAAAGTGCCTGTCGTAAAAACCTCCCAGTAGCGTCGCCAGACCTTCGGTGCAGACCTGTAAGTCAGCAGGCGGATTGACAGCAACCGCGCGACGGACCGTCTCCGGCACACTCGCCGCGGATTCCCCCAGCCATTTGAGGACGACGTTTCCTCCCAGTGAAAACCCCACCACCGAAATCTGTGAGTCCGGACAGAGTGTCCGCACATACTCGATGATGCTGGCCAGATCGCTGGATCGACCGGCATGATAGGGCAGACGGGCCATCCCCTGACCTTCGCCACACCCGCGCATGTTGACACGGAACGCGCGCTGACCTCGATCGATCAGTTTGCTCGCAATGCGGCACATGTAGTGACTGACCGAGGAGCCGCATAATCCGTGAAGCAGCACGACGATGGGATCTCCCGGACTCCAGTTTTCTGGGGCATCGTCCAGAATGGCCAGTTTGTCACCGTCTTCCATCTCGACGATGTGCTGAGTGGACGAGAGGCTGATTCCCTTCGTTCCCGACAGGAATGCCGCTGCCAGGGTTTGCAGGTGGCCGTTTCGTAGCAAGGGATGGGGATCGAAGGGTGCAGCCTTCCACTCGCCGACCTGTTGTTCTTTCGAGAGATCGATCATTCCGACAGTCGTTGCCCGACAATACGTAGCTCAATGGGGCAGTTTTTTGTGGTCTTACGACAGAAGTCAGAGACTTCAGGCACTCATCGCTGCCGCAGTTCATTTCCAGTCGATCATAGCATTCAGACGGTCGCCTGACTTGCCAGTCGCTGGCGAATGCGACAGAGTGCATGCATCGTAATGCCCGACACCAATCTCCGCAGCCCATCCACCAGCAATGAAGCGAAACCCCGTCAAAGCCGCACTGAAAGAAGGTCGTCCACAGGTTGGGACCTGGCTGTCATTTGGTGATCTCCTCGCGACCAGGCTGATGGCCCGGATGGGCTTTCCCTGGCTCACGGTCGACATGGAACATTCACCGATTGACTGGTCGCAGGCCGCCGGTTTGTTCGGAGCTATCGCCGATGCGGGGTGCATCCCAATTGCTCGCGTGCCCCGAGGCGACCATGACCTCATCAAGCGAGTCCTCGATGCTGGTGCGGCAGGAATTGTGGTTCCCATGGTGGATACGGTTGAGCAGGCGAAGCTGGCCATCGCAGCAGCCAAGTATCCGCCGGAAGGGAATCGCTCGCTCGGTGGGACATTTCATGCTTTGAACTTCGATGCCACAGCTGGCGACTACTTCAAGAAAGCTAATGACGAAATCCTCGTGATTCTTCAGACAGAATCACCAGAGGGCGTTGAGAATGCGGAAGCCATCTACAGTCTGTCCGGGGTCGATGCCATCTTTGTGGGGCCGAACGACTTGCGGGCGCAAATGCGTACGGAGGACGGGACCGACCCGACTCCGGAGGAACATGAAGCGATGCTCCAGCGGGTGCTGGCCGCCGGCAAAAAGGTGGGCACGCCAGTTGGTCTACATGTACTGACGGTCGAGCAGGTTAAACAGCGAATTGAGGAAGGCTGGCAGTTCCTCGCGATGGCGAGCGAACTCAACATGATGGTGTCGAAGGCCCGCGAGATGGTCTCCGCCCTCAATCTGACTGACGGGGCTGGCGACCTCGCCCGCTATTGAGAATGCGCGATTTGTTCTCAGATTCTGCTTGCGATCCTGTGTACCAGCAGGGTCTGTGACCGGTAGGTACGTATGGCCGATCAGTCAACACAGGTGGATCGGTCCTACGAGAGGGGTGTGCGCATGACGAATTTCCGGCGCGCCTCTTGAATACCACTTTCTCCCCAATCGGTACTATCAACGATTGAAGCAGGAATACCCCATGACTCGCGTAATGACTCTCACTGCCGCTGTGCTCGCCGTCATGTTGATGGCCATCTCGGAAGTCTCCGCTGAACCGGACGATGGTCCTCCTGAACCGCCACGAGCGGAGCGTCCGGAACGTGGTCCGCGTGGCCCTGAAGATGGTCCACCGCGCCGCGGATTTCGCCCGCCGCCAAACCCCTTCATGACTGCCCTCGATACTGACAAAGACGGCGAGATTTCAGCGGAGGAACTCGAGAATGCAGTTGCAGCTTTGAAGACGCTGGACGGGAACAGCGACGGCAAGCTCTCGCACGACGAGGTCCGCCCCAAACCTGGCGACCGTGGCCCCGGAGGTCCATTCGGTGGAGCTGGCGGATTCGATGGTCCTCGTTTCGGCGGCCGTGGCCCAAGGGGCCCCAGACCGGACGGACCAAGACCTGAAGGACCAAGGCCGGAAGGTCGTGGTCCCGAAGATCGGGGACCGGAGGATTCCGGCCCTGAAGATCGAGATCCACAGGGCCCACCCCCTCGAGGGCGTCGACCGTTCGATCCGACGGTGATGATCGATCATGTGATGTCACGCGATGAGGATGGAGACAGCAAGCTCTCGGAGGATGAGGTTCCCGAACGAATGTCGAGATTCTTCGAACTCGTCGACACTGACGATGACGGCTTCGTCACTCGTGAGGAGCTGACAGAGATCGCTGAAAAGCATGCTCACGCTCGGGAACGCCGGGGAGATCGGGGTGGTAGAGATGGACATGGTCCCTGGATGAGTCATCGAAGTGGCAGAAAAAGTCGTGGTCACTGGATGCACCAGCGTAGCGGAAGAAAGGGACATACCCGGAGTGGGCACTCACGGCGAGGAGATCGCGGTTGGAAACGTCATGGTCGACATCGTGGTCATTGCGATTGTGACGGACGCGAAGGACGTCGAGGACAGCGTGGCTGGAAGAGACACGGCGGACGCCATGACCACGGTGGTTGGAAACGTCATGGCCGACGCATGGGGCGCGGCGGTCGAATACATAATGCAGTCCGAATGGGACGTGGCGGATTTGAGAACCACGGCTGGATGAGAGGCCGAGGTGACTGGGGTCACGACGATGGCCCGGGAATGGAACGAGGCAACAGGAAACCTCACGGGGAGCGTAAAGGACTTGGGAACCGGCGGAATCGCGACGACTCGGACGATGATGATGGGCCGGATGACATCGACACCGATGAGAGCGAGGCCGAAGTCCATGCCCCTGCTGTTCCACCCGCGGAGGATGTGATCGCAGAAGCTCTCCCTATTGAGTGACAGACCACCACACCAGTCTGACACTCACTGCAACAACGGGCCGGCAAGGGGATTCTCTTGTCGGCTCGTTCTCGTTTCGGGATGCTTATGCTTTGTGTTGCAGACAGGAATGTCTGCACCACCCGCGAAAGTTTGCGCACCGCGATGTTGTCACGTGCTGGAGAACCTGTACTGATGTCAGACCGCAAGCCCGCCAACCAGACTTGGGAGTCTTTTGCCGATCGAAGGATTCGTGAAGCCGAGGAGGCGGGGCAGTTTGAGAATCTTTCAGGCTTCGGAAAGCCGATTCCTGGAATCGACCAACCGCTGGACGAGAACTGGTGGGTCAAACGCAAGCTCCGTGACGAACAACTTTCAGTTGTGCCACCCGTGCTGGAAGCCCGCCGGGCGATCGAGCGGACTCGTGAGGAGATTCTTCAACTCAGTGATGAAACAGACGTCCGTCATCGGCTCGAAGCACTCAATGAATTGATTCACAAAGCCATTCGTTCGCCGATTCCAGGCCCTCCCAGTGGCGTTATGCCGGTGGACATCGAGTCCGAACTGTACACTTGGCGGATCGCCCGTAGCGAATGTCGATGAGACATGGAGTAATCAACAGTTTCTTGACATCCGTCTGTTCAACTTCCCCAACGGCTTATTCAAACCCCCTCGTTTTTCAGACGTTTCTCACACTTTTCCAACTCTGAAAAATTTATGATCTGTTTACATTTGACTCCACGGTGCTCCACGGTAGGATCGGAGCCACTGAGTTGAGTCATGGCCATTCGATGTGGCCGATTGCTGTTGCGAGCAATTTTCTTTCGGGATCAAAGCCACTTTTTTCTGCGCTTCCCGTGCGCTCGCAGCGTGCATCAGTCACTTCCCTGGTCTCCTTCCCACTCGCACTACCCACTGTCCAAATTGCGTGGACTGGCAACGGAGTGCTGACCGATTGTGAAAGCGAAGTTACGAAGACTTCGCCACAGTTGTGTTGCGCGCCGACGCGTCGCATGAGGTGACCGCGACTATGGAATGTGTTCAAGAACTGGTTTCGCAAATCGGTCGAGGGCTGAGCGCGAATATCGGAGAACGGCGTTATGCCAACTGGTTTCAGAAATCCACTCGACTGGAGATCTCGGGCGATGAGTTGATTGTCTACGCCAGCAGCCCCTATCTGCAGAGCTGGCTGCAGCGGGAGTTTACTAGTGTCATCCGCCAGGTTGCCATTGAGGTACTTGGGCCCGGCAGTCGTGTCCGGTTGGAAGTCGACGCGTCGCTTTCGATCGCAGCTTCCCAGGCGACGGCAGCCTCCGTCTGTGACAACTCGTCCAACGTACCATCACAGGCTGAGGATCGACATCAGAACAAGGAGCAAGGGCGTGACGCTGCGCCACGGAGGGCCGCGTCGCGCCGACGCTTCTCCAGTCTCACCGAGTTCGTCGCCAGCGAAGCGAATCAACTCGCCCTCACAGCCGCTCGACAAGTTGCCGGCTCACCGGGCGGGGCATTGAACCCTCTCTGTCTCTACGGGGGCGTCGGATGTGGCAAGACACATCTGTTAGAAGGTATCTATCGTCAGGTGCGAAGAGAGTATCCGGCTCTTCAGGTCCTTTTCCTGACTGCTGAGAACTTCGCCAACTACTTCACTCAGGCGCTTCGCGAGCGCAACCTGCCGAGTTTTCATCAGAAGTTTCGTACGGTCGACGTGCTTCTGGTGGACGACGTTGACTTTTTGTGCGGCAAGCGGGGAATCGAAGAGGAGTTTCTGCACACAATCAAAAGTCTGGAGTCCGACGGGAGGCAGATTGTGCTGACGGCTGACCGTCATCCGCGTCTGCTCACCAAACTGAGCGAAGAACTCGTCACCCGCATGCTCTCCGGCATGGCCTGCAGGATCGAGTCACCCGATCTGGAAGCCCGACAACAAATTGTTCGCCAGCTCGTTCAAAAGGGGGCATTTCCGGTCGCCGAGGAAGCACTCGACTTCGTAGCCCGACGCTTCTCGAACAATGTGCGCGAACTCGAAGGGGCGATGAACTGCCTGCAGACTTATCACATGATGACTCGTGGTCGAGTGAGTCTGCGTGCAGCCCGTGAGATTCTCGCACGTCTCGAACGTGACTGTGTCCGTATCGTCAAGCTGGCAGACATCGAAAAGGCCGTCTGTCGCATGTTCCAGGTGACGCCGGATGAGTTGAAGTCCGCGAGACGATCACGGTCAGTCAGTCAGCCGCGTATGCTAGCCATGTATCTCTCACGTCGACTGACGGCCTGTGCCTACAGTGAAATCGGAGAGTTCTTTGGCAAACGCAATCACAGTACGGTCATGGCTGCAGAACGGAAGGTTCGCAGGCTGATCGACGAAAACGGTGACATCCGTGTTTGTGCTGAAGAATGGCCGCTCAAGGAACTGGTCGACTCTCTTGAGTCACAACTCAAGATGGGGTGACCTGTCGTGAAAGACGACGGAGTCTTCGGGACTGCGTCTCAGGAGTCGTCCCGATCCTGCTCTGCGAGTCGTTTCGTGTTGCGTTCAAAAGCCAGCACGATGGTCTGTTCGCGTCGCCGATCGGTGGACATGCAAACCACTGGCAGAATATGCCGTCCGTCCGTCAGCTGACATGGCCAGTCAAACGTGCCATCGACTCTCAGCGGAATCTGTTCTCCGTCGATCGTGACTACGGATTGCGGATGCGCCCGCCCCCGCACGGTCACATCCGCATCAATCTCGAATTGCACATCTGTTTCCGCAAGTTCGAGCGAAGGGCGAGGTGGGATCTCCCTGCTCGACTGTCTATCTCTGCGCGCCTGGACGGCGACCGACGGAGCGCACTGCGGCATTTCCACCAGATTGGAACTGCAGACTCCGTAGAATTCGCCGTCGTGAGCCCTCATTCCCAGTTGCAGGCGATACATGCGCCCCGGTTCATCGACGCGGACAAACCATTCATGAGTCTCCAGCGAAATCTCCGTGTCACAGACACGTGTGCGCCCGTGAGTCTGGCATTCGTCGTCGGTGATCTCGTAAAGCCTCAGGACGGGTGTCGCCGCGCGACTCTGCTGACCGATTGCTGACTTCACCCGACATAACGATGCTTCAGCAATTGACCATTCTGCACGCATCCATTCGGGGCTGACAGCAACGATGGTCAGATGATCCCCGTTATGGTTTGCTTTATCGAATGGCTTGAATTTTGCCAGGCCATTGGTATTCGACTTGGTGCTGCCGTCCTGAGCCTCAATCGTTCTCTCCCGATCATCAGCGAGCAAGGCGTCAATCAACTCGTCTTTTCGCATCTCATGCCAGCGAGGGAGTTGGCGTCGACGCGCCATCGTCGCGAGGCGTTTCCGTGTCAAACTGTGCAAGCGCTCTCCAGTCATCATCTCCTCCAATTCTTCAGCGGCATCCATGACCTTGACTGCCGATCGAACAACTTTCCATCGAAGGATTTCTTCGTGGAGTTGTTCGAGTTTTCCAAGGGAATCCGAATTGTCGTGCTGCACAGCAAGATGCAGATGAGTTGGCCCGTGAAGCACAACAGTCGTCTGACAAGATTGGCCTCTGGAAATTGTTCTACCACAAGCGATTCCAAATCCGCAACGGCGAACCGGTTGCCGCGATCGTTGAGAACGTTCACACTGTCACGAGAGACGAAAGTCTCAACGCTCAGCCATGAATAGAAATCATCATCATGCCCCAGACTTTTTCCCTAGCACAACTCGTCATCAGCTGCCTGGCAGTGCTCAGCACGTTCCTTCTGTTTCATGTTGAAGAGTTGGCAGCCGATGATGCCAGCCCCAAGCCGAACATTTTGATGGCGTTCGCAGACGACTGGGGTCGCTACGCGAGCGCCTATGCTGCGATCCAAAAAGGCGGGCCCAGCGATCTGATCTCGACGCCGAACTTCGACCGCATCGCCCGAGAGGGAGTGCTTTTTACTAACGCCTTCGTGAATGCTCCATCATGCACGCCGTGTCGCAGTTCGCTGTTGTCGGGACAGTATTTCTGGCGGACCGGACGGGGAGCCATTCTGTTGGGGGCCGTCTGGGATGAGACGATTCCGACGTACCCTTTACTCCTGCAGAACTCGGGCTATCACATTGGACACACCTACAAGGTCTGGAGTCCCGGGACTCCGCCCGATGCCCCCTACGGCGGCAAGGCGACCGGATACAACAGGCACGGCCGCAGGTTCAATCAGTTCTCTCAGTTCGTCAGTGAAACTGCCAACCACGATGCTGCCAAACAATCACTGCTTGATGAAGTACAAGGAAACTTTGAGGACTTCCTCTCGGACCGAAAGGCCGATCAACCGTTCTGTTACTGGTTCGGTCCGACCAATACCCACCGCAAATGGACACCCGGTTCCGGCAAACAGCTGTGGGGACTCAACCCCGACTATTTGCGAGGAAAGCTTCCCCCGTTCCTGCCCGACGCCCCTGAGATCCGTGAAGACTTCGCCGATTATCTGGGTGAGGTACTTGCCTTCGATGCGGCACTCGGCGTGTTACTCAACGAGTTGGAGAAACGAAACGAACTTGAGAATACGCTGATCGTCGTATCCGGTGATCACGGCATCCCGGGATTTCCGCGAGGCAAATGCAATCTGTACGACTTTGGCGTCGCGGTGCCTCTGGCCGTGCGCTGGGGCGCGAAGGTGCCCGGAGGTCGCGTTGTCGATGACTTCGTCTGCCTGCCGGATCTAGCCCCGACATTTCTCGAAGCGGGCGGAGTTTCCCCTCCCGAAGTCATGACGGGCCGCAGTCTCTTGAGCGTGCTCACATCAAAAGCAGACGGACAAGTCGACCCGACGAGAGACTCCGTGATCACTGGTCGTGAACGACACGTCGCCTCTGCCCGTCACGATTATCTCCCCTATCCTCAACGGGCCATCCGCACAAAAGACTATCTCTATGTGCGGAACTTCAAACCGGACCGCTGGCCAATGGGGACCGGTCCCGGTTTTGGCGAACCGGATGGCCCCGTGCCCCCCTTTGAGGTCCTTGCAGACCAGACGTTTGCTGCGTTTGCTGACCTCGATGCCAGTCCCACCAAAGCGTACATCCTGACACATCGGGATGAAGCAGGGATGCAACCGTTCGTCGAGTACATGGTCGGCCGATTGCCTGCAGAAGAACTGTACGACATCAAATCCGATCCGTACTGTCTCTACAACCTTGCATCGGATGAGTCGCACTCATCGGTCCGTCAAGATCTGAAAGAACGGCTGATGACCACACTTCGCGACACGGGCGACCCGCGTGTTGTGGGAAATGGAGATGCCTTTGACAGGGCACCCTTCTCCGATCCGTTCGGAACGCGTCGCCGAGTCGATGATTAGCGATTACATCGAGAGACGGACCGCTTCACCACCAGAAGCTGCCTCCAACCCCTGGTAATGTCACGCTGAAGTGATCCGGTTCCGTGGGATGTTCACTCAACTCCAGACAAGCAGCCCCCAGGGTGAATGCCCGGTCATCGTGATGGACTCCGTCACGATGGTGATCGATCCGCAGTCTGCCGGTGTCCGACTGCTTGAGCAGCAGACTCGCCAACTCGGTTTCGAGATCATCCCGCAACGTTTCTGAGTCGATAGTGTTGGTCTGTTCCGAAACATCACCGCAACCGGGATACCAGGCAACCTGCTTTTGCACGATCAGTTGTCGAAGTCGAATGGCCAGCCGATGGTTACCTTTGCCTGCTGCGAAGTCGAAACGCTTGACGGGATAACACCGCTCAATGTTCTGAATCGTGCCGACGAGCTGATGTTCGTCGATGACAAACAGCACATCCGGGAATGAGGCAGCGATGTCCTCGATCCAGTCCTCGACCCAACGGACGGATGTCGGTCGTGTGGGGGACGGCTTCACGACATCCATCCGATCCACAACGATGCGTGTACCGTCATGATGGCAGACGCAGCCGACGGTGAAGTCCCGTTTTTCCGCATAGTCAATCGCGGCCACATAGCGAATCCCGCGAACACCGGTCTCGGTCCGCGACAGCAATGCATCCCGACAGGCCTCCGCCTCAACCAGCGAGACAAATTCACCATCCGAGTGTTGCCATTCGTTGAGCCACAACCGTTCAAACACCGGGGTCGGGAGGAGTGCACGCTGTTCGGTCAGCCATTCCTCGGTAATCCACGGTGCGTGCGGACCGGCCAGCGACGAGAAGTACCATGAGTCGTTCGCCTGGGCATGCTCGCGGACATCCCACTGCCAGCCACGCCCGACACCTGCATTCGTCAGCACGATCAAGACGCAAGTCGGTTTCTTGGCGGCAGACGACAACAGCGAATACCACAGGTCGGGCTTCTCCCAGTGACACAACTCGTCACAGACGACGAAGTCCGGCAGCGCCCCCCAGGAACTGCGAACGTCTGACGAGATGACCTCCAGTTGAGAACCCGTCTCTGAATTTTTGACGAGGTGCTGCACAAACACCAGTTCATCGCACAGATCGCTGTTCAACTCTGCCAGCCTGCGAATGGCCCGATAGATGAGGTTTGCCTGATCACGATCCGCAGCGGCAGCCAGCCCGTTGACCGGCTCCTTCGCAGCAAGCAGGATCCACGCGATCTGCATCGCCATGTCGGATGTCTTTGAGTGTCCGCGCGGACGTTCGATGTAGGCTCGACGAAGGACCCGATCATCAGGACGCATGCCCGCATAGACAGGCGGTCGATTGGCGAGCGAGGACCACGCGAGATCAAGGGCAGCGAAGTCACGCTCCTGCCAGGGTTGCATGAACTTCTGAAACGACCGTCCCTTGTCAGCATCGAGGACCATCCACCGACGAAAGGCGGCCGGGTCATTCCTCGACAATCGGCGAATCTGCTCCCGCCGAAGTTTCAATCGGGACATCAATTCCTGACGCCCGGCAGCGGTTAAGAAGTTCTTCATCACTCAGTCCTTTCAGTCGATCAGCCGTCAGCTCGGGTTCGTCCTCGGCCTGCCAGTCCGGGGGCGGCTTGTTCTTCAGGAAGAAGGTTTGAGCCGACACGCTCCCTTCCATGGCGGAACGGTAGAGTGCAGCGGCCACGTTCTGGCTCAAGAGCACTGTTACCTGATCAATCTGCTCTCGAAACTTCGCATCACCGTCGATCGTCCGCAGCACGTCCAGTGGAGTGATCCCAACCTTCCCGCACGCAGATGAGGGCGATGCCCCGAGCGTCAACACATGCAGATACAACTGCTGTTGAGCGGGCGAGAGCAATACCGGTTCTTCCGATCTCGGCAGCAGGAGGCTCGATGGCGCATAACTCGGTTCACCATCATCATCGGATCGAGGGGGAATCGACAATTCGTCAGTTACTTTCGCTGGAGAGAGCTGCTTTATCGCCTTCTTGTGCGACGATCTGACGGACGTTTTTCGCGTTGCGTCTGTTGTCGAAGACGTAGTAGACCGGCTCGGCGTAACGGCTTTTGTGGTACGTTTCTTCACTGACAAGCCCTTTCCCTTCTTCATGATGTCGGTTGCCTCCATAGATGGCAGAGTGAGCGATCCGTGAACGGCGTTGAGGTTGCGTTGATCCGACGCGGACAAAGCCAGCTCTCTCAAAGAATGGATTGATGTGCCCCATCTGGGCCAGGGTTTCGATCCAGGGATACGGACAGAGTTCACATGACCGCCTGACAAAGCTCGCTGCGACACCGGCCCCGCGATACGTCGGATGCACAACGACTCGCGAGAGCATGACAAGTTGCCGGTTCATCGCCCGAATCGACGTCCGTTCCCATCGCCCCGACCGACCGAAGTACCGGTTGCGAAGCTTGAGAGAGATCGGCGGCGACACAAACACACAGACACCGACCGGCTCGTGCCCATGCCACAACAATGTCAGGAACTTTGTGAAGCCGACGGCATGACTGCGATAATGCCACCGAGCGAAATACGGCCAGTCGGATTTGGTCGCCTCGCTGATCCAGAGGTCGGGGGCGAGGGACATGTGTCTTTTTTTTTATGTGGATCAGCAGATTCATCGCTGCGCACGACGTCGATCTGCCCATCCAGTCGACACTGCACATGGACGTCGGCGTGCAGATCCTCCGCGATGTCTTCATGGGTCGTCGCCAGCAGGAATCCGGTGCCCGTGCGATCAGCCAGTCGGCGAACGTTAAAGGCGACAACCCGGGCCAGCGTGCGATCCAGCGTTGCTGTAAACTCGTCTGCGACGAGCCACTGCGGTCGCTGCGACAGCCCGAGTGCGAGGCGAAAGCGATAGCGTTGCCCGTCGGAGAGTTCCGCTGGAGTTCTCAGCATGAGGTGAGCCTCACCCAGCCCGCAGGACGACAACAGTTGCATGCTCTCATCGACCGGGAGAGGGAGACTGTCGATCAAAATCCGCTCGCCCAGCTCGAGGTCATCGATGTTGAGGACCGGATTGAGGGTTGAGGGTTGAGAGTTGAGGGTTCCTGAATTCGGAGTCTTGCAAAGGTGTTCGCTGGCGGCTCGCATGAGTGAAGACTTGCCGGAGCCGCTGGCACCGGTGAAGAGGACGACGTTACCCGGTTCGATCGGCAGGTTGAATTCATCCGCGATGGTATGTTTGCCCTTTTCAAAGCCGATGCCGAAGTGGTCCATGACCATCGAGGCTTGCGTCGAATTCTGTTTGGGCAGGAAGTCGTGTGAGACGGTGAGGAGCATGTCTGGTTGATTGATTGATGAGATGATTGGTTGAGTTGGACGGACTTCCAAGTTCGTCGATCGGACAGTCCCCATCGGGACGGATCTGGAGATCCATCCTACTTGTGAGTCGGGAGTCGGACGTGGAGTGTGAGGGACGGCTCATCACCGAGAATCTGATCGAGAGTCTGTTTCACCTCATCCCAGCGGTCGAGCGGGATTTCGAGCGTTGCCCGGATACGATCGAGTGATGAATCATCGTCATCGGGTGGTTGCCAGCCATCTGCACAGGAGGGGTCTGGTGCGAGGAGCAGATCCTGCAGTTGTTGTTCGTCGAAGCCGGTCAGCGTGGCGTCGAAGTCCGGGAGCTCGTGCAGCTCATCGAGCAGGTCGACGAGTTTGTCCGGGTCCCAATCACTGGCGACGGATGTGTTATTGAGCGTGATGTTCAGGGCCTGCTCACGCTCCAGGGACAGATCGACCACGACACAGTCGACCTCTTGACATCCTTGATGCTTGAGCACTTCCAGTCGTTGATGGCCGCCGACGACATGGCCCGTGCGCTGGTTCCAGACGATCGGTTGGACGAGATCAAACTCATCCAGTGATCGCTTGAGCTTCTCGAACGCGACATCTCCGGGTTGAAGCGAAATCCGTGGATTGTACGGGGCGGGAATCAGATCGGAGACAGGTAGACTCTGCAATTTCATAACGGATTGGCGTAGGAGAGGAAGCGGGGACGATCACAACTCGAAGTTGTCATCGGACAGTTCGAGGAAGTCGGGAGATCTGCGGAAGTTTCCGCGAAGTTCTTCCTTGATGCGACGCAGACAGCGGGTGATGTGCCCCTTGGGATGACCGAACACATTACCGATTCGATCGAGTGGCCAGCCGGCGTTTTCGCGGAGAGCGAGCATCGCAAGATACTTCCATTTGCGGGCATCGTCGCCTGCGTAGTGATCGTGAACGGTCTGCCAGAACTCATCGGCTCCCGTCCGGGGGAGGACAACTTTTGTGCCGTTCGGCTTCGCAACTGACATGCGGACATCCTTGCTGAGTCGGGGAGGTCGTGCCTCATCCAATGGGGCACACGTTGCGCGAATGCTGACTCTGGTATCGCAACCGAGGCAAGAGGAGTTTGCGAGGATTGCCCAATGAGATACCAAATGAAAAAAACGCATTGTCATCCCTGATGTAGTGACACGATTGATCGCGTAGGATGATCCATGAATGACTGAAGCAACCATGACTTCGCAGAACGATCGATCCACGGCGTCGTCCAGACCGCGACGCAAGTGGTTGTTGCGGTGCGTCGCGATCGCGCTGGGATTGGCTCCGTTCCTGTTCTTTGAACTCACTTGCAGACTGATGGGATGGGGACGACCCGATCTCTCGGTCGATCGGTTTGTGGGGTTCAAGGCGGTGCACCCGTTGTTTGTGCTCAACGACAGGGGAGATCGCTATGAAATTCCGTTGTCTCGCCGGACCTTTTTTCGGTTCGACAGCTTCGCAGCCGAGAAACCGGCGGATGAGTTTCGAGTGTTCTGCCTCGGCGGTTCGACAGTGCAGGGGCGTCCTTTTGCCATCGAGACTTCATTCACCACCTGGCTGGAGCTTGGCATGCAGGCGGCCCAGCCGGATCGACGCTGGGATGTGATCAACTGTGGAGGCGTATCGTATGCCACGTACCGGCTGATCCCGATCCTGCAGGAGGTGCTGACTTATCAGCCCGACATGATCATTCTCTACACCGGTCACAACGAGTTTCTGGAGGACCGGTCTTTTGAACACATCAGACATCGCAGGGAATGGGTCAATCACGCCATCGCTGCGGCGGATGAACTCCGCTCGTTCCATGTCTTGAGAAACGGCTGGTTACAACTCACGCAGGCTGAATCAGACGGGCTCGACCAACGTCCTTTGCTGCCAGCTGAAGTGGATGCCCTCTTGGACGAACGCGGGGGGCTGGACGCTTACCACCGTGACGAAGCATGGCGAGAAGACATCATCGAGCAGTATCGCTTCAACCTGAACCGGATGGTGGAACTGACGCAGGCAGCGGGCGTCCCGGTCGTTCTTGTGAATCCGGTCAGCAATTTGCGTGACTGCCCTCCGTTCAAGGCGGAGCACCGGAGTGATCTGTCTGCCGAAGAACTCGATCAATGGGAAACTCTCTGCGATCTGTCATGCGCGCAACTCACCCAAAAGTTACCGGATATCGCGGAGGCGATCCGTCTGTTCGAGCAGGCGTGCGAGATCGATCCGCAGCATGCTGGAGGTCTGTACAACCTGGCTCGATGCTACGATCGAGCAGGGCGCAAAGACGAGGCTCGAACAACCTTTGTGCGGGCAAAGGATGAGGACATCTGCCCATTACGCATCCTCAAGCCGATGCATGAGGCCGTGTTCGAGATCGCAGAGGAGACAGGGGTGCCGCTTTGTGATGCACAGACATTGTTTGCCGGCGTCTCGCCGGACGGCATCGTGGATGGCGTGTGGCTGGTCGATCACGTCCACCCGTCCATCAAAGGGCATCAGTTACTGGCCGATGCACTTCTTGACCTGCTGATCTCGCTGGGGACAGTTCATCCGCAAAAAGGTTGGCGAGATCTCAGGCAGCAGGCGTATCAGGCCCATGAGGACTCGCTCGGCTCTCCGTACTATGCGAAGGGGATGCAGCGGCTGGAAGTGGTCGAAAAGTGGGCACGAGGACGAGCTGAGGGTGGATTGCGCGAAACGGACACAACGTCCCCCGAGGTGTCACCGACGGAACGCGACGTTCCCGAGTAAGTATGACACAACAGATGCGTCAACTGAGGCCTAACGCCTATGATAGTCTCTAGTGAACCAAATCGGCTAAATAGACTGACGATATTTGATGACTGACATCAACCCACGCTATCGCAAGCAGGTTCTCTTTGACGGTATCGGCGAAGAGGGACAGCGGAGAATCTGCGCCGGACGTGCACTCGTCGTCGGGTGCGGAGCCTTGGGATCGGTCATCGCGGATCAACTGGTCCGGGCGGGTGTTGGACTGGTGCGAATTGTCGATCGCGACTTTGTCGACATCACGAACCTGCAGCGACAGGTTTTGTACGACGAGCGGGATGTCGAGTCCCAGCTCCCCAAAGCAGTGGCCGCAGCCAACAAACTGCGGCACATCAACAGCACGATCACCGTGGAACCGCATGTCGCGGACGTCAATCACACCAACATCCGCGAACTTGCTGAGGGGGTGGACGTCATCGTTGATGGGACGGATAATTTCGAAGTGCGATTTCTGATCAATGACGTCGCATTGGAAACCGGAACTCCCTGGATCAACGGCGGATGCGTGGGCACGCACGGTCAGGTCATGGCCATCGTTCCGGGTCAGACGGCCTGTCTGCGATGTCTGATGGAGGATGTCCCCGATCCGGGCACCACGGACACCTGCGACACTGCGGGGGTCATCGGACCGGCAGTCAACATCGTGGCCTCTCTTCAGGTCGTCGAAGCACTCAAGATCCTGTCGGGGCACCGCGAGCTGATCGAACCCGTGCTCACGATTCTCGATGTCTGGGACGGGAGCTATCGTCGCCTGAAGATGGAGGGACTCTCGAAACAGACTCAGTGCCTTGCGTGCGTCGGCGGTGAGCGATTGTGGCTCAACGGTAGTCGTGGTTCACGCACGACGATCCTCTGCGGACGCAATGCAGTGCAACTATCACCCAGCGAACCGGGTGTTCTGTCACTCAGCGATCTCGCCAGTCGTCTGAAAGAGAGCGGCGAAGTCACACAGAATGCGTTCCTGTTGCGGTTGCGTGTCGCTGATCCTGAGCGGGAGATCACCGTGTTTCGGGATGGGCGTGCCATTATTACCGGAACCGAAGATCTGGCCGAGGCGCGTGGACTGTATGCCCGGTATGTTGGACATTGATCGCTGATGTCGTTGACCCACGGGGCGTAGCCCGTGGGCTTGGCAACTTACAACCCTTAACTCTAAACTCTGTGTCACACTTCTCTCTCGAACTGCCGACGATCCAGAACTGGAACTGCCACTCGTGCAGCGAGTGTTGCAAGCAGCACGGCATCTTTGTCACTGACGAAGACAAGGCCCGCATCGAGAAGCAGCAGTGGACCGAGGCGGACGGCATCCCGACCGGGCAGGAATTGTTCGTCAAAGAGGGAACCTGGCCGGGGAAAACGTGGTTCCGGCTGTCGCAACCGAACGGGGCATGTGTGTTCCTCAACGACGAGGGGTTGTGCCGGATTCATGCGAAATACGGCGAGCCGGCCAAGCCACTGGCGTGTCGCATCTACCCTTATGCATTTCACCCTGCCGGAAGCAAGGTCGCGGTGAGTGTCCGGTTCAGTTGTCCGTCGGTCGTGCAGAACCTTGGGCAACCGGTCTCGTCGAATCGCAAGGAGATCCGCGGGTACGCCAATCAGGTGGTGCCCGCCAATGTGCGCGACGCGGAGCCGCCCGAGTTGTCACCCGGCACGCGGCTTGGCTGGTCCGACCTGTTGCCTGCAGTCGAGGTGCTCGATCGATTGTTCGCAGCCGATGATGCGCCAGTGCTGATCAAACTGTTGCGGGTACTTTACTGGGTCGGACTGATCGAGCAGTCGAAGTTTGACAAGCTGTCCGGCGAACGTCTGCGGGAATTCTGGGAGATCATCGCATCGGCGTCCGTCGATGCGTTTGGTAAACAGACGCCGATTGGTGACATCGCACCACCGTCAAGGATCGGTCGGTCCCAGTTTCGATTGCTGGCTGGACAGTATGCACGGAAGGACACCTACGCGGATGATCGTTCCTTGCGCGGTCGCTGGCGTTTGCTACAGATGGCGCTGGCCCTCACACGTGGTCGCGGCACGGTCCCCGCTGTGCAGAGTTGTTTTCGCGAAGTGCCGTTCAGCAAGCTGGAAGAACCGTTCGGCCAACTTCCTGAAGAGGCGGAGGAGATGTTCACCCGCTACTTCCGTGTGAAAGTGCAGGGGATGCACTTCTTTGGTCGACCCTTTTATGGCGTTCCCTTCGTGGAGGGAGTGCACAGCCTGGTACTGGTGTATCCGTCCGTGCTCTGGATCGCCCGCTGGCTTGCCGCGAGTGACGAGCGGACTTCACTCACGCGTGACGACATCGTCAAAGCGATCACCATCGCTGACCATAATCACGGTTACTCCCCCGCCTTCGGCACGTGGGGCTTCCGCCGCCGCGTAAGGAACCTCGCCCAGATGGGCGACATCGCGAAGCTGTGTGCTTGGTATGGACGGTGATCGAACTGTTGCTCGATTTTCGTCTTGGTAATCCGCAAGCGGGGGATGAGGCGCATCACGGCACGAAGGGGAACAGGCGTTTGATGGCCGCTTCGTTGAGGGGGGCGCCGTATTCGCAGGGTTCGAAGGCTTCGATATAGCGGATGGTGCGACCGCGTTCGGGACCGTAGGTGGCGATGACAAGATCGCGGTGACGGTCTGCAAAGGAGTCGATCCAGCCGAGGTAGAAACCTTTGAGCCACTTCAGGCGTTCGTCGGGATCGCTCGGCACTTCGTCTTCGCGACGCATGTTGTAGGGGAGCCACTCGTAGAACTGTGACTCGTGGCAATCGAGCATGGCGACGACCTTGTCGAGCACCGGTTCGATATCGACTGCGACCGTTGGAGCGAGGCGATAGGGTCGCTCGAAGGTGTCCGACAGATAGGCGATGATCGGATTGTCGCGGAGGGCGGGCACCTCAGGAACGATCGGTGGCACCGTGACCATATAGGCTGCGTCACAGACGAGTTGCGATGTGTAGCGATGGTCGGGGTGATAGTCGTTCGGTCGGTGCGTCAGAATCAGATCCGGATTGTATTGACGAATGAGGGCAATGATCTCAAAACGGGCTTCAATGGTCGGTTGAAGATAGCCGTCACGATTGTTGAGCACATCGTACCGGATCTCGAGCGTTGCCCCGGACGCGGCTGCCTCGTTGCGGCGACGGGTAACCAGTTCTTCGCCCGACATCTGGTGATGTCCCGACTCGCCGTTGGTTACGCTGACGAATCGCACGTCATGCCCATGCCCGCGCCAGAGAGCGGCTGTGCCCCCCGCGTGCAGGTCGCAGTCGTCCGGGTGGGCTCCAATGATCAATATTTTCAGTGTCTCAGCAGTCATTCAGGTTCTCCGTGGTGTCTCTCGCAAGTCTGAAATCATAGCAGGCGAACAGCTTTCGCTCATCTCGGCGGGATTTTCGACAAACCAAGCGGTTCGCGAGGCATGACGGGCTTTACCGGCTGAGCCACCTGAACGACAATAGTTACTCACTTTTGACCGCTGCTGACGGATGCAAGGATTGCGTTGATTCACCTTTGACGGTGAATGTCACGGCCGACTTTTGATTGTGACAACAGGAAACTTCATGGCGTCGACAGATCCGACCGAACTCTCGCCCGGGGCCGATGACCGTGCCACAGCAGCACGCGAGATTTTGGGGCACTTGAATTTCTCGACAGGAAAGCCGGAACCGGCGTTTCACCGGAATCTTGATCTGCTCTGCTCAGAGGTTGGCACTGTCGACCGACCTGTCCGGTTGCAGAAGCGGCTTCGTACGGAGTTGGAGGCCCTCCGCGGAGCATCTCCGGCCTTTGCGGACTGCACGCAGGCGGAGGCCGTCATCGACCTCACGTTGGGGGCCTGCCTTGCGGCCTATCGATCTCACCATGCCGATTTATTGTTCCACCTGCAGCCGCAAGAGTTTGAAGCTCCCTTTCTGCTGGGACGAATGTTTGAAGCGGTCCTTCAGCAAGGCGAACCCTGGGACGAGCGCGGGCGGATCGTGCAGGGGGCCGTTCAGCACCTCAACGACTTCGTCGGGTATCGACCGGTCGCCGTGCTCGAGAATGGCCGCAAGATGGAAATCTACGAGCACGAACGATTCCGCTGTGTGCCTATTTTCATTCAGGGAGCGGGAGTCTCGTCAGGAGATCATCATGATCTGATTCTCGCCACACTGCAGTTCCTGCACGATTCGCCTCAAGACCTGCTGTTTTCCGCACACTTCGAGCTGGAACAGATGCACGAACTTGCGATCGATGTGCGGGCACACGATCAGACACACCCGGTCAACAAGCGGACGAATTACCTGTTCGGCGAGTGGGACCCGCATCAGATCGACACCAAAGGCTTGTACACACGATTCGTATTACGCCGCATCATTCTCGATGCCCTGATCCGTTGGGTCGATAACGAGCAATCAAACGTGGAACGGGAAGAACGACTGTTTGATGCAGCAGCAGCCCTGTCCGGCACGATTCTGATGGCATCGTCCATCAGCGGTGCAGGACCTGAGACGCACGACTCGACAGTTTCGCTCACATCGCTGTTGCCCATCATCGCCAGACGCCGTGATGAGTTTTACAACCGTCTGATGGACGGCTTGACCGGTGCGCGTCGGCGGCGATTGGAACGAGAGGCCGAATTGACGCAGCAGCCGTTCGGACACATTCGGCAGTACCTCAACATGACGGTTGCGAGTTACGGAGCGCGTCAGGTGCAGTACCGCGAGTTGGCGTACTTGTTCGCCCGGATGGGGTACAGCGAAGCGGCCCGTCGTCAGGCGCTGGTGATTCCCTCTGCTTCCGCTCGGTTCGAATGCGAGATTCAGTGCAGGGTCGGGGCAGCTCGAGGCTTTCTCGATCGCGGCAGGATCGAAGAGGCGGTGGACGCCGTTACGGAGGCTGAAGATCTGCTGCACCGTGGGATTGAATGTGGATCGCTCGTCGATCCGTGGAACATCCTGGGCTTTCATGGCCAGTTCCCGCTCTTCACTTCGCGTGAGGATGCGATTCCCGATGGACGCATCGAGACACTGATGCTGCTGATGGACGACCTGTTTTCGATCTATGCTCGCTGTCTGGGCGAGGCAGCGGCCATGGGCGAAACTCAGATGCGTGAAGACATCTCGCGGCGTTTCCTCGACTTGGCCGAATGGTGGGACCGATTCGGCAGCGACGTGATTGAGGATTTGCCCGACGTCTCCGGACACGAGAGCTGGGAATCTGCGTCGCAGGTTTCAACCGTGCTTAATGAATGGCGGAAGGCGGGCGAGTCGGCCGGTGACATCGGCTTCTGGAGGCAACACGTCGAACGGTTTCACTCTGCACAATCGTATGCTCAGGTCATCGAGGCTTTACTGGCCAAGGGTGATTCCGTCGCTGCGATGGGCCTGTTAATGCAGTGGCTGAGCCAGATCGACGAAGTTGGTTTCGAATCGCCACGAGACTCCATCTTCGCCATGCTGATCCGCTGGATGCGACTGCCTCCTGATACCAATGGCGAGTCCACGACTTCCCGCCCGATGACGTTGCGGCGGATGTTTGACTTCCTGGAGGCCAACGCGGGTGACTTCTGGTCTGTGCCCAGCCTGGAAGCCGCCGTCGGCATTGCACGGGCCGGTCAGGATGACTCATCGGAGTTGGCGTGGCCGGAGGAAGGCGAGTCCGAACCCGAACCGGATGATGAAGAGAACTTGTACGGGGCAGCCTACGAGCATGTCACTTTCCGTGACAGTGCAGATGACGGCACCTGGGGCGACACCCTGGATGACGGGTTCGATCTGCAAAACACGGAGTTCGAGTTGATCAATCGCACGCTCGAGCCGCGCATCAAGTTTCTCAATGCGGTCTCCCAGATGTGGCAGATGGCTGCCATCTCATTGACCTCGGACAAATGGGATCCGAAATCAGAAGAAGCCGGTCAGGTTCAGAATTCCGTTGGAGACTGGGTCCGAACGTTACGAGGCTGGCAGACCGACTTGATGAACCTGATGAAAGCGGTCTGGACGCATACGATCGCGACACCGTCGGGAGATCATGACGCCAACCTGGAGTTCGACATCCAGTGGCAGGTCAAACTGTACGTGATGCATCAACTCATCGTGACAGTCATCGGGTGTCGACACGCGGAGCGCCTGCTGCAAAGTTGTCTCAGCAACAAGGACACCCTTTGTCGGGATGACGAGCAGGAACGTCAGATCGTCGAACTGCTCGGCCATGTTGTGCGGGGCGAAGCTGACGAGGTCATGCGACTTCTGCCCGAATGGGTGGCTTCGGTGAAGCAAAAACAACAGCTCTTGTATGTGCCGCTGGAGCATTCCGGGTCTCCGCAGTCTGTGCTCAACGTCCAGATGTTACAGACGACGATCCGGTTTCTCCTGGCTTCAATGCCTCGTCTCGGGCTATTGCGGGGGACATTTCATCTCCTGCAGGCCGTGTTCACCATGGAACGCAACTCACGACCGAACGGCCCGGCCATCACAGAGTTCGATCGTGCTTTTCAGGTCGCCCTGCGTCGTTCATTGGAGACAGTCGTCATCTCAGCTGCGTCATGGGATACCGATCAGTCTTCAGGCAGTTTGGAGGAAACACTCGTCGAACAAGTCCAACAGGCATTGGGACCGTTTCAGGACCTCTGGCTCAAGCATAGCGAAACCATGCGGCTCTCTGCGGTTGATGCAGACGGACCACACCGCGGGGTCGACTGGGATGCTGTCGAAGAGTTTGTGCAAACCTATGGTGGCGATCTGTTTCATGCCAGTCAGCTCACACTCGGCAATGTCCGTGCCATCCTCAGGATGGGCATCTCGCATTATCTGGACTTTCTACTCAAAGAGCAGGATCCGCTCCGGCCGATCAAGTTGATTCAGGATCTGGAACAGAACAAGGTCGACCGGGATGACGCTGAGTGGTGTCTGGAATTCATCTACTCCGTTGTGGTCGATCGATTCGATCGGTTCGTCGAATACAACACCACAACCACGCAGTCCGATTATGGCGAAAAGTTTCATTGTCTGTTGGACTTCTTAAGGCTCGAAGCACAGTACGACCGGGATGCCTGGAATCTCATCCCACTAAAAATCGCCCATGAAGTCCTCGCCCGCGAAGGTCATGCGGAAGCCGCATTCATCTGGGAGCAATTGTGTGAAGAACATGCCTCGGAGCAGGCGGAAGAGTACGTTCAGGAGTATCGACGGCTCGCGCAGCATCATGGAATGCGTATGCCCGCGATTGCAGATCACCTGAACGAACGCTTTGTGAAACCGTTGGCCGTGAATCGCATGGTGTCGCTCGTCCAGAAGGCGATCGAGGATGCCCGCATCTCACCGGGAACATCGGTTGCCTTCGGGAAGCTGGAAGCCGAGGTCGACGAGTATTTACAGGATTCGTGGGGATCGGGCGTGGATGTGCCCGAATGGTTACAGAGCCTGGGAAGTGAAGTCGACCGCGTGGAACTCGACTCGGGCGGCGGTCGACCGGGTCCGACAGCCGACATTATCCTTCCGCAAACTCGGCTCAGCCGAGCTACGCTCATGGACGAACTGGACACTCTGGAGAAGCCCCTTCGTCGACGAACGAAGAAAGGAAAGTCACGCGGGACTTCGACAGAAACATCACCGCAAGATGAACACGACGAAAAGTCGAGCTAGACATCTTTACAAAGGCCTGCGGTGCGCCTTTAGGTGCGACTGATTCCACATCAAGTCGCCTCGAAGAGTCGGACCCGACGGTCACACGTAGGTGAACTCCGGTCGTTCCGGTTTGGTGATGTCGTCCACGTGCTTGCGTTTGGGGCCTGGCCGATAGGCTTCAAACCCTTCGATCGTGTACTCATCGAGCAGCAGATTGATCCGCATCTCAATGCTGGTCAACTGCTTGCCTTCCTCTTTCGTCGCGAAGGTGAAGGCTCGTCCTTTTCTCACCGAGGACATGCGTCCGGTACGGCCAACCCGATGAACGTAGTCGTCGCAGTATTCGGGCACATTGTAATTGATGATATGCGAGATACTGCTGACATCGATCCCGCGTCCGACCACATCAGTCGCGATCAGCAGACGCGTCTTGCCCGCACGAAAGTCACGCATCACGCGGTCGCGTTGTCGCTGCTGCAAGTCACCATGAATTACGGCCACGTTAGGAAGTTTTTTCGAGAGCTGATGATGCAACTGATCAGCTCCTCGTTTGGTTCGACAGAAAACGATCGCCTGATGCGGGCGTTCACGGCGAAGCAACTGGACCAGGAACGGAAGCTTCCGGTCATTGTCGACTGTGCAAAAAAACTGCTGGACCGCATCGGTGACGATATTCTCGTCTGACAGGTCGATCCGAATCGGGTCCGTCATGAACCGGTTTGCCAGTCGTTCAATCGGGGCGGGCATCGTCGCGGAGAGGAGCAGAGTCTGACGCTGCCTCGGACAGTGCTTCAGAATTCGTTCGATGTCAGGCAGGAAACCAATGTCAAGCATGCGATCTGCTTCATCGAGGATCGCGATGCGCACCTTCGACAAATCAAGGACACGCCGGCGGATGAGATCCAGCACCCGCCCCGGTGTCCCGATGGCGATGGTGGGCTTTTGCTTTAACTGTTCGATCTGTCGCCCAATCGGACGACCGCCGACAAGGGCCGCAGGTTGACAATTGTGCTCGGCCGCGAGACGAGATGCCTCCGCTGCCACCTGCTCGCTCAACTCTCTTGTGGGAGCCAAGACCAGTGCCTGAAGTTCCCCGCTTTCGTGATCGATCTGCTCCAGCACCGGGATCACGAAGGCTGCCGTCTTTCCGGTGCCGGTTCGTGCCTGACCGATACAATCCCGTCCGGTGATCGCCTTCGGGATGAAAGCGGCCTGAATCGGGGTTGGAGCTTCGAAACCGACTCCTTCGAGCGCCCGGTGCATCTCGTCACTGAGCCCCAGACTGGCGAAATCAACGATCTCAGAAGGGGGGGCGGCTGATTGAAGAGAAAAGTCTTTTTGGTGGGCGGTATCTGCTCGCTTGGTTGACGTTCCGTCATTTTTTTTTGACAAGTGTAATTCTCCCATGGAGTTACATCGCTTCCTCAACGCGCGGCCTAGTTCCATCTGCCGTCAGCGGAGTGCGATTTTCGCGGTTTTTGGGGCGATCCCATTTTTAGTTAGAACTTTGAGTGTACCGCGACAGGCCCATGAGCGTCAATTCGAGGATTTCACGACTTCTCAGCTCTCGATAGCCGGGCTGACGGCACAGAATTGGCAGGAGTATGGGTTGCCTGACTTGAGATCGTGATGTCCTCAGACGAAGCTGAGGGCGTTGAACTCATTTCGGGCCGTCAAAATGTTCAGCCTGGAATGGATCGTTCAGGACTCTTCCCCGGATTGCACCCTTCATTATGAGGCAGTTCAACCATGTTCATTCCTCAACGGGTATCGATGTTGTTGATCGGTGCGTTCACGATCGCATCCCTGCTCCACGTCTCCCTTGCCGATGACAATCCGCCGCAAACATCGAGGACCGCACTGTTCAAAACTTTCGTCGATGAGTTTGTGCCCATCACTCCTGGGTCGGACGGATTTCCCGCGTCCTTCGAGATGGGATCGACAGCAATGCCCGAGGAACAACCCGTGCATCGCGTGACCATCGCAGAGAAATTTGCGATCGCTAGGTACGAAGTCCCGCAGAACCTCTACGAGGCCGTGATGGGAGAGAATCCCAGTCGCTGGAAGGGGCCGCGAAATTCAGCTGAGATGACGAGCTGGAATGACGCCAACGAATTCTGCAAGCGCGTCACCAACTTGCTTCATGAGGCGGAGTTGATTCGGACAGACGAGAGCATCCGTCTGCCCAGCGAGGCGGAGTGGGAGTATTGCTGTCGAGCCGGGACCTCAACAGCTTATTCTTTTGGTGACAAGGCCACCGAAGCGACTGACCAAGGGAAGCTCGCGAGCTTGCTCGACCCCTACGGCTGGCACACGGGTAACGCAGCCGGCAACGATCCGCCAGTCGGCGCCCTCAAGCCAAATCCCTGGGGACTCTACGACATGCACGGGTATCTTTGGGAGTTCACTGCAGACCACTGGCAGCAGGCTTACGAAGGTGCCCCGTCCGATAGTCGTCCTCGGTTCTCTGAAGACAAGGACAGTCAAATCGTGATTCGAGGCGGCTCATGGAAGGACAAGTATCCCCGGTTACGCTCGGCAGCGAGACAGCCATTCTCGATCGATGCCCGGGACGACGCTGTCGGCTTCCGTTGTGTGATGGCGAAGACAAAGTGATGCTCAACCGCTCGCCAGATTGAATGCGGAAAAGCCCCCGACGTCAGATGACATCGGGGGCCTCGAACTTCAACAGTTCGGCTTACTCAATAGGGCAGCAACCTGCACCGGTCTGACAGCAGGCCGCGTTGCCATAGTCGCAGCACACGCAGTCATCGCAAGAGGTGCAATCGCACAACTCGCAACCGTTGCAACCTCCAGCACACGCACAGGCAGCAGCCGATGCATTGCCAGAAGCCGTTGAGAAAGTAGTCATGCCCAGCAGGGCCAGCGGGACTGCAAGCAATCCCGCAAACAGGAATCGACGTGTCATGGTAATTCTCCCATGAAAAATGTGAGCGAACGAGAAAACACGCTGACTCCACACGGAATCAAACAGCGCGTCCCTCGATTGAGCAGCAAGCTCACACGATGGGAGGCGGCAACAACGGCTCGTCAATGTTCGAGTCGAACCGGTCGTTGAACTCTGGGGTCGAACCACTGATCATCGGTGGCGACAACTTCACGAGGTTCGTGTCGAGAAATACGAACAGTGGACTCGGGGGATTGCATAGCGGGCAATGGCTGCAGTCATTCTCACAGGGGTTTGAACCGTCTTTCGTAGAGGGACGATCATGCGTTGCGCAGCAACTGCGTACAGCCTCGCCGGAAGCTGCAGAACAGGAACCACAGCAAATACACCCGCTTCTGTCCTGAAGACTCAATTTCAGCTGTGTGAGTGATTGCGCGTTCACACTGGCCATCGGCGCCACAACAACAGCTGTGGCGAGCACGAGCATAATCGCAATTCGTGTCCCATTGGCGAGCATGACCCAATGCTACGGCTCCCTCCATCAACAGGTCAATGTCTTTCTTGGTCTGTCCACGGAGGCGACAAGCAGGACGGCTGTTTCTCTCTGCAATCACTCAAATCTTCGTGTAGAATCAAGACTTGTCCAGAATGCCTATTGCATCAACACTCGTAGATCAGACACATGGCCACCAAGACAGCAGACTCGATCCTTGATCGGCACTTTCTCGAACTTCGTTGCGAGATTCTGAATCTTGCAGCCGCCTTGGATCGCATTGAGAGGTCGGACGGTTTTGAGGCTGTCCGTGAGGATAACCGTTTGGAATTGCTGAGGCAGGGCATCGACATCCTGCGAACCGAGGGGACCGACCGGGCTGAGCGTATGCAGATGCTCTTCAGTGATGAGTACCAGGCGGGCTGGAACCAGTGACAACTGAAAAGTGGTATCCCTTCATCAAACTGCCGCTGACGATCGAGCAGTTTGATCAGCTCCCACGAAATCCCGCCTACAAGTACGAGTACATCGAAGGCGAAGCCTGGCTCACAGCACGCCCGAGGACCTACCACGCGCTCCTCGCTCTCGAAAAGAGAACCCCCGCTTCAACCGTCGAGGGATTCGGTCGCGAAGAGATCAGCGTGCGAAAGCTGGATGAAGACGACTGGGAGGAATTCCCGTCGTTGTTTGCCTGGGCCTTCCATCGAGTCGTGCCTTTCTCTCTCATTTCGGTCGAAGATCGTTTGACGGCTGCCACTCAGTGTCTGGAGCACGTCCGCAAGGGAGGCGATGGACCACTCATCAAAGATGCCTGCTTCGTCGCACGCTGTGACACGGATGAAGGCGAACGTTTGCTCGGGGCAATCCTGATCACACTCATGCAGGATGGCGACCTCGAACGCTTTGACGACCCGACATGGAAAGAGCACGCGCCCGACAACGCCCTCGCAGCCGGTTGGGGACGTCCCCACCTCACCTGGATCTTCACCGACCACTGGAACGCCCGCCACGGCATCGGCAGCCTCCTGCTCGATCACGCCGTCAATGCCCTCCTCGATCTCGGCTACACCGAACTCGCCAGCACGTTCCTGCTCGGCAACGAATCCAGCACCCTCTGGCACTGGCGAAACGGCTTCCAACTCAAGTCCTACCCCGGCTCCCCCCGAGCCCTCGACCGCAGAAGCACTGCGAATCCGACCGAATAGCGTGTAGAATCATGAAAGTGGACCCACGGGGCGTAGCCCATGGGCTTCCCGAATCATCTAATCAACAAATCATCCAATCAACTCCCCACCATGTACTTCATCGATCCACACGTTCACATGGTTTCCCGTGTCACTGACGATTACGAACGCATGCGGCGGATGGGCTGTGTGGCCGTCAGCGAGCCTGCGTTCTGGGCCGGGTTTGATCGTGGCTCGGTCGATGGCTTCCGCGACTACTTCCGACAACTGACCGAGTTCGAGCCGAAGCGGGCCGGATGGAGCGGCGTTCAGCATTACACGTGGCTGTGCATCAACGCCAAGGAAGCGGAAAACGTCGAACTCTCTCGCGGTGTAATCGAGATGATCCCGGAGTTCCTGAACAAACCGGGCGTACTCGGCATCGGCGAGATCGGCCTCAACAAGAACACGCCCAACGAATGCACCATCTTCCGCGAGCACCTCGAACTCGCCGCGAAGACGAACGAACTCGTGCTGATCCATACGCCGCACCTCGTCGACAAGTACAAGGGCACCCGCATGATCGTCGACATGCTGCAGGAGCGAGACGACATCCCGCCGCACCGCGTGCTAATCGACCATGTTGAGGAGCACACGGTCAAGGTCGCCAAAGAAGGCGGCTTCTGGTGTGCGATGACCCTTTACCCGACCACCAAGTGCACCCCCGCCCGCGCCGCAGACATCATCGAACGCTTCGGCGACGATCAGATCATGGTCAACTCAGCCGGCGACTGGGGCCCGTCCAACCCGTGTGCAGTCCCCGACTTCATCCAGGAAATGCGCCACCGCGGCCACACAGAGGCCAAGATCCGCAAGATCGTCTACGAAAACCCCCTCGAATTCTTCCGCCAGTGCGACAGATTCGAGTTCACGCCACCAGAGTGATGACTGACAAGGCTTGCCGTTTCGCAGTCATCGAGAGAAACCCATAAGCACTGTTACCCGCCGAGTGGTGGCCCGACTCCCTGTCCTCACGGCTGACGCGGAGCTGGTCCGCGTTATAGGCGTAGGTCGTCAGCTCATTCGACGGGTCCTCGACCTCGACCATCTGGTTCTCGTAGTCCCAGGCGTAGGTGGTGACGTCGCTGGAGGGCTCCTCGATCGTCAGCTGATTGCCGTTGGCATCGTAGGTGTACGTGGTTAGGCCGCTGCCGTCCTCCGCGACCGTCAGCCGGTTTGGCCGTATCGTAGGTGTAGGTGGTGAGCGTGCCGCCGTCCTCGTCACGCGTGAGCCGGTTGCCGGCCGCGTCAAAGGCCATCTGGACATCCACCTGCATGGCAGAATCGACCGGCAGCGTGTCCCAGTCGTCCACGCTCAGCGACTCCCACTGCGGCCCGGTCATCCGCGCCCAACTCAGCGTATCCCCCAGCAGGAACTGCGTCAGCACTGGCGTCCGGCTGGTATACTCCTACTTCAGTGATGCAACGAATTCGGACAATGACTGCTTCCATTTTTGTGACTCTCTCTTCTCGAAGTAGAGCTTAATTGCAGTACCTCGTACAACGCAGTAGAGAATGTCTACAAGCGAATCACTTCTTTCTCCCAGTTCGCCAAAGATGTGAAAATCTAAGTGCAACATAGTCCGAGTATTTCCACCTTCGATGATCCAATGAACAACTTCATTTTCAACGTCAAAGATGGATTTGGGATTCAGGAGTATCCATCCATCTGCCTCTAGTGCATTGGCAAGATCCGTCATTCTACCTTTTGACATCACAGACGCTCCCAAAAGCCCATAGGCGGAGCTACTCCGCTTTTTTCAAGTCCTTTTATAATGTCTGCCTTAGTCATTGGTGTCGAGCCGTGCTGCCATGTGTCGATGGATATAATTTTTCCGTTCTTGTCGACGATTGTCATACTAAACTGATCATCCCCCGTCTTGCGAATCCAGTAGCTCACGTCTGGGTACTTACCGCCGCCTTTTAGTCGCCTGCCTTGTGTAACATTGAGTTTGCCTTTTGCAAGGTATTCTTCGGGTGACAAATCTGAATGTCGCCGTGCATGATCCTTAAGGCCCGAGTCGCCATCTTGGAAGGTCCTTCTGCTTTTCCATTCTGGTCCGCCTCCTTCTGGGGCAACGTCTTCCGATACCCTGGTCGCTCCACGTGCAGCTTGACTAGCTTCGGTAGCGTCGTCAAGGGCCGTGGATCGAGATGCAGCCCGCAACTCTGCGGAACTGGCTTCGGCGATTTCGTCGGCAGAGCCGGTGGCTACCTCGGTGAACCCGTTCCCACTCGGAACCCTGAGGCTGTACAGTGCATGACCAAGATTCACGATCACCAACGTGATGTCGACCCCTGTCTCGATCCTGTTGGCCAATGCCTGATCGCCAGTTTCCTCAGCAATTGTTGAATTCAACAACGTTCGATGTCGAACGCTGGGATCAACCACATCCTGAACACCCGCCTGCGCGTTGTCCAATCCACGCAAGCCCTCAATTGCTGTGAATGTGTAGAACACGATTGCTCCAGCAGCAGTTACCGGTGCAGCTACGATCGCACCGACGATTGCCCCACCAACTTCAAGTGTTCCCAGGGCGACTCGCAACGCACCTTCTGTTCGCCCCAGCGTCACGTCCAATGATTCCAGACCCTCGTTCTCACCTTGGAGTTCACGGATACTACGTGCCCGTTCACTGGGCGTTTGGGTAGCCGCACGCGTGCGAAGTGTCATTGAGATTGAAAGGTCTCCCTGTGCCAAAATGTTGTTCAAGCTGGGGGCTAAGGCCGAATCGGTCCGTGGGCGATTGGGAGCCCTTCGAAGAGCGAATGGCTTTGGAGCAGCTGCGTCTCTTCGTTGTTGTTCGGCATCTTCGGCAGCACGAGGGTTCCCAAGATACGGCGCAAGTTCTCCTGGTGCGACAAGCGGACCCGGTAGATGTCCCGGCGCCCCTCCGTCAACTGGTTCAACACTGAGGTACAGATCACCCCTGGCAAGATTCTCCGCGACGGATGGTGACATCTCACGAACTTCAATCGAGCCATCGCTGCGAACCAAGCGGTACTTTCTCGTCTCCTGCAACCCACTGGGATCGACCTCATTCAGCGGGTTGTTCCTCACGTAGCGGTACAGGTTGAGGTCGTCTTCGGCCGGGTCGGGGCTGGTGAAGCGGCCCACCGCGTCCAGGATGCGGTGGTGCAGGATGTAGGCCGCTTCGCTGGGGTCCAGAGCCGTGTCCTTGTAGTAGCCGGCCTGCCCCTTGTACGTGAACGGATTGTCCGTCGTGCCGGTCGAGGAGGTCTCCCGGCCCCAGGGGTCGAAGGTGTAGCTGTCGGTCTCCGTTTCCGTCGAGTCGGTGAGGCTGCGGGTGTCCTGCACGCCGTCGTAGTGGTAGAACGACGTCTCATCCCGGTGCTGACTGAGGACGTGACCGTACGCCTGCGGGTTGAGCGTGTAGACCGCGTCGGTCACCGCATCGGCCGTCTCCAGCAGCACGTTGGTGCCGTCGTAGACGTACTTGCGGGTCTCGACGCTGTCCTCACGGCTGACACGGAGCTGGTCCGCGTTGTAGGCGTAGGTCGTCAGGGCCGGGTGTATCGGGTGGCTTGCACACCCGTGGCACGCGACAACGATTGCCGCTCACGACTCAGTATCCGGGTGCCCGCTGTCCATCTGTTTTGAGGGGGTCAGCGACACGTACGTGGACGGCGGGGATGTTGGGGGTGAGCAGGTTCAGTGTCAGGATGTGTTGGCCGGTTGTTTGTGGGGTGAAGTGCAGGTATTCGGCTTGCCAGGAGGTGTCTTGAGTGCGAGGTTGGAAGGTGTACTCGTCGGAAAGTATGACCGTGCCGTCTGCTTGTGCGAGTGTGACCGCAAGGCGAACTTCGTAGTCGGCTCGTTCCAGTGTGGGGGGGCGGAACATCGGGCCGATGAGCAGGTCGTGTTCGACGTTGGCGTGCTCGACGTTGAACTCGACTTGCAAGATTGCGTCTTTGGCTGATGTGCCATCGAGGATGACTTCGTAAAGCGTCGTACGGCGTTGTTGGCTGTCGATCCAGAAGGCGAACGCGGCGAGCGAGACTCCCATCACGACCAGGAAGCCGACTTTGAGATGCGTCGTCCGTCGCTGCCGTCGGTCCTTCATCCGCCTGGCGACCCACCAGCCTCCCGCAGCAAACAGCAAGAAGGCTCCCAGCGTCACTCCAGCGAGAATCCAGCTGTTGTGCATATTGACTTGTCCTCGATTAGATCGTTTCTGCCCGTTAAATGGGGGCACGCCGGTTGAGCAAGGCATCGAAAGGGGCATACACTCAGACGGATCGGAAGGTCATCAGAAACCTTTCATCAACTTGCAGCTATGTGGTTCGCCATGAAAGTTTCCTCCTTCATCCTGCTGATTTGCTGTTGGAGTGTTGTCTCGCAACTTTCTGCTGCGGAGACTCTCGTTGATGTCGGCTTCGAGAAGCAGTTGCTGGTCGATGATCATGTGATCATGGAGATGTCGCACCTCACTCGTGAGTTGGGGAGTGTGACCAAAGCGAACGACGGGCAGCCACTGGAGTTTGTGCGGGTGACATCTGAAGGAAGAAAGGTGCCGATCGATGTGTGGCCCTGTTTCAACTCTCCGTATTTCGACGAAGAGCGACAGGTGTTCCGTCTGTGGCATCGGGTCTCGCTGGGTGATGCCTCACGAGATGACGATGATGCGAATCTTTCGACCGAGGACATCGGCGTGGGAGTCGGCTATCAGCGGGCCTACAGCGAATCGACCGATGGCATTCACTTTGAACTCAAAGCGTTCCTCAAAGGGCTGACTGACTACGGCGATGTCAATCTGGTGGTGACGGTTGATGAGCATGAGTCCGACCCTGAGCATCACTACAAGATCGGGTATGACTGTGCCGGCAATGTGTGTGCTGCTGCGATCGCACACTCGGCGGACGGCATTCACTGGACACCTTACAACGACGGCCAGCCGGTGACGTACCGGGCAGCTGACTTTCCGAATCAGGTGTACTGGGACCCGCAGGTTGAGGCGTATCGTCTGCTGACCCGCACCGATTTTGGAGCGGGGGGCGGTCCGTTCGCTGACACGGTCAAAGTACCGATCGGCGACCACAATCTTGAAGTCCGAGGGATGCGGACGATGCTGAACCGCGATCTCAAGAGAGATCCGACTGCATGGACACTCGAACGCCACTGGCTGTTCGACGGCGAGGAACGCATCCCCCCCGATCGCCCGCCGATTGAGGAGTTGATCAAAAATCCCGCGTACGTCGCACGGCTGGAACGGGAAGCTATGCGGCGCCAGTTGTACATGATGACTGACTGGGTCTATCAGGGCGTCCACATCGGGCTGCTCTCGGCGCTGGAGTATCCGACCGACGTCAGCGAAGGCGTCGAGGAGGACTTCGTCACCCGGCATGAGCGAAGTATCGAGAACATGTACATCGCGATATGCAGGGACGGGATCAGCTGGGACTGGCATTGGGTCTACGCCGGCGAACCACTCGTGCCGCGCGGGCCTGCCGGTTCATGGGATAAGGATATGGTGTTTCCGCCGACGCAACTCATCACCCATCAGGGCCGCCACTGGATCTACTACGGCGGCACGAATGAACGTCACGGCTGTGCTGAGAAGGATGTCTGGTTCACGCGCGAAGGACACATCGGTCTCGCATGGCTGCGACAGGACGGCTTCGTCAGTCTGACGGCGAGCGGAGAAACGGGATTGATGACCACGAAACCATTCATGCTGAAAGGCCCACGACTGGAACTCAACCTCGTCACACAAGCTGGCGGGACCGTTCGTGTAGAAGTGCTCGATTCTGAGGGAGAGCCGATTGCAGGCTACTCGGGAGACGATGCTCCCGTGTTCACGGATCTCGATGACCTCCATTGGCAGCCGACATGGTCATCTCCAGCTGACCTTTCATCTCTGGTCGGGCGCCCGATCCGTCTCCGCATCCATTTGGAAGACGCAAGTCTGTACGCCTTTGAGGTACTCCCGGAATCCTGATTATTTTTTTTGAAATACGTGTAAGGATTCGTGGGTTGCTTCGTATCAATGGGTGACAGAACGGTTTTCGGTCTTAGAGGCATGTGAGCATGCTCGCACGTCTCACGCCGTCGACTTGTGGCCACCCGTCTGCTGACACGGCGACAGATGGGATCACGTTTGCAAACATTGACGAGTCGACCGCCCTGGCCGCGCCGCCTGAGACCCGCGTACCGTTCTGCCCCCGGACCGGCCGGTCCACTTTTGAAACGTTCAAGTTCAGCAACACTCAAAGCGAGAACAATCAGGAACTTCACTGAGTCATCGAGCCCTGCCGAATGATGCGAGGCTGAGGAGAATTCAGAGCTGCGCCAACTCCATCAAGGCAGCGTATTGTCAGCGTTGCCGGTGGCGATGTTGCCGGTCGCGGTGCCGCCGGTCTGGTTGATGATCAGGAAGCCGGCCCCCGAGTTGGACGTCGAGGTGTTGTCGTTCAACGCTCCGTTCGTCCAGTCATTGAGATGGAAGCCGTTAACTCCGTTCTGACTGGCGACGTTGTTTTCGATATCGATCCCGGTGAACAGGTCGACGAAGAATCCATCGCGGGTGTTAGACGTCGCCGTATTTCGCTGGAAGAAACCGCCGCTGACCGTGCCGAACGAGAAGCCGTCGCGGTTACCGGTGGCCGTATTGTCTTCGAAGAACCCGCCAGTCTTGGTGGCCACATTAAACCCGTCGAGACCGTTGTCGGTCGCGGTGTTTCTGCTCAGGAAGCCATTGGAAAATGTGCCGACCTGGAAGCCGTGCAGAGTATTCCCCTCAGCCGAGTTGTCGGTGTTGAAGCCGTTGCTGTAGGTGTCGATCGCGAAGCCGTTGCCGAGGTTCGCCATCGCCGTATTCTCCTGCAGGCTGCCGAAGCTGTGCGTGATGATCCGAAACCCGTCACCCTGATTCTCGGTAGCCGTGTTGTTCGTCACATTCCCGCCGTCGAGTGTGGTGAAGCGGAATCCGTCACCCAGGTTGCGGGTGGCGGTGTTGTTCGTGATTTCCGGATTGTTCGTCACGTTGAAGTCCACCAGATCGAACTGAAATCCTTGCAGACCGTTTTCCTCAGCAGTGTTGTTCTCGACCGTTCCGCCGTTCATCGTAGCGACGTAGACGCCGTGTCGGCTGTTCTCGGTCAGGGTGTTATCCCCAACGGTTCCGTCGGCCAGTGTGACGACCGAGATGCCGTCGAGGCCGCTGTCCCAGATTTCATTGAACCGCACGGTTCCGCCGTTCAATTCCTGAACGCTCACACCGCTGCCACCGCTTTCAGCAATGCGGTTCATCAGGACGGTACCAGACGTGTAAGTGTCGATTGCGACGGCATCGCCACCTGCCTGAAAGATCGAGTTTTCATCAATGTCGCCTTCGGAAGTGCCAACAAGTCGAATTCCGGACTCTGCGGGAGAATCAATGAAGTTGCCGTCGACACGGATCTCGGTCACGTTCGCTCCAAGGATCGCGTTGCGTCCTTGCGAGAGCATGAGATCGCGGACGCGTGTCCGGTCGTCGAGCAAAATGATGTCGCGGGTCGGGTCAGCCAGTTCGATTGTCGGCTGTTCACCAAACACGGCCTCTTTGCCGGTCTCGCTGCCGACGACCGTGAAGCCCGCACCGCGAAGGGTCTGTCCCTTCATGAGGCTGATCGAGGAGACCAGATCGATCTGTCCCTGATCGCCATTGACGAGAATCAGAGCATCCTCACCCGCTGCATCGACCTCCGCCTGGAAGTCATCCATCGCATCGACGACGACCACCGGTCCAAGGTCCAGGCCGGTCTCCTTGTCGAGTGCGATTTCCCGCCGCGTGCCGTTCTGAGTCACGATGTCGACATCACGCACAACGGGGTCAACGAGACGGCGTTGCAGTCGAGACAGCTTCGGCCGATTTCCGGGAGCAGGAAAGGGAATTCGCAGCGTCACCAGTCCAGTGACCTGTCCATTCCGGACGTTATCGTGTTGAAACTCACCCGTGACGACGAGTCGCGAGCCGAGTCCGAACCACTCGATGTCGTAAACCCTCAGCTCTCCCCGGACACGAGGCCCCCCGATGTCCTGGAAGCCGTCAACATCACGATTGTAGTAATACCCTCCGGCGAAAGCCCGCAGTTCGACATCCCCTTCCATCCAATCTGCGAGCAGTGCTCCGAACTCGAGGTCGCCTCCATAATATGCCAGCTCTTCATCCCCTTGCACATAGATGCGATCGTCATTGAGGACGGCCACGGCAGGGCCCAGCGGCTGCCCGTCGCGTTCGGGGAAGTAGCCGTTCAAACGGCATTCATAATCAACGGTCATCCACTCGAAGCCGACCGTCGTTTGATAGAACGAATTGAGATTGGCCGTCTTCCGATGATCGACAAACAGATAGGTGCCGAAGACCGAGTAATCATCCATGAAGGTGCGATAGCCGAGTCCCGTATTCCACTCAACGGTCTCAGAACCGCGATAGCGGTCGTCTGCCACAGTCAGATTGATCTCTCCAAAGAGCAACGATCCTTCGGACTGATGGAGAGGAATGTACGTCGGAATTTGGGCGCGGTAGTCCGACCGGTTGCCGGTACCTGCTGTCCAATCGACAAACGGTGTGAAGATCTGAGTTGTTTCCGGAAGCGCGAACCGTTCGGGCGATTGCGCAGCGGCCGGCAAGCATGGCCAGACTGCAAGCATTCCCAGCAGGGTCATCACCCAGCGACATCTGTGTTTCACGCTCCCCCCTCCCCTGATCGATGCCCTGCCTGCCCGCATCGCGACGATCAACCGTCATCTGGACGACTAAGCGCGTCCTCTCTTCGTGAATCGGTTACGAAGGGCTGAGAACTTCTAACATTTATGTCGATTCTGACGATCTTGCGGAGGATGGCAGAAACTGCCGAGATATGGGTGTCTCGTCTGCCTGCCGTTCCCCGTCCAATCGAAGAGCGTAGCAGTAGTCGGTGGCGTGTCAGCGTTTGACAAATGTCCGCCATGACATGACGAGCAGCGTCACGGCGGTCAAAGGCAAGACAAACCACCACATCTGCTGACTGAATATCGCCAATGCTGGACTCTTCGTGTCCAACATCACCAGCGTGGCGATGTAAGCGATCTGATAGCCGACAAACAAAGCCCCTTCCCAGCGGGCAATGCGATGTCCGCTCGCGAAGATCGGCAGGCAGGCGATCGACACAGCGATCATCACGGGGATGTCGAACCTCACTGCCTGTTCGGCGACGGGGACTCCTGTCGGGCTGATGAGTGCTGAAAGTCCGAGCACGCCGAGCAGATTGAACAGATTGCTGCCCACGACATTGCCAACTGCAATGTCCCGTTCACCTCGCACGGCAGCCACGAGTGAGGTTGCCAGCTCGGGAAGCGACGTCCCCCCTGCCACGATGGTCAGGCCGATGACCAGTTCGCTGATCTTCATCTGTCGAGCCAACCTGGTGGCGCCGTCGACCAGCCAGTCCGCTCCCAGCACGAGCAGGAGTAGTCCCACCAGAACGAACCCGACATCCAGCCAAAGGTTTCGTTTGTGTACTGAATCGGAAACTTCCTCTTCGCCTTCAAATGCCTCGCGGTATTCTTCGACAATGGCGGCTGATTCCTGCCGTGCGACCTTCAGGCACCACAGGGTATAACTCAGTAGTCCGACAAACAGGCAGCCTCCTTCGGCGCGGCTGACTAGTCCGTCGAGTCCCATCAGGTACACAGCGATGGATGCCGCGATCATCAACGGGACATCCAGTCGCACGAGCCGCTGATCGACGGTGAGCGGGACGATCAGTGCTGACAGCCCCAGGATGAACAACACGTTGAAGTTGTTGCTTCCGACGACGTTGCCCAATGCAATGTCCGCCTGACCGGCTGCCGAAGACGCGACCGAAACTGCAAGTTCAGGGGCACTCGTCCCGAAGGCCACGACGGTCAGACCGATGACCAGTGACGATATCCCCCATGATGAAGCGATTTTTGCGGCTCCACGCACCAGACATTCTGCACCAGCAACTAATGCAATCAGTCCTGCACAGAGAAGGAGAAACGTGGTCATGGAAACAAGGATATCTTCCGATATTTTGAAAACAAACCGGCTGCGACCAGAGGACGCAGCCGGTGATCGTTTGCTGCAGGTCGGCCACTCTCGCATTGGATGTGGTTCGAACACATCAGAGCGTGGTGACGACCTTAGGAACTCTTACTTGCCTTTCTTGTGGTCCGGTTTGCCTGAAGCAGGTTTTCCCTGCGGACCGGCAGCGGGCTTATCTGACTTGGGTGGAGGAGTTTTACCGACCATTGGAGTGTCCTTTCTCTGGACAGAAACGAAAACGTGCCCCCCGGAACCATTCCGGAAAGCGAAAACGTTGATTTCTCTCAGTGGTGAGATGGCCAAGATGAGAGAAATCGAACCTCGTCATGGAAAATCTCACGTTCATGCGGCAATCTGCTGCGGTTGATTCTTTCCGGTCGTTCGGCGTGGCTCTGGAGGTGGCTCGGCGAAGTCACCGGGAGCGAATGCCAAAGTCACAGGCGACTTAGGGTCCACACCAAACTTCCATAACAGCCACTGCCCCCAGGTCAGATTCTGCTCCCACTTTTGGAAGGCTTCCCGCAAGCGCACGACTGACGGATGGTCGGGTTCACGAATCTCCAGAAGAGCTTCCAGTCCCCCGGTCTTGCGGCCGGAGAGCAACAGCGATGTTGCAAAGTTCGTCCGGTAGATGACCGGTAATTCCGGATTCATCCAGGTGCATCCCTGCATCAAAACGAGTGAGCGATACAGTTGCACGGCATCAGCAACTCGCCCCAGCCGCATCAGACAGACGCCCCGTGCGTTGCGAATCGCGTGAGTGTTGAGGTTGGATGATGCCAGCACTTTGATGGCCTGCTCCAGTTGTCCGGTGTCGACCAGACGGACCGCCTTGTCGATGAGAATCTCGGATTGGGTCTGTTCCGCGGGCGGACCCGTCTGGCCGATAGTTTTCGATCGTTGTGATTTCATGAATGAATTCCTGCAGCCGACTCCTGAAGTCGGAAAAAGGGTGAGAAGCATGACGTCTCGACAGCACGGCAAAACAAAGCTCGTGCAGATCAGAATCAACGCAAAGCAATGCGTTCGTTCACATCAGGACTGAGAGTCCTGACAATTCACGCGCACTGCCGGTGCGCACGCCTCATCGCCGCAGACACACCTGTAAAGCAACCAGTGTGGGACTGCCTGAAGCAGGAACCGCATGAGAAACATCCGCCCCCAGAGAAGCACGGCGGACAGGTTTCGACTGAGCCTCAGCTGCCAACTGAGATGGAGTCTCCTCACCACGTTTTTGCTCGTACATTCGACGAACGGGCGGATGAGGTTTCGCCGGAATCTCGTGATAACCCGGCGTCGATGTGACGGTTGATCCTGATGACGAAGGCTCCTGGCTCCTCAAATCGTCAGCAGAATCAGACACGACTGACATTGTCACTGACGTTCGGTCATGCAGTACCGCAGCCGGTTGGACAGAATTCTCGGCAGCGCTCAACACTTGGCCCGCAGGAAGTCGATCGCCAAGCAGAACACCAACAAGAACCCAGAACCCCGCAAAGAGATGGAGAAGGTCTGCTGGAAGAGAGGAGATCCCGCTACGAGAACGGGAACCATTGTTTCCGCACCCGGAGAAGCTGATCAGATTCAGACGCCTCGTTCGCACTGAAGTCAACGACGCCAACACCCTGTTGCCGCTGATGCTCGATCCTGGTCCACCAGAATCAGCAAACACCATCGGTCGCAACTTGGTTACCGACCGGATTATCACAACCGCCCATCATCTCGGCAAGAGCGCGTTTGACAAAATGTTTGAAACACTCAATCCAGGATGAGACACCTCACGGTGTAGCAACGGACAGTGACTCAACGCAAAACATACTGATCCTCAAAGGAGCTCCCATTCAGACACGAAGATCGAGACGATGAGACGCCTGTTGAACCAAGCAACATGGCCTTCTGGTTTGGGGCGTCAAAACAATCCGAACAATCGACGTTTGCAGGCGTTCTTGCGGGCAACATTCAGCAGTTCGCTTGTTCCCACCTTCTCCAGACGCGAGCAAAGTTCCTCGGTCCCCTTGTTCAGCTTCAGTTCCAACTCCTCAGCGTACAACGGAAACAACGCAAAGAAGTGAATCGACTTGTCGGGGGAAATCACCAACTCGTTGAAAGTGTCGTCATTCAGGATGGGCGAGAGTAACAGCACACTGGAGAACCCGGCTGAGGGCACATACGGCTGAGCAGGGTCTCCATTGGGGATCGTGTGCCCATAGCTCAGCCACGTGTCGTATTCATGGGGCAATCGTGCAAGGCTCTTGAGCATCCAGATCGGCCAGTAATTCGACTCGTCCTTGAGATCCTCTTCCTTCAACGGCCAGTCGGGTGGCAGACAGATCATCAACTCCGCGAACCGCAAGTGCTCCGCCTCAGACGGCACATTCATGGGAGCATCACTCATGCCCGACGTCACGAGTGTGATCCAGGGTCGATCTTCAGTCGGCTTGACCACATGAATATCGATATGGACAAGGTCCGAGACCAACTCGTGCCAGACTGAATCGATCGGACCGATGTGCTGTTCGATGTGATTGCTGATCGCTTCGATGTTATCCGAATCGCCGATCGCCAGATCGAACGGCACCGTCCGGGGACGATGCCGATAGACGACGGACCCACCCTCAGTTGTCTCCTCATCCGCAGACGGGACGACAATCTTCTTCCCACACTTTGGGCACTTTCCCTTCCGACCGGCGTTTTCGTCACGGACCCGGATCTGATGACCGCATTCGGGACAATCGAATTCGATCGACACGACTGTGCCTCCACGATGTTTTACACGGCGTCCAACGCCTGCTTGAGGTCTCCGATGATATCGTTAATGTCTTCGGTTCCGATCGAGAGGCGGACGAAGTCCGGGGTCACGCCGGTTGATTGTTGCTCTTCGAGCGTGAGTTGTTGATGAGTCGTGCTCGACGGGTGGATGATGAGCGACTTGCTGTCACCCACGTTGGCAAGGTGTGAGAACAGCTTGACGTGGTTGATCAGCTTGATGCCGTTCGCCTGTTGTTGCTCGGGCGTGTCGCCGGCAATGCCGAAACCCATGATGGCCCCCTGTCCCTTGGGCAGGTACTTCTGCCCCAGTTTGTAGGACGGATGTGACTCAAGTCCGGTGTAGTTCACCCACGAAACCTTCTCGTGCCCTTCGAGGAACTTGGCAACTGCAAGGGCGTTCTCACAGTGACGTTCCATCCGCAGATGAAGTGTTTCCAACCCCTGCAGGAACAGGAAAGCGTTGAACGGACTCATCGCGGGACCTAGATCACGCAACAACTGCGTGCGAATCTTGAGGATGTAAGCGATGTTCATGGGACCGAATGTCTCGTAGAACTTCATGCCGTGATACGAGGGGTCCGGCTCGGTCAGTTCGGGGAACTTGCCATTGTCCCAGGGGAAGCCGCCCTTCTCGACGATGATGCCGCCAATCGACGTGCCATGTCCGCCGATAAACTTGGTGCAGGAGGCGACCACAACATCCGCACCAAAGTCGAACGGACGACAGAGCACGGGCGAAGCGAGTGTGTTGTCCACGATGAGCGGAATGCCAGCCTCGTGTGCAATGTCCGCGATCGCTTCGAAGTCGGGAATGTCGCAACGCGGGTTGCCGATTGACTCCAAGTACAAACACCGTGTGTTGTCATCAATCGCCTTCTTGAAATTCTCCGGGTCGGACTGCTCAACGAAGCGGCCCTCGATGCCCATCTTGGGAAGCGTGTAATGGAAGAGGTTATAGGTTCCGCCATACAGGCTCGAAGCAGACACAATGTTATGACCGGCCTGAGCAATGTTGAGGATCGCCAGCGACTCTGCTGCCTGACCAGACGCAAGGGCGAGTGCTCCACTCCCTCCTTCGAGTAACGCCAGACGCTTCTCCAGTACATCGCATGTCGGGTTCATGATCCGACTATAGATGTTCCCGAACTCCTGCAACCCAAACAACCGCCCCGCGTGGTCGGTGTCGTTGAACGTATAGGACGTCGTCTGATAGATGGGCACAGCCCGCGAATTCGTCGCCGGGTCCGGCACCTGTCCACCATGCAAACAAAGAGTCGCGGGATTCAGGGCCTGTTCGTCCATCGGTGTGTCTCCAGTATGATGTATTCAAGAGGTGCAGAACTGCATCGTACCCCTGTGGAAACCGGATCGCAATCAGATAGGACAGCGAGACTGGTGAGTGGTGATGAACTGCCGAATCGATCAGGATGACTGGTGTCCACACGTTGTTTTCTGGCAGAGTCTCCCGTGACGGCAATCGTTCTTTCACTGCTGCTTGCTCAGGGTGATTTCACTCCGGCTCCGGAGGACGGTTCTCTACAAAGCCAGCTCGATCAGGCGTGGGAGCATGAAATCGCCGAGGAGTATGAGCAAGCAGTGAGCTTGTTCACCGAGGTCGTTGATGCAGCCAACAATGTCGAACTGCGAACGCAAGCACGTTACGGACGGGCCTGGGTGTTGCAAGAGCGGCTGGGACGGCCCGAAGAGGCAATCAACGACTTGAGGTTCGTGATCAATCAATGGCCGGAGGATTGGGCAATTCAGGAGTTGTTGGCGGATGCTTACGAGAGCATCGGAGCCGTCACGCTGGCACGTAACACCCGCGAAAAAGCGGAGTCTCTGAGGCGGGAGATTCTGGGGGACACCGATCAGGATCAGGGTTCCTCAATGAGGGATGTACTCAGTGAACTGCTGTCCTTGCCGCAACGTCTCACGGAATGGATCGACGGCCCTGAGGAACGATCGATGTCCGGTCGAATCCTTGCGATCACAGTCGTCTCGGTTGGATTATGGCTGGCGCACACGCTGCTGAACATCAGAATTGGCCAACGGCAGAAGCAGCAGGCGAACGGAATGTTGTGGAGACTGGTCTGGGTGTCCGCAGCGATTGGCGCCATGCAGACAGCACCGCTGCTGCTGATTCTGATCCTGTTGGTCGCCGACAGTCATTTCGTCAATCGGGAGAGCCTGCTGAGCAGTTGGTGGTTGATCTGGTTGTGGAATTGGTCAATGCTCCTGAAAGCGATGGGGCCTCCTGTCTCCCGGGGGAACGGTCATGAAGCTCTGCCCTTGGTCGAAGATGAAGGCTTTATGAGGCGGGTGGACGAGCTCGCTTCGCGCATGAAGCTTCCGACTCCGACAGTGCGACTGTTGCGTTCGACTCATGGTGAACTTGCAACGATGGCTTTTGCGGGGGGGCTGCCTGCCCCATCGCTCGTCGTCTCAGACGGCATCCTTCATCGCCTGCAGCCAGATGAAAGGGACGCAATTGTTGGGCACGAGTTGGCGCATTTGGCGAATGGATCGATCTGGTATCTGTTGGCCGCAAGATCGCTTGGTTCTCTGTTTGCGGTGTTGCTAGCGGCTGTGTTCCCACCTCTATTTGCTTTGTGTGGCGGTTTGTTCGCATCAATTGGTGTCTATCGAATCGTCAGCCGCTACTTTGAGTACGACTGCGATGACCGCGCGGCTGAGGTGCTTGGCTATCGAACTACGGTCAACGCGCTGGCCAAGATCCACGCCGCTCACTTCATCCGCAACACGGGCTGGCTCTCGTACTTAATTTACGCCACGACGACCCATCCTTCCCGCGACGAACGACTCGCTGCCCTCTACGAGCAAGCACCGAAGGACGACCAGCCTCAAGTGACCTGGGATCCGCAGGAGGTCAAACGACGTCAAGTTGCCGCACGGATCGCACTCTGCGTCTGGGCTGTACTTCTCCCGACAGTGACCGTCTGGAAGTGGTGGTTCCCGGCTTTGCCGTTCCCGACGTTGACCTTGTTGATCGCCACACTGACACCGATCGGATTGATATTCGGAGCTCATCGCTACTCCACGCGGCATGAGCGCCGACGCCAGAGATTTCAAGACCGAGGGTGGGGACGAGCAATACTGATTGGAACGTGCAGCATCATCGCATTCTTGTTCCTGCTGGAGTATCTCTCGGGTGGTCTTGCGTCAGAGCGGTTTCGCAGTCGTGTCATGACTGACCCTCGGCTGATCTTCGCGATTGTCGGTCTGCTGGGCTTCGCTCTGTTACTGTTCGCCGCGCTCTACAAGATGATTAGACAACATTTCGACAGATCTCCTCACGAGCAGGAAGTGATCCAGGCATGCGCCGACCATAACTTCGAGCGAGTCATCGAACTCTCCCGAGAGTATCCGCAGGAGTTTCAGAAGTTCCTCCGATTACGACACAACTTAGCGCTCAGCGAAGCCATCCTCGGCAACCGCAAGTCAGCAATTGAGCGACTCGAAAAATTGTGGATGGATGAACCTCAGTTCATTGCGTCTGCAATCGTACTATCCGTCCTGCTTTTTGATGAGGAACGCCCATTGGAAGCATTGTCGGTTTGCGAGCAAGTAATCGCGAGACTGCCCAACGACCCCAGCCCCCAATTACTGAGGGCGTGGTACTTGAGTGAATCCGGACGACTCGACGAGGCGGAGACCGACGTGCGGGCAGTCCTCTCACACGATGCAGAGTGCGGGGATGCGTATGCGATCCTCTCTGCCGTCGAATTCGACCGAGGCCATGATCAGGAAGCCAGAAGAATTCTCACTCAAGCCGAAATGTATGCGCCCGGTACGACACTGATACAATACCTACGAGCTCGACAAGCGGTGAAGAATGATGATGCCGCTCAAGCAAGGATCGAAGTACAGAAGGCCATTACCGCCAGCGATGCGAACCCGTTTGCATTGATGCAAAAGCGGGTCCAACTTTTGGCAGTCAAGGTGGGAATTGCAGGCGACATCGAAGAGTAAACGCCGGTATTCCGGTTGCTTGAAGCTAAAGGAGTCGACGAGTCTCCGCGGTGAAATCATTTCACGGCTTCACTTCGACTTCCGTCTCGTCCGCCCAGGCGAACCACATGTCGGAAAGTTGCTTGACGACCTCGGGGTTCTCGTCGGCGAGGTTGTGCATCTCGGTGCGGTCTTGGGGGAGGTTGTAGAGTTCCCAGGCTTGGACGGTCTTGTCCCAGCAGAGTTTCCAGTTGCCTTGGCGGATGGCTCGGTTGCCGGTCCACTCCCAGTAGAGGGTCTCATGGCCAGTGCGGGTGTTGCCCTCGAAGAGTGGTCGCAGCGTAAGTCCTTCGACCGGCAGGATGTCGTGACCGTTGTGCGTCTCGGGGTACTCAGCACCGGTGATGTCTGCACAGGTCGGCAGCACGTCGATGATGTGTCCGACCGCGTTCGACATGGAGTTCGCTTCGACGACGCCCGGCCAGCGGACGATGAACGGCGTCGAGATGCCTCCCTCGTGAACCCATTGTTTCCATCGGCGGAAGGGCGTGTTCTGAGCATAAGCCCAGCCCGGTCCGCAGGCCGTGTAGAACTCCTCGACGCCGGGGGTGCGTGAGTAATCGAATCCGCCCGGTTTCTCCGCGCAGCCGCCGTTGTCGGAGAGGAACATGACGACCGTGTTGTCTGTGATGTCATGTTCATCCAGTTTGTCGAGGATGCGGCCGATTCCCTGATCCATGCGGTCGACCATGGCCGCGTAGACCGCCATCAGTTCTGCGAAGTAGGCCTGATTGTCAATCTCATCCCAAGGCGTGACCTCCTTGTCAGGCGGAGGAAGTTCCCACGAGGAATCGATCAGGCCCATCGCGAGCTGGCGTTCGTGTCGACGTCGGCGCAACTCATGCCAGCCGATGTTGTACTTGCCCCGATAGCGGGCGATGTCCTCTTCGAGAGCGTGCAACGGGTAATGCGGAGCCGTGTAACAGACATGCAGGAAGAACGGTTGTTTCTGTTTAACCGCTCCTTCGATCGTCTCGCAGGCGTCGTCAGTGAAAGCATCGGTCGTGTAGAAGTCCTCGGGGAACTCGGTGATGCGGACGTCATCCTCGCCGAACCAGCGCACGCGTCCCCCTTTGAACTCGGGATCGGGGCGTGCCGGGTTATGAAAGTTGCAGCAGCCATCGAGGAGCCCGTAGTAGTGGTCGAACCCGCGGTCACTCGGTCGCGTGGGAGCCTCGCTGCCGAGATGCCATTTGCCGCTAAGGGCGCTGTAATAGCCAGCGGTTGCCAGCACCTCCGGGATCGTGACCATGTTGTCCTTGAGCAGCCGCCCGGATCGTCGGGGGTACAGACCTGTGATCAGCGAGGCCCGTGTCGTCGTGCACTTGGCATTGTTGTAGAACTGAGTGAACCGCATCCCCTCAGCCGCGAGTCGGTCGATGTTCGGTGTCCGAATCTCCCCGCCGTAACAGCCAATGTCAGACCACCCCATGTCATCACACATGATGAGCACAATGTTCGGCCGCTCAGCCGCGTTCGCCGTCAAACACCCCAACGCAACGAACAGGACCGACCAGAAACAACGCATTCCCATTGCCAACCTCCCAAGAGTGTCATCATCAGCAATCCAGCTTAGCGACGCATCACAGATGCGTCACCACCTGCAAGCATCGACGAATCATTCCTCTGCATGATAGGCTGACCACACACCGACTTCCGAGGAGAGTGACCACGATGACCAACCTGCGCCGCCTCGTCCAAGACCCCGGAGTCTTTGCCGCGATCATCTGTCTGCTGATTGGTTCAACCGGACTGAGTCAGGACAAACAACCCCCGACTATCGCCAAACCAGCGGCTCCCGTGCCTGATGCGGAACGGCTCATCTACAAGACGGTTGGTGATGTCGAGTTGCCCCTGTATGTCGTCAAGCCGAACGACTGGCAGGCTGGTGACTCACGACCGGCTGTGGTGTTCTATTTCGGCGGTGGATGGCGAGGGGGAAATCCGTCGCAATTTGAGGCTCAGGCCAAATACTTTGCCTCACGCGGCATGGTCGCGGTGTGTGTCGAGTACCGTGTGGAGTCGCGTCATCAGGTCAAGGTGGCTGACTGTGTGGCTGATGCCAAGTCGGCCTTCCGCTGGGTCAGGGGGCATGCGAGTGAGTTGGGAGTCGATCCGGACCGGATCGTCGCGTCAGGCGGCTCAGCCGGGGGACATCTGGCGGCAGCAGTCGGTGTCCTTGAGGGCTTCGACGACCCGCAGGACGATCTCTCTATCAGCTGTCGTCCGTCGGCGATGGTTCTGTTTAACCCCGGCCTCGACCTGACTCGTGAAGGTTACAACGTCAGCCCGGATGACGAACGATATCAGAGCCGACTCAAGCAACTTGATGGCAAGGTGCTCGAACTCTCCCCGTTGGAACATGTGCGGCCCGGCCTGCCTCCTTGTCTCATCTTTCATGGCAAACAGGACACGACCGTACCATTCAGTCAGGCGACCGATTTCTGTGCAGCCATGACAAAGGCGGGCAATCAGTGTGAAGTCGTGGGCTACGAAGACTACAAACACGGGTTCTTCAATTCGTTCCGCGATGACAAGTGGCCCTATTACGACACCGTCCGACGGATGGACGAGTTCCTCGCTGGCATGGGATACCTCGAAGGCTCGCCCACGATCGAAGTACCTGACGAATCACCGATGCCATGAACGAATGATTGGTCAGTTGCTTTCACGACTTCATTGCTGGTGGAACGCCCGACCTGGAATGACGTGTCGGGTGGCATGTTCTCACGCCGACAGGCGGGTGAGCATGCTGGCTTCGCCCCCCAAACATGGCGACCCGGCTGTCGCCGTGACGCCATGCCACCCACCTCAAAAAGAAAACGGCGATGAACCGGTTGGTTCACCGCCGTCATAGTGCTTCAGGATTGAATCATGTGCATCAAGGCAACGCGATCGTTGTCAGGTTCATGATGCCGTCGGTGTTGGTGATCACGACTGCGTGGGTGTCGTTGAGGCGATCGAGTTGAGCGACGTTCTGCAGTTCACCGATGGTCTCATAGGGCAGGCCTGCGGTGCCGCCTCCTTCGACATGTTCTTTGATGCCTTCCTGGTTGGCGACGTTCTCGGTGCTGATCTTCATGACACCACGAGCACTGTTGGAGAGCAGCAGGTAGTCTTTGCCGTCCTTCTGGTAGGCAATCATGTCGAGTGGCATGTTGCGATTGCCCAACTCCGCAATGGTGGTGCCGACGACCTTTTCACCTGCAGCGACTTCCTCGACCGGGAATCGCACGAGTGGTGTGCACACGAAGCCGGCAAGGACGTTCGGCTTGCCGTCGATGACGAACGGCACAAACGTCCGAATTGCGGCGTAGTCTTCGGACCGGCCATGAGCACCGTGATAGATTTCTAAGCTGGCGCCCGTGTTTACTTCTGAGAATGGAAACGGAAGTGTGCGGACGTTTGATGGAGAGTCGCCGGCGGCCAATCCGGAGACAAGGACCTGTCCGTCGACGAATGCCAGATCGGTGATGGCATCAGGGCGAAGATTCCGCTTGCGGCGGCCGACCTGCACCTCCTCGTCCTTGGGGGCGTTGGGAAGTGCGGCCTTGGAGAAGGGCACATTCTTGAGCGACACCTGTGAGACGTTGCCGTCCGGAGTAATCCTCACCAGGCCCGGTTCTGATTTTCGATCTTCGATGGTCAGAGAAAGGTAAAGGTTGCCACTGGCCGGATTCACAGCCAGATCGTTGATCGTCAGCTTGTTCGGCGACACGCCGACCTGACCGGCGATCTTCTCTGCGAGATCACTCACATTCACATCGACCTCAGCCGGGTTGCCTGATTTGTCATCGGTATCGATGGCAAAGATGGCAGCTCCCTTTGCGTCTCCAATCAGCAGAATGCCATTGGGAGCAAAAGCCAGTGGCCCTGCCGACTGAATGTCTGGACTCCCTGTCTCCAACCCATAAACGTCTGCACTCATGCCCGTCCGTGCTGCGAGCAACAGGGCTGAGCATGCCAAACCAGCAAGAAGCGTGTGAATTCTCATGACTGTTCCTTCGAGAGTTAGGAAGCCGCATTGAACAGGCGACGCGCGTCGTCCTTCGACGGCTCAGTTTACCGAGAAGCACTCAAGCCTGCTATTAAGAGGTCATGAAATGCGATACGTGCCGTGCACTTATTCCGACTCCGAGGTCGGGTCACAGTAGGAGAGCGCGAGCAGGGAGTATGCCGTGACGAGGTTCGGGTCACCCTCATACCAGCGATCGGTGGGGTTCAGCCAGCTGCCGTTCTCCTGCTGGACGGATGCAAGGTGTTCAGCGAGTTCTTTCCGCCAGTCGTGTCGAGTGCCGTCAGCCTCGACGAACTCGTCCACATCCAACACGGAGAGCGTCTTCGCGAAGGTATGATAATAGTAGAACAGTCCCTGCTGTCCGACCCCAGGGTTTTCGTCGAGGGTGTAGAAGCGTTTGATCCATTCGGTGGCCGCTTTCACACGCTGGTCATCTTCCGTGAGACCTGCATAGATCATGCTCTTGAGTCCGGCATAGGTCATGCTGGCATAGGAGCGGAGGCCTCCGTTCGGAGTGAGCCCGGCCTTTGTTTCGCCGCCGGCAGCCGGGGTGTAGTAAAAGCCGCCGTCCTCGATCTTGCCTGCATGCGGGGTCGTGTTGTGCTCGGTCTCGAGGTTCTGGGCGCGGGAGACAAAGATCAGGGCCTTCTGAACCGCGGGATCATCCTTCGTCAGGCCGGCTGCTGCGAACGCATCGAGCATGAACTGCGTGTTCGACATGTCGGGTCGTTCGTGACTTCCGTAACCAGCACCACCGTAAGCAGTGTCAGACTGGTCGATCCCCTCGGATTCATCCCATTGCATGCCCTTGAGGAAGGCGACAGCTTTCACGACCAGCGGGTTGTACCGCCCATCCGTGTTTGCAGCCTGAAAGGCCAGCAACGCGATCGATGTTTCGTAGTTGCGGTGCTGGCTTGCCTGGTGGTAGATGCCGCCATCCTCTTGGATGAAAGTCTCCAGGTGTTCAAGTGCTTTGACAACGGTGGGATCGTCGGCAGAGACACCGGACTTCAGAAGAGCCGTTGTCACCAGTCCCGAGATGCCGACCGAATCGGAGGCCGTCCAACTCCCGTCCTCTGACTGAGTTGTCCTGAGAAAGTTGATGCCTCGAGTTCTTGATGCTTGCAAGTCAGCAGCATCCGGACCAGCAGCGAAGGCTGTCAGCGGAATTGTCAGCAATACAGTGGCGATCAGCAGACGGGGTGTCATTCGAGAGTTCCGTATTCCGGGAAGGTTGAGTGACCGAACGCTTCAGATCGATCGTACGCATGGCGAGTCGAGGATGACAAGCCGGAACACCCGACAGAATCCGAGAAGTCAGGAGTTTGATTAGGCAAGGTGCGGAAACACGTCCAGCGTGTGAGGAGAGAGGCAGCAGATTGTTGAGTTCTCTGACGAGATTCTTCCGACACGAATTTGGACGAGTGATAGGTTCTTGGCAGGGGCGACTCCCCTGAAGTTCGATCGAGACGGTGGCTCGCAAATCCTTCGCAACCTTCACCATGAGGATCATTGGAGCAACCCGGATCGCATCCATTTTTTGTGCCTGGGCGAACAGAGCTTTTGTCCACCTCTCTGGGAACCATTTCCGGCACACAACCCGTGACGAGTTTTGTCCCCTCACCCTGGGAAATATGTAATGAATGATGTGACCTTCACCCGCCTGCTTCGGCCACTACTGGGAGTGACCATGGCGTGTGGCCCCACCTGGGGGTTGCTTGCCGGAGATGTGCAGCAGGTCGGATGTAACTGCCAGAATGGTGGTGGATTCGGTGCCCAGCACATCGAGTCCGCACCTTATGACGGCTATGAACACAGTGGTCCGATTATCTCCACCGAGATCGATCACTCTTATGGCTCAGAGTTCGGAGATCCCGAATATGCCGACTCTGGAATGCCGAGTCAGGCCGCCACTCCGCCGGGGACACTTGGACAGACATACCATCTGGCCTCTCGTCCCGTACCGGCTACTAAGCATCCACGTGTGGGAATGATTGACGTGCGAGCCTCGACGGCTTCGTTCGTGATCGTTCGCTGGACGAACGATTCGCGGATGGAAGAGACGCTCAAGGGGTACCAGGACGACCAGGATCCGTCGATCTGGCACTTCGAGTCGAAGCCTCTGCTGCCGGGCCTCAGCCATATCCACCGTGTGGAAATCTACCAAGGCGGGCCGGGGAGTGCTCCGACCGACGTCCGCTACGTGCGACTCATCATGGGCCGCATCGTGAACCTGACGATTTGACCGCCACCTGAATCGGTCTGATCAGAGAAGCCCGTCGGTTCCGGCCGACGGGTTTTTTCACGCGCGCGACCTAAATGATTCCCTCGCCGAAAGAATCCGCATCGGAAGCGTCGCTTCGATACGAACGACCGGCAACTTCGTGGTTCCCACTCCGATGAGCAGCAGCCGTATGCGGGCCTCGCAAGGGTTCATTGGAATGGGATTCGATCTGAGCAGCCGGCGACTTTGGAGGAGTTCCATCCACTTGCATGGACATCGGAAGTGTTGCGGGTGAAACGTCGGTGTCCCACTCCTCCTCGTCTGACATCGCAAAGGTGTCCTCGCCATAGTCATCGTAGCGGCACAGATATCCGTCCTGTCGCGAAAGGATGATCTCTTCCTCATACGCTTTGATGACATCTTCCTGGATCATGTCGCGACAGCTTGAATTGATCGGGTGAGCGATGTCCGCATAAAGCTTGGCACGACCATCCTCGTCTTTGATCGCACGGTCCGATCGCAGACGATGGCCGCATTCATTGCAGAACGCTGCCCGCAAATTGTTTTTTGTGGAGCACTGAGGACATTTGTCGGTCAGTTTGCGACTGGGCATTGCCACAAACAGCCCCTTGCCCCCCTGAATGATTTTAAGGTCGCGAATCACAAATGCGGAGTCGAGGGTGATCGAACAGAATGCCTTCAATCGATCATTGGGGTCGGCCATCAACTTGATGCGAACTTCACTGATTTCCACGATGTACTCCTCCGTGGTGTATTTTCAAGCGGCAGGGGGATGCTTCACACACTCCTCATCTCAATGGTCTTTTCCAAATTCTTTCAGACTCGACTGCTGACCGGGAACACGCGGAGCGACCGGTCGAAACTCAGGCGACCGGCAATGACACCGGCCTCTCTTGCCGTGCGACATAAGACAAAACAGGATGTGCCACTTCCGCTCATGCCGACCGGACCGTTGGCAATGCGACGTAAGCTGTCGAGAGTCCGGGCGACATCGCCGTTGAGTTCTCTTGCTGGTCGCTCAAGTGCATTGTGAATGTCGTGCTGGCTCAAAGTTCCACGCTGCATCTGGCTGACGAAGGACGTGACCGATGCATGTCGTTGCCGTTCGGACGCCCAGGCTCGAAACACGTTCGCGGTGGACAGACCGCTGGACGGGCAGGCGACGACAGCGTGAAAACGTCTCGACAACCGAACGGGTTCAATGACTTCGCCACGACCGCGACACACGGCTGCGATGGGTGATTCCAGGAAGAAGTTGACGTCACTTCCCAACTCGGCAGCCAGCATATGGAGTTTCTCACTTGTCAGATCGCAGCCCCAAAATTGATTGAGGCCAACCAGCGTTGCAGCTGCATCACTCGACCCGCCCCCCATGCCAGCCTGCATGGGGATGCGCTTCACGAGTGTGATCTCCACACCCTGGTCACAGCCAGTCTGTTTGCGCAGAAGGTCGGCAGCACGCAGGACAAGGTTGTCTGGGCCAGCGGGGAGGGTTGGGAGAGTTTGTTTTTCAAACGTCGGGCGGGACTCACACCGATGGCAATTCAGCCGGGTCTGATTTGACTCGATCTCTCGAAAGACGAGCGAGTCATACAGCCCCACCGAAACCATGACAGTCTCGAGCGAGTGATAACCGTCTGGCCGCTTGCCGAGCACATCCAAGAACAGGTTGAGCTTGGCAGGCGTGTGAATGACCAGTGACGGTCCTTGGTGACGGACCACCATCCCTGTCACGTCCTGTGAGTTGTACTCGGAGGGAGGTGTGCTTCGTGCCCACTCATTCCTCATCCTGAGGAACCCGCAACGCCTCACACATCACACTACCGATTTGTACATTGACGTATGATTAGTGTGTGCAAAAACGGGACGATTTGTCAAGGTGAACGTGAAGAGACATGTGCTGATGCTTACCACTCAGAGACCGCCGGGTATCAACGGTTGTCCTCAACCGTTGCCGCACCAGCGGCAGGAAGCCTTCGCGAAGTCGACCTGCCATCACAAATCGTGCGTCTTCTGGAATGCTTCGTGTCCCCTCGCGACACGGGTTGAGGACAACCCGTGGTACCCGGTGGCACATTTCAGAGCAGGCCATACCTGATACGCCGTCCAGAAGGGACAACGAGGGAGACGATATGAGGTGTCAGGGAATGATAACGTAGGAGAGCATTTTTACTCGATCGAAAAACAACCGACACGGGTGGTTCAGCTGTTTCAGGCTGGGGCCTGCGGCACAAGACGAAAGTCACTGTGCGGACGATCCTGGAGGGAATCTCGGACACGGAGTGAGAATCATCCTGTCGCTTCGCGACCCGACAACCCAAAACTGACAAAATCTCCATCAGCTTCGCTGAAAAAGCACAGGAATAAGGACAGTTGGTATCCAGGGAAAGGATGCTGTCAGCGAGCATCCAAAAGCTTCAAACCCTGCCAGCGTCTTCTAGATTTTGTGGAGCGATAGGTTTTGTAACCAAGCCGTTTCACGTTCTCAGCAAAAGCTCTTCTCGGCTGTGGCCTCTTTCCCTGCTGCTCTGCCCAAGTCACATAGGCCGCGTACAGCTCATCAGACCATTCCGTTTCTTCCTTGCTGATGACGCACCGCTCCTTGATGAACCTCTCAATTACGGGCGAGTCCACTTTCGGAATTCGATTTGGATTCTCTGGATACTTCCTGTAACTCACCTGCTCCTGAAGAAGACGTTTCCTCAACACGCTGTAGGTAATCAATCTCTCCTCACCCTTGATGGTTGAGGTGACACCTTCCTCTCTCAGAATCTTCACCGCCCAATACAGCCCGCATCCTTCTTTCTCAATCTCCTTCGTTCTTTCAACCACCTCATCTCTCACATCAGCTCTGCATAACTTGGCGGCTTTGCTTGAACTCACTCTGTTGGCCAGTACGGTCATGTAGTCAATGACCTCGCGAACCAGATAACCGTGTTCGCTCTCATCCTTGATGGTTTGCTCAGCGAAAACCAACTCGCATCCATTCTGTTTCATCAGATGCAGGAGCATTTGATATTCGGAACCGGTCCGGCTGAGCCTGTCTTGAAATTCTGCAACCGTCCCAATGTCACCACTGAGGATTCCATCAATCATCTTCATCAGGCCCTGTCTCTGCCCGAAGGCACTGGCAACATCTCGGATAACCAAACAGTCGTCCTCGGCCAGTCCAAACTTCTCTTTGACGAACTCCACCATCCTCTCTTTCTGTCTGTCCAAGGAACCCTCTCGCCTTTGGCTCTCGGACGAAACCCTCAAATAAACACACACATATTTTCTGCTGCTCTTGCTGGCTGCCTGTAGCCCCAACTTTTCAAGCAGGGAGGAGCGACTTATTCGTCTGTGTCCACCAAGCGTTCTTGTGGTCTGAATCTCACCTTCTTTACACCAGTTGCGAATTGTTCCAATCGAAACACCTGCTACCTGGCTGGCCTCACTGACGGTCAACAGCTCACGCGCGTACGGAGAGCGCAGAACAGAACAGGACATTCTGAATCTTTCGGGTCCGGGTTCGAGTGGGGGCAAGAGCAGCAAGCTCCACCACTTATTCCACTCACTCAACAGACGCCTACGCTCGGACATCTGCCTCAAAAACCTCTGCTTTCAAGGGCTCTTTAGAAGCTCTTGATAAGAATAAGGAGGTTTTCGAGTTCCCGCCGTCGTTACCTCCGGCCGGGCCACCCTGCCCCCAGCTAGTTGGACGCACAATCTGTGGGCTCCCTGCGGTCGACCACAGTCACAGGTGGTGGATTTTTTTGTTATGCAACACCTGCAGCAAGCGATGTCACAAACTGCTCGTGCGAATGAACCGCAATCACAGATTCGGGGGGAATCCAAGAAGAAGCATAGCCTTCAAGTTCTTCGATGAAGAAGTCCGGATTTTGAGAGTGCGCAAAATGGCTGACCAAGGTGCGGCCAAATGCCCATTGCCGAAACACCGTGAGATCGGCAACATTGATTTTCGCCTCCACAACAACTGGGACCCCAATTTTTTCGAGGATGGGAGCTACTCGTTCATCATGCATGAATGCGAAATACACTGCCTCGCCACCGAAGTACTTAAAAAATGATTCCGTCCCGGAAACAAGAACAAGCGTTCGAGTCAAACAGAACCAGATCATGCCCTCGCGTTTCCCAGTGTGGTTTTTCTGCCAGTACGTGAGTTGAGCGTCGATGTGCTGATAAAGTTCTTTGTCTACATCGGGATGCTCTCGAATTAGCTCGCGAAACCATGCGTGGTGCTCAGCAATATCGAGTGTCCGAAGACCGGTTGATTGGAAGAGAGATGATTCTGCTTGTTTGGTGCAGTGATAACCAGCAAGGCCATGATCGCGGGCGAAAGAATCGACGTCAGCGAAGATGTCGACGAGTCGCGGCTGATCGACAATGTGTTCCATAAACTCATGCGATTTGCAAAGTTGAATAACCGCATCGGTATTGAGTTGATCAATAATGTGCTCAGGCCATGTCGATCGGTCATCGAGGATCAGCATTGTCGTTGTTGCATAACTTGAATTCATTACTTCCAGACCGGGATTATCCAGTATTCGGCAGCGTAACTCTGTGCCAAGGTGTGGTCAATTTGTTGGCTCGTGTTGAACCGGGGTAACACGGTTTCACGAGTACAACCCGACTGATGACATGGACAACAAGTTTGCCCGTGGCTGTCATCGTAGGACCATACGCTTCGCTGTTGACCCTGCCACTCTCTCTCGATGACCGCTTCTCTTCGTTGACTTCGTTTCCTTCTGTCCATTGATTTTGTCACAGGAGGAAACGAAGGTAACGAAGTTCGCATTGTTGCCGTGTTCTGAGGAGTATCATCATGAGAGTTTGTCTGTCGGTTCTTGGGCTGTCCTTGATTGCTGTTGTGTCTCACGCGGCGGAGCCGGTTGAGATTGGGGCGCGGTTGGAGCCGTTGTTTGATGGGTTTCTCATCGAAGAGATGACGGGTGACGTCGCGCTCAAGGTGCATCAGCCGGTGCCGCAGGAGGTGGTGTTTGTGACGGACAAGCCCTGGGAGGGGAATACGTGTGCGTACTACTCGATCTTTCAGGATGGGGACCTGTACCGCATGTACTACCGGGGGTCGCACTTTGATGAGCAGACCCGCAAGGCGACGCATCGGGAGGTGACGTGTTACGCAGAGAGCACGGACGGCATCAACTGGACCAAGCCGGAGTTGGGACTGTTCGAGTTTGAAGGCTCGAAGGCGAACAATATCATCCTCGACGGGCTGGGCACGCATTGCTTCGTCGCCTTCAAGGACATGAACCCGGACTGCGACCCGCAGGCGAAGTACAAAGGCATCTCGCGCGGACGACCTGAGGGGAAGAAGGGTCTGTACGTGTTCCAGTCGCCTGACGGCATTCGCTGGGAGTTGATGGCGGACGAGCCGGTGATCACCGAGGGAGCATTCGACTCGCAGAATCTCGCCTTCTGGGATGCAGTCACCGGGCAGTATGTCGATTATCACCGCTACTTTGCCAATGGTGTGCGAGCCATCTCTATGTGCACTTCGGACGACTTCCTGCACTGGACCGAGCCGGTGCCGCTCACGTATCCGGGGCAGCCGCATCAGCACCTCTACACGAATGCGATCCGTCCGTACCCGCGAGCACCCCATATTCGCATCGGCTTTCCGACGCGCTTTCTGCCGGAGCACGAACAGGTCGAGCCGGTGTTCATGTCCAGCCGTGACGGGTTGACGTTCCATCGCTTCAACGACGCGGTCATTCCGCAATCGGCACCCGAGGACCGCGACGGCAACCGCAGCAACTACATGACCAACGGCCTGCTCTCGCTCCCCGGCAACGATCGTGAGTACAGCGTGTATGCGACCGAAGCGTACTACACCGGCCCGGACAGCCGCGTGCGGCGGTTCACGTATCGCGTCGACGGCTTTGCCTCCGCCCATGCTGGCACGGACGGCGGCACGCTGACCACCAAGCCGCTGACCTTCGACGGCAGCAAACTCGTGATCAACTATGCAGCTGGCGAGGCGGGCAACGTGCAGGTCGAACTGCTTCAGGAAGACGGCACTCCCGCTCCAGGGTATGAGTTGGCCGCAGCACCGTCTCTCACGGGGGATGAGATCGCCCAAGCGGTGACCTGGACTGGAAAGGACAACGTGAGCGAACTGAAAGGCAAACCGGTCCAGATCCGTTTTCATCTGAAGAATGCGGATCTGTACTCACTCCGGTTTCAGGATTGAGGGGAGTCCCAATCGGTCCTTGTCGAACGGCCTCACGCTGCTGGCGCGGACAGCCTTCATCCGCTGTCGCGAGAGGATGGCGCCTGTTTGCGCGTCGCTGACGGTCGTCTCGAACATCAGCACACCGAATGGGACATCATCAGTCAGCCAGAGGTCACGACGGACGATCACCGGGGCATCGCGTCCGGTCGGTTCGTAAAGGACCCGACTGTACGCATGGCAACATTGGAACTTCTCATCACGCAACGGTGAGTCGAGGTACCGAATCCGTTTCGGATCATATCGACACGGCTCGGGCAACCCACGGAAGAACGTGATGGCGTTGTTCTTGCCGGGAGAGTCGCCTGTCTCCGGCCAGACGATTACTTCTTCGACATCAAGGTCCTCAGCAAATGCCTGTCTGTCGATGGGAAGCACCCAGTTGTCGCTCTTCCCCGCGACGCTGTTTGTCACTGAGATTCTGGAAACCTTGGTCTTGTCATTTGATTCATCGGGAATAGCGGCGAGACGCAGCGATGTGACGTCGCCGTTCTCATTCACCCCGTTGAACTCAATGAACTCGTCCCCTGACGTGGGCAGCTGACGAAGCCAGGTGTGAAACGATGCCATCTCCGGCGGCGGGGGAGAGGAGTAATCGATCCAGCCGATTCGCGTCATCCACTCGAACAACCAGGGCTGCTTCCACGGGCTGTCGAAGGGATACCAGGCAGAGAAAACCGAACAAGCGAACAACACCAGACAGGCCAGGGAGCCGGCTCGTCCCGGCTGCCAGCGGTCGAGCGTGGGGATCATCGCCAGGATCCAAAACGGAGTCAGCCACAGCATCCATCGCAGGGCCACGCTGACTCCTCCGTAGTTGTAGTTCTCCGTCTTGGTCAGAAAGAAACCGAAGACCAGCAGGGTTAATCCCAGCCCCCAGAGATGGATCAGATGCAGGACGGGCGTCTTTCCCTGACAAGTGCGAACCCAGCCGACAAGCGTCAGCACGTACAAAGGCGTCAGTGACAGCAGGCCATGATGTCCCACAGTACAGTGCAGGAGATAAATCCAGAGGCTGTCTTTCGCCTGATCAATCCCCTGGGGAGTCCACCAGTAACTGGGGACGCCATCGTCAATGAAGAGGTACTTCTCCGTCCCATAGTACAGGTAGAACGGCTTCCATCCCCCCGTGGCGATGATGTTCGTCACAAAGAATGCGATGAGCGGAACGAGAGCAGCCGGCACAAACCAGATGAACGTCTTTCGCAAATCGGCCCGAGCGAGAAAGAAGAACAATGAAGCACCGAAAGCCGCAGCCGGCAACTCGTTGCAGCAGGTACAGGCCGCGAAGAACCCGGCCATGGCGAAGTACTTTGGAGAATGATGTTCTTCGATCAGAATCTGAATCACCGCATACAGTGCGAACATGCAACAGATCGCACCGGGGAGATGGTTGTTCAACACAATCACAAACGGTTGCAGCAGCGTTGCCGTGGCTGCGGTCACCACAAGGAAGTACCGGGTGAAGTCGTTAGTCGCAACGCGGTCGATCACTCGCGACAGCAGCCAAAGAGCGATCGTCAACGGGACGATGTTGATCAGCGTCAGCAGAATGCGCGTGGTGGTCAGCAGATGGTGATCCAGCGACCAGCCCAATGTGTGCTTCAGACTCCAATACAATCCTGCAACGATCGTCGGAAAGAGCGGCGGCTTGGTCGAGTAGAAGTGGTCGTCATGTTTGACAAGATCGATGGTGTCCCATCCGGATCGCTGACGAATCTCATCGATCTGATAGGTGCCCCGCTCGACGAGTGACCAGACGGTGCACCATCGGGAGCGATCGTTCGCACTGTTGAGCGGTTCCGCCTGCATGAGTCGCGCGAAATTGAGCGTTGTTGCCAGCACGATGATCATGGCGTAATGCCATTTTCGCCGCACCTTGCGATTGATCACACCCGTCCACGACTTGCCCGGCCAATGCGATCGAGCATGTGACGGAGATTGAATCTCAGCCAGGTTCATCTACAGCAGGTCGCGGAGGTGAAAATGATGTTTGCCGAGCTTGCCGCCGTAATTGCCTGCGGTGACACGGAGCAGCCCGTCCGTCTCGCACGCGGCGTGCAACCCGGCCCGCATTCCGGATTGGACAGCTTCAAACGAGACCCCATCAATGACGAGTTCGTACACACAATTGCAGTCGACAGGCAGCGACGATTCGGTGAGTGCCCGGACGCTCGGACAATAGGGGTCATTCGTGCTCGCCGGCAGTTTGTCATACTTCGATCCCACCTTGCTGCCCGCCCGCACAATGCCACCCGGAAAAGGCAGGATGCATCCGCTGACTTCTCCGACCGCTGCCACGGCCGCCTCCGCTGCTGTGAGTGTCTGTTCAATGTCGACACCACACAGTAACAAATTGCCGCCTCCGACCCCCTTGCAGACTCCAAAACGATCATCGCAGACGAACTCACCATCCATCACCGGCACCCGCCAGTAGCGATGTTCTCCCAGTTTCTTGGAGGACTGCATGCCGTCACCAAAGTATCGCAGACCTCCTCCCACGGAGATGCGTGATGATTGCAATTCGCCTTCCAAACCATCGTAACACGCAGTGGTCGGACAGGTCAGCACGTTCTGTCCGACTCGCGATTGCACCGCCTTCTCCAGTTTTTTGTCGTCGAAAGCGAAGGCCAGCACTTTCACTCCGGGACGTCCATCGGGGGTTTCCTCCACTGAGACGACTCCTTCGATGGCCGCTTCAGCGTTACAGCCGATCACACTCGATGCATTGCCACAGAACTCACGAGCCGCAGTCTCCGCCCATCTGTCAGTGATCGCTGTGATGACGAGACGGACGCCAGCCATCGGAAACGCTTCGGCAAACGTGTCCAGAACTTCAACGTCACGCAATTTCAACATGTCGGCAAACTTGTGGCGGTGAATCAGGTCGCTTGATCAATGGAAGACGCTCGGCTGGAAGATGCAATGTACCACCTGACCCTTGATGCCAGCCAGTGCATCGGCTTTTCACGCATGAATCTCACAGTCGACGTCGTTCAAAATACCGGCTTAACATCCGCAAACGATACACCTGATAGGCAACGATGAAACCCGTGCCGATCAGGGAGGCCATGAAAATCACCGGATAATGCCAGTGTGTCGCATAGCCGTTTCTGAGCCAGGCCAGGAAGGCATACGAGATCGTGGTCACGACTGTCATGAACGTGACGAGTCTGATTTGTGACCACAGCCCCGCGCCGATAATCAGTACCGGATATCCAATCAGGACCGGCCCCAGAGGTGCATCGGCATCGGCGAGACACAGGACTGCCGTATAACAGACCGCATCCGCAGTGCACCAAAGAAATCTTGCGAATGTCTCCCACTCCTCTTTCCACTGCAGTCGCATGCAGATGAATGAGAGGACAATCCACAGGCCCATCACTCCCATGACTTCAAGGTGTTGCTGTAAATCGCGGTGTCCACCGAGCTGGTAGTACATCTGAATGATGGTCGATGCCACTGTCAGTACCCCAAGACGAGACGCCATCGCAGGCTCGCGTCGTGTCCAACGGACCGCACGGTCCCACAGCGATCGCGGCGGCAATTCGACCGGTTCCCCCTTCAGGAAGTGATCCAACTCGGCTGCGAGTGCATCTGCTGAGACGAAACGATCTTCGGGATTCTTTTCCAGGCAATGCTGGCAGATCGCCTCCAAATCCTGCGGAATGTGCGGGTTGAGACGCCGCATCGGATCGGGAGTGGCCTCGATGACCTGAAGCAGCGTATCCAGCGGGTTGTCTTCTGCGAACGGAGGCTGCCCGGTCAGCATCTCATACAGGATAGAGCCAAGGCTGTAGACATCGCTTTGTGGCAGGACATGAGACGACTGCCCCAATGCCTGCTCGGGAGCCATGTAAGCCGGAGTTCCGATGATCGTCCCCGATGCCGTCTCGCGACTGTCGCCTTCAAAGACCTTCGCAAGACCGAAGTCCGTCACATGAGGAATACTCTCTTCATCGAGCATGATGTTGGACGGCTTCAGATCCCGATGCACGATCTTGTGTCGATGCAGATACTCGACAGCCCGCGCGACAGTCAGTAGCAACTCAGCCGCCTCACGCGGGGCCAGCGGGCCATGCTGCAAGCGATCCGCGAGACTGCCTCCGCCGACGAAGGCCATCGTCAGATAGTGTTGCCCGTGGCAATCGCCCACGTCGTGCACACTGACGATGTTAGGGTGTCTCAGCCCGGCCGCTGCTCGTGCTTCCGAGTAAAACCGTCGGACCTCTTCCGCAGAGGCGAACTGACTGCGACCGACGAGTTTTAATGCCACCATCGCGTTGAGTTGCTTCTGTCGGGCGAGATAGACGATGCCCATTCCTCCTCGGCCGACTTCCCTGATCAGTTCGTAACGTCCAAAGTCACAAGGCCATTGGACCGGGTCGGAACTTGATGCTTTCAAATCTCCGGACAGCCCAGGGGTGATTCCCGGGACAAAGGTCTCCTCCTCGTAGATTCGTCGGTCTCCGGAGTCGTCGAGACTCAGCGACGGCGGCACTAGATCTTCGAGGGAGTCGAGACAATCCAGCATGCCGGCCAGATCGGGGAAAGCCTGAAGCAGTTCATCGGGAGGGTCGGGCACCTCGCCGTTCGTACCACGAAGCGAACTGACGTAATCATCCAACAGCTTGAAGAGTTGCTCATCAGGATCTGACGGAGTGACGTCTGACGTCATGGTCACTCCTCCGAACCTTGTCCGGGTCCGGACAATGACTGTTGCAGCTTCTGGATTGCACGCATCCACAACATCTGCACTGCAGGTCGTGACCGACCCATCTGAGTAGCAATCTCCTCAAACGGCAATCTCTGGAGATTCCGCAGGATGATCACTTCACGGTGATCATCGGACAGTTGTGAGATGGCATCAGCCAGTTCGATCTGTTGCTCGTGTTGAGCGATGATCTGGCTCGGAGTCTGTTCGTGACCGGGAGGGTCATGGAAGAACGATCCAGACTGATCACCAGCAGTGCCCTGCAAACGGACTTCTTTCTGGATGCGTCGTTTGTCCGTCCCTTTGTACTGCCGGATGAAATCGTGCGTGTTGTGATGGAGGATCTGACGCAGCCAGGCCAGCCACTCAGCCTCACTTTCACCTCGGAATTCCGCAAACCCGCGATGTGCTTCCAGCAAGGTCTGCTGCACGAGATCGGAGGCGTCCACCTTGGTCTGCATCCAACTTTCGACCTGTGTCCTCGCAATGAGGGCCACGTAATTGCGACACTTGGAGAACAATTCGTCCCGAGCAGCAGCATCCCCCGCACGGGCACGCGCGAGGAGCGACAAGACAATCGATTCGTCGTTGAGTGACATCTTCTTATTGTGCCATATTCCACGTCTGCACGCACGAGTGGAACGGTGAATAAAAAGTGCGTCTGACTCTATTGCTGAAGTGGATACGCGCCGCTGATTGACACAACGGCGGCTTCGAGATGAGAAGTGATGATCCGTTTGCTATCATCTCTTCCCATGGACATATCACACAGTAACCCGTGGACCAAGAGTTGGATCCTGTGGATCTGTCTCATCATAATGAGCTACCTACTCGCTTTTGGTCCAGTTGTCTGGTTATCGATGCGACTGGACCCGGTCAAGCATCAAAGAACACTTCGTGTCCTTGGATTGAGTTATCAACCAGTCGTCATCGCGATTGCAGAGTCGCCCGCGCCGATGAAGTATGCTGTCGAAGAGTGCTTACAATTTGGTGCTCCTCACCATATCCATGTGACCCACGGGATCGATCGCGGGCTCTTCTGGCAAGGGCCTGGATACACATACACATTTCTGTCCTATTGATCGCCGGGCATTGCGGGTAGCAAGCAGATCGAGTATCCGAGAAGTTTGAAACGACTTCAGAAATTGAAGAGGAACACACCATGGTCAAAACCGCATCCACCATGCTGCCGCTCGGCAGTCAGGCCCCAGAGTTTTCTCTGCCCAATGTTGATGGCAGCACCGTCTCGCTCTCCGATTTCGAGGGCAAACCGGGGCTGCTGGTGATGTTCATTTGCAATCACTGTCCCTTTGTCATTCATTTGCGTAAGGATCTTGCCAAGTTTGTTAAGGAGTACCAGGACCAGGGGCTCGCAGTCGTGGCGATCAGCTCAAACGACGTGGAAACCTATCCTCAGGATGGTCCGGACAAGATGAAACAGGAAGCGGAGTCGAACGGCTACACGTTTCCCTATCTGTATGATGCATCTCAGGAAGTCGCGAAAGCCTACCACGCCGCGTGTACACCGGACTTCTTCCTGTTCGACAGCAATCGGAAACTCGTCTATCGCGGACAGTTCGATGACAGCCGTCCGGGCAGTGACATCCCAGTGACGGGCGCAGACCTGAGAGCTGCATGCGATCAGGTTCTCGCCGGTCAACCCGTTTCCGTTGAACAGCGACCGAGCATCGGTTGTAACATCAAGTGGATCGCCGGCAGCGAGCCCAGCTATTTCACCGGTCAGGCGACCGCTTGAATCGCGGTCACTCGTTATCGGCTTTCGAAGGAGCCGTTTCCTTCTCTCGGAGACGCGTCAGCACTCGCCCCCATGTGAAATAGTGCAGGGTGAAAAACCCCACCCCCGCCACGAGTAACAGCAGGATGCCCCGGACAGCTGGCAGGACCAGCGACACCAATGCAAGAAATCCGAATGCCAGCAGAAACAGCCCAATCAAGGCAGCGAACGTAGCCGTGTTCCGTTCGGTCGACGATTTGCGACTTCCACGAGGCAATCGCGGGAGTTGTTCACCGGGCATCTCACCCCCCGCCTTCCAGAATCTGTTTGAGAGCCTGATTTCGAGAGAAGATGCCATCCTCCAGGGAGTCCAGGATGCGGGACTCCGTCACCAGCAGGCCGATCATCCCACCGGGAGGCTCGAACTCGACTTTGTCAACGATCACCGTCGCGTCCCCTTCCGGGATGAACAGGTGTTCGTGAATCCACAGCTTCATGGGACCTTTGACCTGTTGTTCCAGATAGCGCAGCGGTCGTTCAAATTCGAGAATCTCGTAGACGACGGACTGGACCTGTCCAAAGCCCTGAATGTTGAAGTGGAGCAGTGACCCCTGCTCGAATCGCTCGGGAGCCTGCGTGAAGGTCACGCCCAGATTCCCTTCAGAGATCTTCTCGTGATTACGAGTGACGCTGAAGTAATCAAACACATCCTCGACCGATCGTTGAATGGTCACCCGATCTTCAAAACTGGCCATTTCTTCTCCTCGGCCTCATATGCTGCACAAACGGTTCACAAACATCCTAGAATGAGCGCAGATCGGAAGGAAGCGAGTCCGCTCGACCGATCATTGCTGATCAATTGAACTCAATTCGACGAGGACAACATGGAGAGTCGCGTGATCATGGAGCCACTCGCAAGCGTGAGTGCCGACTGGTTGATTGTGGGCGTCACGGAAGGAGCAGGCCTCAAGAAGCAGCTTGTACCACTCGACGAGGCGATTGGAGGACAAATCACACGCCTCCGAGAATCCGGCGATGTCACAGGCAAGCTCGGGGAGACACTCATCGTCCCGGATGCACCCGGGATTGCTGCAACGCGACTGCTCATCATCGGCCTCGGTGATGAGGCCAAGCTCGATCGCTGTTCGCTGCGTAAAGCATTCACGACTGCCGCCCTGCAGGTCTCCCGTCAGCCAAAGCGAACCATTGCTTGTGCTATCCCGGACATCGATCGCGATTTGCTGAGCCTCGAAGCCGTGGCTCAGGAGATGGCAACGTCGCTGACTGTCGGATGTGTTGGACCGGGCGTCTATCAGTCCGACCCGGGCAGACATGAGTTTGCATCAGTCACCTACCTCGTGCCGGACGGATCTGCGACGAAGAAGATCGAGACTGCTGTTGGAGTGGGACATACGCTGGGCGATGCCGTGAATCTGGTTCGAGAGCTGGTCAATCGTACGGCTGCCGATGTGTACCCGGAGACGTTCGCACAACGGGCAGGGCAAATCGCTCAAGAACTGGGACTTCAGTGTGACATCCTAGATGAGGCACGCATCAAGCAGGAACGCATGGGATCATTGATGGGGGTTGCTCAGGGAAGTGATCGTCCGCCACGCGTGGTCATTCTTCGTTATCAGGGGGGAACCGCGCGCGATCCCGTGACAGCGTTGATCGGTAAGGGAGTGACATTCGACAGCGGTGGACTGTCGCTCAAGCCCACGGATTCCATGAAGACCATGAAGTGTGACATGGCAGGCGCAGCGACCGTGCTGGGAGTCATGTCGGCCGTTGCTCGATTAAAGCTGCCGGTGAATGTCGTCGGTGCAGTCGGACTTGTCGAGAACATGGTCAGCGGTTCGTCCTATAAGCTGGGTGATGTCCTGACCGCTCGCAATGGCACGACCATCGAAGTCCTCAACACAGATGCGGAAGGACGTCTGGTGCTTGCAGATGTGTTATCGTATGTCGTCGATCAAAAGGTCGATCGAATGATCGATCTCGCGACTCTCACCGGCTCGTGTGTGATTGCTCTGGGCGAGAACATCACCGGTGCCTTTACCAACGACCAGACATGGTGCGATCAAGTGCTCTCCGCCTCCAGCTCTGCAGGGGAACGAATCTGGCAGCTGCCGATGGACGAGGAGTTCGCTGAACAACTCAAGTCCGATGTAGCTGACATCAAAAACGTTGGCACTCGCTGGGGCGGAGCTTCGATTGCCGCAAAGTTCCTCGAAAAGTTCGTGGCAAGCGTCCCCTGGGTCCATCTGGACATTGCTGGTCCCTCGTTCACCGAGAAAGCAACACCCCAGCAGGAAAGCGGAGGGACGGGTGTGATGGTCCGGACTTTGGTTGAACTTCTGACCCCCAAGGAGTGACCCATTCGAACGTGGATTAAAATCTGTGGAGTTCGTGACGTCACCACGGCGATGGGGGTCGTTGAGGCCGGTGCGGATGCAATCGGACTCAACTTTTATGACCGATCACCGCGCTGTGTCGATGTGTCCGTTGCGAGACAGATCGTCGATGCTCTGCCTTCTACGGTGACTCCCGTGGGCCTGTTTGTGAATCATACGGCTGATGAGATTCGCCGTATCGTCTCCGAGACGGGACTGACGACCGTGCAATTACACGGCGAAGAACCAACATCGCTAATCGCTGAACTGGCCGAGTTCCGGATTATCCGTGCTCTGCGAACCGATGGAGATTTCGAGCCTTTGGCGACTCAACTGATTCAAGAGTGCAACCAGACGGGAGCTACTCCCTGGGCATGGCTCGTGGATGCGCGGAGTCCGGACGCCTACGGAGGCACCGGAGAGAAGGTCGATTGGGAATCACTTTCACCAGAGCACAGACCTGATGAATGGCCGCCGTTGGTTCTCGCTGGAGGCTTGACGCCAGAGAATGTTGCTGAAGCCGTGACGATGGTTCAGCCTTGGGGGATCGATGTGGCCAGTGGCGTCGAGGCGTCTCCCGGCGTCAAGGATCTCAAGCTGGTCGAGGCATTCATTCATCGAGCCAGGGGGGCGTCTTGAGAATCCATGGCGGGGGCCATACGATTCACATTGTTCCCAGGTTTTCCTCAGTGACAGCGAAGTGGAGTCGACTGCGGTTCCAGTTCGTCTGATGGAAGCACCGTGTTGTCCGCATCATTCGAGCACACAACTCATGTCTGAAAGTAAAAAGATCCTGCTGATCGAGGATGATCGGGAGATCGCTGCAACGTTGACCAGCGTCTTGGACGGTGCAGGTTATGAAATCACGCATGCCCCGAATGGCGTCGAAGGTCAGAAACTCATCGAGAGCTTGAAGCCGAATCTGGTCATCACGGACATGATGATGCCAAAAATGGGAGGATTTCCGGTTCTGGAGTTTCTCAAGACCGTCAGCAACCCGCCCCCGGTGATCATGATTACGGCCAACGAAGGTGGACGGCATAAGGCGTATGCCGAGATGCTCGGCGTCGTCGACTACATTCGCAAGCCGTTTGCGATGGACGTTCTGCTTGAGGCCGTCAGCCGGGCGATCGAATCTCGCGGGAAAAGTAGTCGGGACTGATTCGCTGTCGGACAATTCCAACGACAGAACAAAAGGTGACTGCTTTGTGACTACTCAATCCCGAGATTGCTTTCGATGTCACGTGCTTTTTGCGACATCAGGAAGTTTCTCATCCAGGGTGGTTCGGGATCCTTCTCTCGGGGATGATTCACTCGCGCCTCAGCTCCTGCTTCCTGGACCCAGGGATCGCTGCTGTCACCAGTCGTGTCGTGATAATCACCGTTGCCGGGACGCATGGATGTCATGGCCTGTGAGGCACTCGACTTCATCGCAGCGCAGCCGGGCATTGAGACAACGGCGATCGTCAGCAACAAAATGAACGTGGAGGCTTTGATCATGTGTTGTCTGGCCGCAATCTCTCTGCTTTTTCAGGCAGAGTGACCGCGTTGGGTGAAGGACGAAACTGTGTGGGGAGTGAGTGAGAGTCCCGAATGTTGCAAATCGTCGGTGGGAGGTCTACTCGAATCTAAGATGCCTGCGGTCCCCCTCAGACTTGACCGATCCCTGAACAAAACACCACATTGACCTGCGAATTTCGACCAGATGAAGCCATTGACCTTTCACCCGCTGTTAAAACGGATCCGCTGGGGAGGACGGCGGTTAGGGTCGATGTTGCACAAACCGATCGGTCCGGAAGCGGACTATGCAGAGAGCTGGGAAATCGCTGATCATGGCGGTGATCAGACGATCGTCAGCAGGGGAGATTTTGACGGACTGAGTCTTTCGGAACTCGTCATTCAGCAGAATGTGCCGCTTCTGGGCCGCCATGCGGGACGGAACCAGTTCCCTCTGCTGGTCAAATTCCTCGATGCAGCGGACGTACTTTCGGTTCAGGTCCATCCGGACGATCGACAGGCGAAGGCGTTTGACCCGACAGAAAACGGGAAGACCGAAGCCTGGGTGATTCTGGATGCTCAATCCAACAGCGAAATCTTTGTCGGACTGAAATCAGGCGTGACCGCCAAGGACATGACCACGGCACTCCAGGACGGCACCGTTGAACAGTTGCTGCATCGCATCCAAGTCCGCCCGGGAGACTGTGTGTTCGTCCCTGCCGGGACCGTGCATGCGATTGGTGAGGGGGTGCTTCTGGCCGAAATTCAGCAGTCGAGTGACCTGACATTCCGTCTCTACGACTGGGGACGGCTTGGAGCGGATGGACAGCCACGACAACTGCATCTCAAAGAGGCTCTTCACTGCATTGACTTCGATCGCGGGCCGGTCGCACCGATCCAGCCTGTGCTGTTGAGCAGCGATCATGATCACGAGGAACTCGTGCGATCGTCGGAATTCGTCCTGCAACGTCATCGAAGTTCCCGGCCCTTCTCTCTCAGGCAGGATGATGCCTGTCACGTGCTGATGGTTCTCGCCGGCAGCGGAACATTGCAAGCAGGTGAGGACGAATTGAACCTGTCCCTTGGGCAGACTGTGTTGTTGCCTGCGGACCGTGATCATGTCGTGATCACACCACACGAGGAACTGATGCTCCTCGACGCATTTCTTCCGTGATCTCCGACCATTCGAGAGATCAAAGAGAAACAGCACGCCCAATCTCTCAAGACGGACGTACTGTTTGAACTGCGGTCAACCGCTACATTTTAGACAGCCTGTGGGACGAATCGGGTGCGTCGCTCGGTCTGGACGATCCAGTGACGCAGCAGCGAACGAAAGTCCTGAAGACCCTGTCGATCGGTCCCAAGGATCGGAGTCAAACGCTCAGCGAATCGTCCGGCTTGTCGCCAAACAGCTTTCGTTGACTCATGCTCTGTTCGGCGGGTTGCAGACATTTCGGCCCATTGACCGGACATAGAAGCCACAACGGAACAGTCAAAGTCATGAGCAAGCTGCTCAAGCGTTCTTGTGCCAATCCTCATTTCCCGGTTTGAACTGGTCCGGTTCTCGACGATCTGCACATGCGCCAAATCAAAGTAGAGGCCCGCGATCGGTCCATTCTGAAGATGTAAATGATGCAGCTGTTGAGACAGTTCACTTTCGATGTCCGCCCGATCGATAAAGCAGAGTCGGCTGGACCATGCATACATTTGATCGACGGCTTCATCCACCAGCCAGGGTTTGTCCCGGAATCCGCCCTGCGGTTCCTCACCACGCAACCGGGCTGCAACCTCGATGACCGAGAGGCCAACGCCTGCGGCCTGCTCCTGGACCATCGCATGAATCATGAGCGTCACAAATCGATGGACCCCCTCCTCGCAGACGACGATATTCAAACCATCATCTTCGGCTCGAAGATCATTCAGCAGGACCTCAATCAGGCGTTCGGTCCGTTGGCGATCGTTCGTCGTCCGAATCAGTGTGACATCTGACGTCATCGTCTCCGCGGAACTGTCATGCCAGGTGAGCCGGTGATCATCAATCTCTGTCGAACAGACGACATCGAGTGCTGCATCCACGCTGAAGGCGGAAGTGGGCGACTCAGGCGCAGAGATGACGTTCTGCCAACGTGCGATCTGCCAACGATCGAGCATCTGATGTGCTCCATCGAAATCCCCGGTCGCCAGCGCCTGTGCGATGTCCTCCGCCATCTGCCGACATTCGACGCTGTCTGTCTGGTCGGCGATCGAGTGCAGACGATGATCGATGGCTGCCCAGTATCGTTCCGATTGGAAGGCGATCGCTTGTCTTCTCTGTTCATTTGGCAGAGGTCGGCCAAAGTCGGGCTCGACCCATTGTCGACGCACGTAAGCACGGCCTTCGAGGAGACGGTGAAACGCATCCCGTCCCTGTCGCGTGACGAACTCGGAGGCCGATTCACCGGGGCCGAACTGGGTTGAGTCAAAGACATGAACTTCCGGACAGCGAATCGCTCGGAGACGAGTCGTCAGGAAATGGCGAATCTGTGATTGCTGTGCAGCCCGATTGCGGAAGACGAGATCGACACGAGAAACCCCAAGGTCAAACAAAGCATCCCAGCGTTGGGAAGACATCTCCTCCAATTCACCGACGGCGGCCACATTCTTGAATCCTCGGCATTGCAGAGAGAGGGCGTCAATGACTTCATCGACGAGTATCAAAGACCGCTGATCTTTCTGAGAGCCGGAAGCCCGATGGGACAGGACCTGATCAAGACCATAAGCCACTATGCCCGTATCTGTTGCTCCACGTAACCACTGCATCGTCGGATGAGCGTCGCGGTCGAAGCTCACAAAACCAAGATCGACAATCTCACCGAATCGATCTCGCAACGGCACGACCAGACATCCTGACCATTCCTGCTGCAGCATGTGTTCAAGTTCGTTCCCGAACCGAGTGCTGTCAACATGAGCATGGGTGAATCCGACGCTCGTGAGAAACCGCTCGACATCAGCCGGGGTGGTGTAGAGTCCGAACTGCAACCGATGCACATCGTCAATGGAGAACCCACTGCGGTGGAGCCAATCGAGGGCCCGGTCTGCAAGTGGCCCGGCACTGCGGATATGACTGAGCGGTTGTGCGGTTTCGATGAGTTGAGACTGAGCATAACCCACAAATGCCTGAATCAACTCTGCCTGGCTCGACCACAAGAAAGTCCGACCATGACCATTGGACGTGGTCTCTCTCACCGGCGCGTCAATCAACCCTCGACGGTGAAATCCATAAGGCGTTCGAGTGAAGGATTCCGTTTGCAGGGGTGTCTGTGTACCCATCTCATTCCTTTGCAAGTCAGGGGATGCAGATTGAAAGAATTACAATCTCGTAAAGCATCTGCGGGGCGTCGCTCAGGCCCCATTCAGCCATTTTTTGAGTCAAAAAGTGACAAATTATGAAGGATGAGTCACTGATCTCTCTCGAACGAACAACCGGTTGCACGCGGTGTGCCAGTCAGGCTGATTCACAGGTGAGCAACCGAGCCGCAACTTCCTCTGCGGTCTCATGGCCGGTGATTTCGATCGGCTGGCACTCCTCAAGGTTGCGAAACCAGGTGTGCTGCCGTTTGGCGAACTGACGGGTCCGCGTCTGAATCAATTGAATGGCACCCTCGAGCGAACACTCACCGTTAAGGTACGCGATGAGTTCCTGATAGCCGAGCGCCTGCCGAGCAGTGCGACTCAGCCCCTGATCTCGCTCCAAGAGGGTTCGGACCTCATCGACCCATCCCGCCTCAATCATGCTGACAACGCGTCGATTGATCCGCTCATATAACCAATCGCGTGGCGGAGAGAGCCAATAGACATGCGGTGGTCGTTGTTCGATTGGCAAGGGCTGCTCCCGCTGTTGCTGAGATGCAGGAGTGCCGGTGAGATAGAATACCTCCAGTGCCCGCACGACCCGGCGGAGATCATTGGGGTGCAGACGGGCCGCAGCGGGGGGATCGACTCTTTGTAACTCACTGTGCAGAACCTCGTGGCCTTCTCGTTGGGCACGTTCTTCCAACTGTCCACGCAATTGCCAGTCGGCCGGAGGTGCTGCGAAGACACCCCGAAGCAGTCCACGCAGGTACAAGCCGGTCCCACCGACAAACAGCGGCACCTTTCCCCGGTCCAGAATCTCGCGGCAAACTGCCTCTGACTGATGAACATAGTCCGCAACTGTGAACTCCTCATGCGGGTCCAGTACGTCGATGAGATGATGTGGGACACGGCAGCGTTCCTCGGCAGTCGGCTTGGCAGTGCCGAGATCCATCCCTCGGTACAGAGACATCGAATCCAAACCGATGATCTCGGCCCCGAGCCGTTCAGCGAGCAGTAAACCTGTGTCGGTCTTCCCGCAGGCTGTGGGACCCGCGAGGAACCAGCATTTTTGCAGCAGTGCAGGCTCAAACTTCATGAATGGGTCTGTCCGTTCCGGTTCTCTCGTCAACGACGTTCGCTTGACACCGCTGGGAAGGAAAGTGATAGTGATTTCTGCCGATAAATGTCTTTGGTGAGAATTCGTTGTTGTCGCATCAGGGAGCGATGAACAAACCTTTCTCACTCTCCGTCAGGTGCTGACGGTAAATAGGGACGACCGGCCCGCTGTGTCATCAGCAGACCTTATCATCAGCGAACCTTCCCCGGAAAACGTACCATGGGATCCGGCAAACGCCGACTGGACATTGAGACGATCGGTGATGTGACCGTCGCCAAGTTTGTCGACAAGAAGATTCTGGATGAAACCAACATTCAGATCATCGGAAACCAACTCTTCGGGCTCGTCGAAGACGATGGACGCAAGAAAATCATACTCGACTTTTCCAACGTCGAGTATCTTTCGAGTGCAGCCCTCGGCAAGCTCATCACCATGGACAAGAAGGTGAAGACCGCAGGCGGAAAACTCCGGCTCTGTTCGATTCGACCGGATATTTACGAAGTTTTCGCCATCACCAAGCTGAATCAGGTCTTCGACATTAAGGACGACCAGGATCAGGCCCTGGCGGGGATCTAGTCAGCAGCCCCACTATGATTCTCCGGCAGGGATCATCGGCTGAGTCCTCAGTTTCGCAGTTTATTACGGAGTTCCGTCCACAGTCTCTGGTTCGCTGATGTCGCAATCGCAAGAGTTTGACGTCACTCTCATCGGCGACACTCCCGCTGCGCAGGAACTACAGGATCGAATCGTCAGTGCGATCGAGGAATTTGGCTACTCGAGCCGAGATGTTTTCGTGATGCGACTGGCAATCGAGGAAGCTGTCGTCAATGCCATCAAACATGGCAACAAACGCAACCCCGCGAAAAAAGTCTTCGTTCGTTGTCAGGTCGACAACGAAAAGGCCTGGGTCCAAATCGAGGACGAGGGGGACGGCTTCGACCTTGCAGACGTCCCGGACCCGACGCTGGAGGAGAATCTCGACAAGGCGAGCGGTCGCGGCATCAAATTGATGGAATCCTTCCTCACCTCTCTTGAGTATAATGACAAAGGGAATTGTGTGACCCTCGTCAAAAACAAGGAGTGATCAGTCGCTTGGCCGCGAACTGTCTGGCAGAGATCCGTTGAGGTTTCCGCTGAACCATTCCTCGGTTGTCGTGTCCTTCTCCGAGAGGATGAGCCAACGCACGGCGAGTAGAAGCTTATCCCACTTTTTTGACTGATTCGATTCCCGTCGCAGGAGCATTCTCCACTTGGCAGACCCAAAACGCGAAGAACTCAAGGTAGGATCCAAACGAGCCGTTCTCGTGGGAGTTCTCCCTCCCGAACGGCGTGACGAGCGCGAGCGTGCCTTCGATGAAATAACCGGGCTGCTTGAGACGGCTGATGCAGAAGTTGTCGGCACCGTTCTGCAAGTCCGCGACAAACCCAATCCGGCCACCTATATCGGCAGCGGGAAGGTCGCTGAGGTCAAGCAACTGATTGAACAGACAGATGCTGATCTCATTGCTTTCGATGCGAACCTGTCTCCCGCACAGGGGAAAGCCATCGAGGATGAAACCGGGACCGTCGTGGTGGACCGTAGTGAGGTGATCCTCGATATCTTCGCGACCCATGCCCGCAGTTACGAGGCCCGCCTGCAGGTCGAGTTGGCCCAACTCCTTTACATGCGGCCACGCCTGACCCGCATGTGGACCCACCTCGAACGCATCGAAGGCGGCATCGGCAGCGGTCGTGGTCCGGGTGAAAAACAGCTCGAAACCGACCGTCGTCTCGTCGATCGCCGCATCGCTGAACTCAAGCGAAAAATCAAAGAGGTTGAGCAGCGCCGGGAACGGACTGTCGCTGGCCGTCGTGATCACATGACGGTTTCGCTTGTCGGTTATACGAACGCCGGCAAGAGCACATTGATGAATGCGCTCACCGGAGCTGACGTCTACATCGCGGATCAACTCTTCGCCACGCTCGATACCCGCACACGAAAATGGACGCTGCCAAACTGGGGTGACGTTCTGCTCAGTGACACTGTCGGGTTCATCAGCAACCTGCCCCACCATCTGGTGGCTTCATTCCGCTCGACACTTGCAGAGGCCCGACATGCCGATCTACTGCTGCATGTCGTCGATGCCAGCCACCCCGATGCGGAAAAGCACATCAAGACGGTCAACAGCGTGCTGAATGATATCGGCGTCGACAGCGAACATCCGATCCTGGTCTTCAACAAGCTCGATAACGTCCCGGACCGAACCACGATCGACATCCTCCGGTCGAAATACTCCGAGGGCATCACCGTTAGTGCTGCCCAGCGGATTGGTCTGGAGAAGCTCGAAGCGGCCGTCGCCGAGCGACTGGGTGAGGGCTATCTCAACGCCCAAATCGAGACGAGCGTCGGTAACGGTCGTCTCTTCGCCTGGCTCGCCGAACATGCTGACGTCACCGACCGCGAATACAACGACAGCCGCGTCACCCTCTCCTGCCGCCTCCCTCGCAAACTCGCTGCCAGCATTGCTGAAGAAGGCACGACTGTAACTTTGTTGAACGGCCACCGAGAGTGATCAACCCGCTCGACCCAGTTCTGATCTTATTCTGACACCACTCCAGCAACTTGTGAGAGCGGGGGCAGGCGTTCCTCGAGCACTCCTCGCACTCGGGGCCAGAGCAGGGCCGCTTCGACGATCATCCAGGCTTCCAGCAGTAATGTTGCAACTCCCACGAAGACGACGACCCAGTTGGTCGCCGGTGTGGTGCCGTCCGGCAGGGGCGCGGGATGCAGCCAGTTGGGGAGTTCGGACAGCATCGCCCAGGCAGGCATGATCAACATGAAGATCATGGGGATTGTGATAAACCAGACCGGCACGTTGCGTCGCCAGAGGAAGAACGAGATCACCAGAAACGACAGACCGGCCAGCAGTTGATTCGTCGCCCCGAACAAGGGCCACAGGATCAGCCCCCCCTTACCTGCGGTCGCCCAGCCCCAGGAGTCCCCCGGCGCCGGCAAGGCTGCGATGATCGTTGCGAGCACGACAGCGAAGATCGTCGCTCCATGCTTGTCCGTCAGCCAGACCAGCGGGTTCAGCGACGGTCCTGTACGATCATTCGCTGACACGAACGTCCCGGCCAACTCCTGAATCACGTACCGCTGCAGACGGCAAGCCGTGTCCAGCGTCGTTCCGGCAAATGAGGCGACCAGCACTCCCATGAGTGCAACCGATACACCAGCGGGCACATTCATCGCCTTCAGAAAATTGGCCGAGCCATCCACAAAGGCAGCGACCAGCGGGCCGAGTTTCGAGTTCCATTCGGCGTAACGCAGATCATAAGCCGCTGAGCCAGTGAGAATGCCGCCGTCTGTTCCCGGGATTCCGAGTCCCAAACCTGCAACACAGGCAAGGATCACGATCACTGCGAGAAAGCCCTCGGTCAACATTGATCCGTATCCCACGAACTGAGCGTCAGTCTCACATTTGATTTGCTTGCTGGAAGTGCCGGAGGAGACTAGACAATGGAACCCGCTGCATGCCCCACAGGCGATCGTGATGAACAGAAAGGGAATCAGCACGGGAGCCCCCGGCGGGTTGGCACGAACGGCCGGAGCGACAATTTCCAGTGGAGGTCGAACTCCCGACGGGTCGACGGGCGCGCCACCAGTCAACCCCGCGACCGCCAGCCCGATCACGATCAAACCCAACGCAGAGATCAACTGCAACGAGTTGATATAGTCCCGAGGCTGCAACAGAATCCATACGGGCAGAACTGAAGCCACGTAGGAATATAACAGCAGCACTGCGACCCAGACGATGGTCGGCCACGCGGCCAAAGCCATGTTGAACGCGTGCAGATACTCGCCAATTCGATCGAACGCCGCAATTCCAGTGAGTGTGTTTTCGTCGCCGAAAATGACTGTCAGATACATCACCGTCAAAGCCAGGATCGACGGTACCAGGAGGTTCATCCCCTTGCGATGCAGCCAGAAGCCGATCCCGATGGCGATCGGAATCTGCACGACGCAGGGAAAAATCGACGCGGGATACTGCCTGAAGACGGCCGCGATCACCAGCCCGAAGATAGCCAGCACGATAGTCAGCGCCATGAACAGGATCAGCAGGAACAGCAGTCTCACTCGCTTGTTGAGCACGCGCCCCGCCACATCGCCCACCGTCTGACCGCGACTCCGCATCGAAACCACGAGAGCACCGAAATCGTGAACCGCCCCCACGAGGATTGAACCAACCAACACCCAGACCAATGCAGGGAGCCAACCCCACATCACCGCAATGGCCGGTCCAACGATCGGCCCCGTCCCTGCAATCGATGTGAAATGATGTCCAAAAAGAACCGACTTGTTCGTCGGGACAAAATCCCGGTCATCATTGAGCTCAACACTCGGAACGGTTGCCTGCGGATCGAGCTTAAAAACCTTCTTCGCCAGCCATCGACCATAGGTGTGATAGGCGATCACATATCCCACCAACGCCCCCAGCGCGATCAACAATGTCTGCATCAGTGATTCCCCGGATCTAAGAACGCGTTTGAAAAGGGTTAGTTGAGTCGTCTGACCATGATGTGGATCATGGCGACGTAGATGAATGCTTCACTGGAGGCTTCGAGAATTTCGTAGTCCTTTGACAACCGGCGGTACTTTCCCAGCCAGGCGAACGTGCGTTCCACGACCCATCGTTTGGGCAGGACCACAAAGCCTTTTGAGGTGCGGCGGATGATCTCCAACGACCAGAGGCATGACCGACGCACCCAGCGCTCCAGGCGACCGGCGTACCCTGCGTCCGCGCGAATGATCCGCAGGCGGGCGAAGTCGAATGTCGCTCGGGCCAAGACCCACTTCGCCCCGTCACGATCCTGCACGCTCGCCGCGTGGACCACACAACTG